>NZ_CAJLNI010000001.1 GCF_905207935.1 uncultured Haemophilus sp.
TCTTTAAAATGTGATCCATATCAAATTTATTTTCAATGTAAATTCCTATAATTACCTCAAATTAATTAACAACCCAAAAAGGTGATTCAAATGACTCAATACAGAAAAGAAGTGGATTTATTAGGCGAACGTGATGTGCCGGCGGATGCATACTGGGGTATCCACACATTAAGAGCGGTAGAAAATTTCAATATTTCTAACGTAACCATTTCTGACGTACCAGAGTTTGTTCGCGGCATGGTAATGGTAAAAAAAGCAACTGCCCTAACAAATGGTGAATTAGGTGCAATTCCAAGTGATATTGCAAAAGCGATTGTAGCAGCTTGTGATGAAATCCTTACCACGGGGAAATGCTTAGATCAATTCCCATCAGACGTCTATCAAGGTGGTGCAGGTACGTCTGTCAATATGAATACCAATGAAGTGGTTGCTAACCTTGCGCTTGAAAAAATTGGTCATAAAAAAGGCGAATATAACGTGATTAACCCGATGGATCACGTTAACGCAAGCCAATCAACCAATGATGCGTATCCTACCGGTTTCCGTATTGCAGTGTATAACAGCATCTTAAAATTGATCGATAAAATTCAATATTTACACGACGGTTTTGATAATAAAGCAAAAGAGTTTGCGAACATCTTAAAAATGGGTCGTACTCAATTACAAGATGCTGTACCTATGACGGTTGGTCAAGAGTTTAAAGCCTTTGCCGTATTACTTGAAGAAGAAGTGCGTAACTTAAAACGTACTGCAGATTTACTCCTTGAAGTAAACCTTGGTGCAACGGCAATCGGTACGGGTTTAAATACTCCACAAGGCTATACAGAACTAGTTGTAAAACACCTTGCTGAAGTAACCGGATTAGCTTGCGTACCAGCAGAAAACTTAATTGAAGCAACATCTGACTGTGGCGCTTATGTCATGGTTCACGGTGCATTAAAACGTACCGCAGTAAAACTATCTAAAGTATGTAACGACTTACGTTTACTCTCTTCTGGTCCACGTGCAGGTATTAAAGAAATTAACTTACCTGAATTACAAGCAGGTTCTTCTATCATGCCTGCAAAAGTGAATCCTGTTATTCCAGAAGTGGTAAACCAAGTTTGCTTTAAAGTAATTGGTAACGATACTACCGTTACTTTCGCATCTGAAGCGGGTCAATTACAATTAAACGTAATGGAACCAGTGATTGGCCAAGCAATGTTTGAATCTATCGACATCTTAACCAATGCTTGCGTGAACTTACGCGATAAATGTGTAGACGGTATTACTGTAAACAAAGAAATTTGTGAAAACTACGTATTTAACTCAATCGGTATCGTGACTTACTTAAATCCATTTATCGGTCACCATAATGGCGACTTAGTGGGTAAAATCTGTGCTCAAACCGGTAAAGGCGTACGTGAAGTGGTATTAGAAAAAGGTTTATTAACCGCAGAACAATTGGATGATATCCTTTCTGTAGAAAACTTAATGAACCCAACTTACAAAGCGAAATTAAATAAATAATCTCGCTGAGAGATAAAAAGAGCGGTCAGTTTTGACTGCTCTTTTGTTTAATCTAAAACTAAATCTATTATTCATATCCATAAATTCGAGCAAAATTATCTACACTAGGATCTTTTTGCCAATGATATTCGGTGTGGTTAGCAATGTCTTGAGCCAAGTCATTGCCATAATAATCAGCAATAAACCCAAGTGCCATATCCATACCAGCAGAAACGCCTGATGAAGTATAAAACTTACCATCTTTCACCCATCTTGCAACGCGTTGCCATTTCACTGTAGAACGACATTGTTTTACCCATTCAAAAGATTTTTTATTAGAAGTCGCTTTTAAGCTATCTAATCGCCCCGTACAAGCCAATAATGCTGAACCTGTACAAACCCTTTGACTCATCAATCCACTTACCAAGCTGATTAATAAATTGTTCATCTTTTACTAACTGACAAGTTCCTTGCCCTCCTACAACTAATAACACACTATGAGGCAATAAATGTTCTAGTTTTTCTGTTTCAATATG
Source organism: uncultured Haemophilus sp. (assembly GCF_905207935.1). GTDB lineage: Bacteria > Pseudomonadota > Gammaproteobacteria > Enterobacterales > Pasteurellaceae > Haemophilus_D. Next base: position 2,025 of record NZ_CAJLNI010000001.1, read on the forward strand.
AAACCCTTGTTTACTACGAACTAATCCCCCTACTTGAGAGACATAGTGAAGTTTAACATTAGGGACTCTTGCTAAAAACTCAACAGGTCCCATTAGATCTAACGTTTCATAGTCATCAAAGACAAGGCAATAAATATCCATTTTCTATTCCAAGTACATAATGCAAATGCTTTATAAATTACGAAAGCAGTAAAAATTTAACTTCAAAACTGACCGCTCTTTTCATTTAAAATGGAAATAATATTGGCACAATAAAAACAGTCACCGACATAACAATTAAGGTAAAAGGTACGCCGATTTTAATAAAGTCAGCAAATTTATAGCCCCCCGGCCCCACCACCATGGTATTTACTGGAGAAGAGACTGGGGTCATAAATGCAGCAGAAGCCGCAATCGCAACGACCATCGCAAATGGCACGGGAGACACATTAAGTTGCTGAGCAAGAGAAATCGCAATTGGTGCCATCAAAATTGCAGTGGCTGTATTTGAAATAAACAACCCGACTAATGCACAAAATACAAAGAGCACAATCAATACCGGATACATTCCCCATCCATCAATGATTTGTGTTAACCATTTCACCGCAAACTCAACCCCACCTGTTTTTTGAAGTGCGGTTGAAAATGGCATCATTCCGATAATCAAAATGAGACTAGGCCATTGAATGGAGTCGTAAGCACTTTTGGCATCCACACAACGGAAATAAGCCAACATTAAACAACCAATCAAGGCAGCCACAACATTCGGTACAGCACCTGAAACCATCAGCACCACCATAGTTAAAATGGACAATAATGCGAGCGGCGCTTGACGTTGAGCTGGCACAGCGCGTTCCATTTCTTTCGGATAATTCAATACCAGGAAATCTTTTCGACGATCACGCATCGCTTGAATAAGTCGCCAATCGCCAATCACTAAAAGCAAATCACCTGAGCGATATTTTTCTTTAAAAGCATCACTCAACACCACACCATCTCGCTTAATCCCAACTACATTTAAGCCATATTTTGTGCGGAATTGTAACTCTGCAGTGGTTTTACCAATACAGGCGGAGTTCGGCACGATAATCAACTCGGCCATTCCAATGGAACGTGCCTGCTGATCAAACGATTGTGATTTAATTTCGGCTGGCTCTAGATGAAATTCTTGGCAAAACATATCGAAATTAAAATCACAGCGTTCCAAATCCACCATGAGAATATCTTTTGCTTTTATCTCTGATGTACCAAGAGGCATGATGTAACTCGGACGGAAATGCTTCCAACGCTCAATCGCCAACACATTTAATTGATAGCTAGAACGCAAATGAAGTTGGTCTAAGGTTTTACCTACGAAAGGAGACGTGCTTTTCACCACTAAGCGTTTTGTACGATCTTTCAAACCATATTCATTAATTAGCTCATTCATGGAGCTCTGCGCAGTATCTTGATTGCTTTCATCGTTATTATCAGAAAGCCATCGACGGGCAATAAGCATATAACCAATGCCTAGCACTAAGATCAACAATCCGATTGGTGTGAAATCAAAAAACTCAAGACGAAGATTCGTATCTTTCACTAATTCCGCATTCACTACAAGGTTAGGGGCTGTCGCGATTAACGTCATCATCCCACTGATTAATCCCGCTACGCTTAACGGCATCATTAATCGTTTTGGGGAAATATTCATTTGACGGCAAATCATAATCACAACAGGAATAAACACCGCAACCACGCCAGTAGAACTCATAAATGCACCTAATCCAGCCACTGAAAGCATCAGTAAAATAAGCACTTTAGCTTCACTATTTCCCGCAACTTTCAAGATGCCGTCACTCACACGATAAGCAATTCCTGTCCGAACCAAGCTTTCCCCCACAATGAAGAGTAAAGCAATCAGGATAATATTAGGATCGCTAAAGCCAACTAAGATCTCCTGGATACTGAGAATGCCGCTTAGATAAAAAGAGAGCATCACCAATAATGCCACCACATCCATACGAATTTTATTATGCACAAATAAAATGATGGCTGCGCCAAGCAACATTAATGTCCAAAATAATGGGCTCACCCAAAGTGCATGATCAAAAATGGTATTCATACTCTATCCTTTAATCTTACGACCTTTCACTCTAACTATTCTTCTATGTCTAATGCTTTCTTCACGGGTGAAAAACTACGACGATACTCCGGTAAAGGACCAAGCTCCGCTAATTTTTCTAAGTGCAACTTAGTTGGATAACCTTTATGTTGAGCAAAGGCATATTCAGGGTGTTTTTTATCTAACTCTTCCATTTCCTGATCCCGTGCGACTTTTGCCAAAATAGAGGCTGCGCTGATTTCAGCCACAAGTGAATCCCCTTTCACCACAGCTTGGGCTGGCAAACCAAGGTTAGGCGGAATTCGATTGCCATCCACCAACACAAAGTGCGGTTGAATTTTTAAGGCTTTTACGGCCCGTTCCATCGCCAACATGGATGCATGCAGAATATTCAATTCATCAATTTCAGTAGGCTCTGCTCGTCCCATTGCCCAAGCTAAGGCTTTCTCTTTAATTTCTGCTGCCAGTGCAAGACGTTTTTTCTCGCTGAGCTTTTTAGAATCTGCCAGTCCAGTAATCGGGTTATTCGGATCTAAGATCACTGCAGCCGTTACAACTGCCCCTACTAAAGGGCCGCGTCCAACCTCATCCACCCCTGCAAATAATTGATAACCTTCAGGATAAACAAAATCAGTCATGCTTTTGCTCCAATAAATCAACCACAGCTTGTGCAGCTTGGCTATCCGCATCACATTGAATTAATTTATGCAACTCTGTAAAACGTTGAATTAAAACACTGCGAGATTTGACCGCACTTTCGTCATCGCCCAAATACTGAGAAAGTTGTTCTGCTAATTTTTGCGGTTCGCAATCTTCTTGAATCATTTCTGGCACAAGCATTTCATCCGCTAACAAATTAGGCAATGAAATATATTTTGTTTTGACCAATCGTTTTGCCAAAAAATGTGTGAAAGGTTTCATTCGATACCCCACCACCATTGGCGATTTACACAACATCGCTTCAAGTGCAGCGGTACCTGAAGCTAGTAAAGTTGCTTCGGCAGCAATCATCACTTGGCGTGCTTTACCATCAATTAAATGCATATCAAGATCAGGTGCAATCTGAGCCTTTATTTCCTCAAATTGCTGGCGACGCTTTTCATTCACTAAAGGGACTAAAAACTGCAAGCCTGGATATTTTTCTTTTAATAACAAAGCAGTTTTTAAAAATGGCTCAGTAAGGAAGCCCACTTCACTACCTCTACTCCCTACTAAAATAGCAAGGTAACGTCCTTTTTCATCAATACCTAAAGTCTGGCAAGCTTCTGTACGATTTGGTTTTAATGGAATCGCATCTGCCATGGTATGGCCAATAAAACGGCAAGGCACATTAAAACGATCATAAAAAGCTTTTTCAAAAGGAAGAAAAGCCAATACTTGATGAGTTGCTTTGGCAATTTTGTAGATACGATTTTGACGCCAAGCCCATACAGATGGACTCACGTAATGAATGGTTTTAATCCCTTTTTCTTTTAATTTTAGTTCAACGGTAAGATTAAAATCCGGTGCATCAATACCGATAAATACATCCGGTTTAATAGCAGAAAGTTGTTCGATAATACTGCGACGAATTTTAAGCAATCGAGGTAAATGTTTAAGTACTTCTACTAGCCCCATGACAGAGAGCTCTTCCATATCAAAAAAGCTTTCAAAACCTTGAGCAATCATTCGCTCACCACCAATCCCGACAAATTTAGCTTGCGGATAGTGGCGTTTAAGCGCTTGAATGAGACCTGCACCAAGAATATCACCAGACACTTCACCGGCAACAATTGCAATAGTCGGATTTTCTTTTATCATCAAATTTATCCTAAAAAACGACCGCACTTTGAACAAATCATAGTGCGGTCTCTTTGTTATTCATCATTTTCTCTTAACGAGAAAATAAACGTTAATTAACGAATAATGCCACGAGTAGAACGTTTGAAGAATTCCACAAAGAAACTAATTGCAGATTCTGTTTGCGCAATTTGTTCAATTTCCGGCAACACTTCTTCAAGGGTTTTACCACTACGGTAAATCATTTTATAAACATTACGGATAGCATGCATGGTTGGTTTATCAAAACCACGACGTTTTAATCCTTCAAGGTTAACACCAAAAGGCTGTGCATGGTTACCTTGTGCCATCACATAAGGCGGCACATCTTGGCTAACCATAGAACCACCACCTAGCATTACGTGCGCACCGACAATCACAAATTGGTGAATCGCAGACATACCACCTACAATAACAAAATCATCTAATTCAACGTGACCTGCAAGGGTTGCATTGTTTGCCAAAATACAGTTATTTTTAATTTGACAATCGTGAGCAACGTGGACGTTGATCATCAATAAGTTGTTGTTACCAATACGTGTTACACCACCACCTTGGATTGTGCCGCGGTGAATCGTCACATGTTCTCGAATAAGGTTGCCATTACCAATAATGGTTTTAGTTGCTTCGCCTTTATATTTTAAATCTTGGTTGACTTCACCGATGCTGGCGAATTGATAAATCTGGTTATCCTCACCAATCACGGTGTCGCCTTTCACGACAATGTGAGAATTTAAAACGGTACGCGCTTTAATCTCAACGCTCCCTTCAATAATACAGAAAGGACCGATAACAACGTCTTCGCCAATAACTGCGCCATCAGCAACAAGCGCGGTTGGGTGAATTTTTGCACTTGGGTGGATCATACTTACCCCTTAATTTTCTTTAATTATCGACGAGCACACATTAATTTGGCTTCACAAGCTACTTCACCGTTTACGGTTGCAATACCCGTGAATGCTGTAATACCACGACGTTCTTTAATCACTTGAACGTTCAATTCCATTTGATCTCCAGGTAATACTGGGCGTTTGAAACGCGCTTCATCAATACCTGCGAAATAGAATAATTCGCCACCTTTTAATTCATGGGTTTTAAATGCAAGGATCCCCATTGATTGCGCCAAAGCTTCAAGAATTAATACACCCGGTAAAATTGGCTCTCCAGGGAAATGACCGGTAAAACAAGGTTCGTTTACACTGATATTTTTAATTGCTTTTAACCACTCACCTTCTTTGTAGTCTAACACACGATCCACTAATAAAAATGGATAACGATGTGGCAATAAGGTCATAATTTCTTTTGCTTCAATTACTTTACTTACTTGATTCTCTGACACGTCTAATACCTTTAAAATAAATAATAATAAAACATTGGAATTATACGATATTTCTGTATAAAAATAAAACGCACCCTAGGGTACGTTTTAAAAATCTTAGCCAAGTTTTTTCTCAAGGGCTTTCAGTCGTTTATTCATACCATCAATCCCCAGGGTAAGTGCGGCTGTTTTTCGCCACTCTTTATTGGTTTGTAATGGGATACCCGATGAGTAAACGCCTGGTTCAGTAATTGGGCGCATTACCATCCCCATGCCTGTTACTGTGACTTTATCGCAGATTTCCATGTGGCCATTGATCACACTTGCTCCGCCAATTAAACAATAACGCCCCACTTTTAGGCTACCCGCCATAATGACACCGCCAGCTACTGCTGTACCTGTGCCGATATGAACGTTATGCGCAATTTGACAAAGGTTATCAATGATGACGTTATCTTCAATGACTGTTGCGTCTAAAGCTCCACGGTCAATACAGGTACAAGCACCGATTTCGACATTATTACCAATAATCACTTGTCCTACTTGTGGAATTTTTACCCAGCGACCACGATCATTCGCATAGCCAAAGCCATCACTACCAATCACAGCACCTGATTGAATTAAGCAATTTTGTCCAATTTCTACTTCATGATAAACGCTTACATTTGCCCAAAGCTGTGTACCTGCACCAATTTTGGTGAATTTACCTACAAAACAACCGGCGCCAATAATTACGTTATCGCCTAATACAACACCTTCTTCAATAACAGCATTTGCACCAATTGATACATTTTCACCCATTGAAGCTTTTTCAGAAATAACCGCACTTGGGTGGATATTTTGAGCCGCTTTAGGGGTAGTATCCATATATTGAGCTAATACGGCGTAAGCAACATAAGGATCTTTGACGATAAGTAAGTTACTTTCAGGTGAGCAAAATTCCACATCCGCTTCTGACACCACAAGAATACCTGCTTTAGATTCAGCTAATAAAGGGCGAAATTTTGCATTAGAAATGAACGTAAGCTGATTTGCTTCAGCTTTTGAAAGAGCAGCAATACCATTAACAACAACGTCGGCGTTACCGCGAAGGGTGCCGCCGACTTTTGTTGCTAATTCCTGTAAAGAATAGGATTTTTGCATTATGAGAACCTATTATTTTTTCTCTTCAGTTTTTGCTGGAGCGGCTTTCTCAGTTGCTGGAATAGATTTCAATACTTCTTCAGTAATATCTTTACCATCTACCGCAAATACGACAGAGTTTGCATCTAAAACATAAGTATAACCTTTAGCTTTAGCTAAATTATTCGTTGCAACTTGAATGCTTTCCAATAATTTTCCACGCTCTTCAGTTTGACGTTTTTCATTTAACTCTTGGAACTCAGCAACTTTTTTATCTTGCTCTTCCATTAATTTATTTAATGCTGCTTCTTCATCTGAACCAAATTTAGTGATTTCGTCTTGGCGTTTTTGAATTTCAGCTTGACGTAAACGAGGGGCATCTTTTTGTAAAGCGGCAATTTTTGCTTCTACTTTTTTACGAGATGCTACGATTTTATCATCAATTTCTTTTTTGCTTGCAGCAAGTTTATCTGCCATTGGTTTGAATTCTGCATCTAACTTATCTGCCACCGCTTGACGATCTGGGTGATTTTGGAATAAATAGCCAGCATTGATGAATGCGATATTTTCATCTGCAGCAGCAAAACCTGATGCAAGTGCTAGACCTAAAGAAAGTGCGGTAACTTTTAATACGTTTTTCATATTTGAATTTCCTTAAATTAGTTTAGTAAATTTTTCTGTGTCAGCTAACTCACTGACACAGAACAAAGATTTTGACTTAAATAGAATATAAAAGTTCAATTTATTAGAAAGAACCACCAATACTAAATTGGAATTGTTCTACATCATCATTCTCATATTTTTTGATTGGTTTCGCGTAAGAGAATACCAATGGTCCAATTGGTGATTGCCATTGGAAAGCAACACCAGTTGAAGCACGAACTCGACCTGCTTTGCTGTAATCAGGTAATGTTGCATAAATCGGAGATGATTTTAAGCCTTCTTTATCTGATTTCCATTTTGTATTCCAAACGCTCGCTGCATCAACGAAAAGTGAGGTTCTTACACTATTTTGGCTTTTATCTCCAACAAATGGAGTTGGAACAATAAGTTCCACGCTTGCTGTAGCCATCGCATTACCACCAACGACATCAGTGCTTTGATACCATTGACCATATTTATCTTGATAAATCGCATTAGGACCTACCGCACCGTAAGCAAAGCCACGTAATGAACCGATACCACCAGCCGTATAAAGTTGATAGAACGGTACACGTTTACCACCTAAGCCATTAGCATAAGAGGCGGTTGCTTTTCCTGATAACACCCAACGGTGATCACGATCTAATGGGTAGAAACCTTGAAGCTCAGCGCTTAATTTATAATATTTATTGTCTGAACCTGGAGTTGTTACACGTCCACCTAGGTTTGCTTTTACCCCTTTAGTTGGGAAATAACCACGGTTTAAGCTGTTATAGTTCCACCCAAATGAGAAATCAAAGTCACTGGTTTTAATTGAGTTGCCAGTCAAATTCATCGATTTCATGTATAAATCACGGTTGTACTCATACGCGAAATTGCTAATTTTATTGTAAGTATAACCTAATCCCACATAATATGAGTTATTCTCATTGACTGGGAAACCTAATGTCATGTTACCACCATAAGTGGTACGTTTATAGGTTGATAAGGTATCACTTTTTGAGTTATCGTAAGTTTCATAGAATACGTTTCCACCTAAACTTACGCCATCTTTAGTAAAGTATGGTTCTGTATAACCTAAGTTTACACTTGTACCGTAGTCATTACGTGTACCGGCTAAACTTACCGCAGCGCCCGTTCCCAAGAAGTTATCTTGTTTCACGCTTGCTTGATAGCTGATACCACTCTCTGTACCATAACCGATACCAAAGTTAATACTACCGGTATTACGTTCTCTTACTTTATATACGACATCGACTTCATCATTAGAACCTTGAATTGGTTCAATACGATTTTCTACACTCTCAAAGAAACCCGTTCTATCTAAACGTACTTTACCTAACTCAACTAATTGTGAGTTATACCAAGTCCCTTCTTGCTGACGCATTTCTTGACGCAATGTACTATCAGCAGAAACCGTATTACCTTCAAAACGAACTTGACGTACAGATAGACGACGACCCGCATCCACAACAAATGTTAAAGCCAGTGTTTTATTCGCATCATCAAAAGTTGGTACAGAATTAACTGTTGCGCTACCATAACCTCGCTCACCTAATTTATCTTTAATTAAGCTTTCTACGTATTGCACATCTGAACGTCTGAAAGTATCATTTAAGTGAAGTTCACCTAATAATGGTTGTAACTCATTAGCCATACCACCTAAGTTACCAACAATACGGGCAGAACTTAAATTGTATTTTTCACCTTCACTTACATCAATGGTCACATCCGCTTTTGTATGATCTTCATTTAATTGAACATCTGTTTTAGTCACTTTTGCTTTTGCGTAACCATTATTTTGGTAGTAATCTTGGATAGCTTGAACATCTTTATCAAACTGAGAACCATCAAACTTATTACCCCAAAGTTTCCACCAAGAATCTGGTTGAAGCTCCATTTGTTCTTGTAACTTACTGCTCGAAATCGCTTCATTTCCATTAAAAGTCACTGAACGAAGTTTTGCCGTATCATCTTCATCAATTTGAAGGGTAATTTCTGCACGGTTATTTGGTAAAGTTGTCACAATTGGTTCAACTTTCGCATTATAACGGCCTACACTCTTATAATGTTCTCTTAAGGTTTTCGCAAACTCTTCTAATTTCGCACGATTTAATACATCACCACTTTTGAACCCATTTGCATCAAGATTTTGCTTTAAAGCTTCTGTTGGAATAGATGAATTGCCTTTAATATTCACTTCAGAAATGATTGGTTTCGCGATAACGCTCACAACTAACGCATCGCCATCTTGGAAAGCTTTAACATCATCAAACTGTCCACTTACGAACAATGAACGTACAATATTGGCTACGTCTTTATCCGTTACGCGCTGACCGCTACGAACAGGAAGGCTCGCTAGAATTTGTTGTTCTAAGTCTCCTTGAGCACCGTCAACACGAATGTCTTTTGCTACAAATGGTGCCGCAAATACACTCGTTGTAGTACCGAATAATAAACTTGCGATTAGAAGTTTTTTCATCGACTTTATCCTATAAAAAACAATAGTTATAAACGTAAGAAATCATTAAAAAGCACAAAAATTGTTTCAATTAACAAGATTGTTAGCCCTATACGATAACTTAAATTTTGTACCCGTTCTGAAACAGGTTTTCCTTTGATAGCTTCCGCCGCCAAAAATACGAGATGTCCACCATCTAAAACTGGCAACGGAAATAAATTCATTATGCCTAAATTAACACTAATTAACGCGAGAAAACTTAAGAAATAAATCACGCCAGCGTTAGAAGATGCTCCCGCACCTTGGGCAATTGAAATTGGCCCCGCCAAACTGGAAAATGAAAGCTCTCCACTAAATAATTTCCCGATTGCCTTCACAATAAACCAAGAAATTTGGCCTGTCTTTTCCACACCTTTTTGTAGGGCATCAAGAATACCATATTTTAATTCAGTTCGATACTGTTCGCCAACTTTTAAGAACGTCGGACTTAACCCAACAAACCATTTACCATCTCGATTCTTCTCAGGTTGCAAGGTTTTATTAAAAATTTCTTGATTACGTTCGACCTTGATTGTAAAAGGCTGACCTTGTTGTACCTGTGCGACAAAAGCTTTCCAATCAAGTGCGGTCGAATTTTCTGCTAAAATTTTATCGCCAATCAATAAGCCCGCTTTTTCAGCCGGTGAGTTCTCCACCACTTTTGATAAAGTCATCTCCACTTTGCTTGAAACTGGATTGATTCCTAATGTTTCAAACGCTGTTTCTTTATCCGGCTCAAATGTCCAATTTTGCAGATTAATGGTTCGTTGATAAGGTCGGTTTTCACCAAAAGGCGTTAATGTGAGCTCAACAGAATCAGAACCTAACTTATCAGTGAGCAATAAATTAATGGTTTCCCAATCGGGTGTATTCTTCCCATCAATTGCCAAAATCTGAGTATTCGGTTCAATTTGAGCTATCGCAGCCGGTGAATTTGATGTGACGTTTTCAATGACCGGTTTAACACTCGGAATCCCTACAGAATAAATCACCCAATATGCCAAAATCGCAAAAATAAAATTGGCCAAAGGGCCTGCCGCAATGACAAAAGCACGTTGCGCAACAGATTTACTTTCAAATGCCTGCGATTTTAATTCTGCTGGAACTTCTTCATTTCGCCCGTCAAGCATTTTGACATAACCACCAAGCGGAATGGCTGAAATCGCAAATTCGGTGCCCAATTTATCTGTGCGTCGCCAAATCACTTTACCAAAGCCAATCGAAAAACGATGAACTTTAATACCGCACTTTCTTGCTGCCCAAAAGTGACCGTATTCGTGTACGGCAACCAGTACAGCAATTGCAACAATAAATGAGCCAAGCGACCACAAAAACGACATGTTCTATCCTATAACACAAAGAAATAGAAGTATGTGAAGAACGGTACTGCGGCTGTTAAGCTATCAATACGATCTAAAATACCGCCATGGCCTGGAATTAATTGACTGCTGTCTTTAATGCCTGATTCACGTTTAAACATACTTTCGGCTAAGTCACCTAATACAGAAATAGCCACTGTTGCCACAGAAAGCACAACAAAACCACTCATTGCACGACTACCTAATAAGGTTTCACCTGAGAAATGGATAAATACAAATGCCAATACCGCCGCGGTGATCATGCCTCCAAATACGCCTTGCCATGTTTTCCCAGGTGATACTTTCGGTGCAAGTTTGTGCTTACCAAAAGCTCGTCCCGCAAAATAGGCACCAGAATCAGCCGCCCATACCAATACAAACACATAAAGCAATAAGAATAAACCATGATGAGGAGCAGCTGTATAATTATCTAAACGTAAACGTAAGACTGCTGCAACAAAAGGGATCAGCGTAGAGAAAGCAAACAAGACTTGTAAAGGGATATTTTTACCCCAAAACTTCGCTGAGCTTGGATAAGTCACCACTAATACTAATGCAAGCGCCCACCAACCGACTGAATTTAACAATAAAAGCGGCAAGTAGTTTTCAAATACTCGACCTGCATCTAAATAATTACCTTCGTTATAAAGCCAGAGGAAGATAAATGCGCCTAAAAATGCTGCGATACAAAGACGCGCCAAAGGATTTTTAAAACGAGCAAATTGAGCCCACTCCCAAATACCAAGCGTCGCCACAAAGCCTAAGGCTAGGGCAAAATAAAATGGGGTAAATAAGAACAAGGCACATAATACCAAAGCAATCAACACAATGGCTGATAATACACGTTCTTTAAGCATAAGTTCTCCGCTTATTCTGTCGCGCCAAAACGGCGATGACGTTGTTGATAGCAGGCAATTGCCTGATTAAAATCTTTTTCACTAAAATCCGGCCAAAGCACATCTAAAAAACACAATTCCGCATACGCAATTTGCCAAAGCAAGAAATTGCTAATACGTTGCTCACCGCTTGTGCGAATTAGTAAATCGACTGGCGGCTCATCTTGTGTGACTAAATGTTGCTGGAAAAGTGATTCATTAATATCACTCACCGAAATCTCATTATTTTTTACTTTTTCAGCTAATTGTTGAGTCGCTTGAACAATATCCCAACAACCACCGTAATTAGCCGCAATATTTAAAGTCAGTGCGGTATTATTTCCCGTTAAATTTTCTGCTTTTGCGATCTTCTCTTGCAATTTTTCACTAAAACGAGAAACATCACCGATAATCTTTAAACGAATATTATTTTTGTGTAATTTTTTGACTTCTCGATCAAGCGCTTGCATAAAGAGCGTCATTAAAGCGCTCACTTCTTGCTCTGGACGATTCCAATTTTCGCTGCTAAACGCATATAACGTCAAAAATTTAACACCAGTTTGTCGTGCATAACTCACCGCACGGCGCACGGCTGCCACACCATTTGTATGGCCAAAAATGCGTAGCTTATTTTGTTGCTTCGCCCAGCGCCCATTACCATCCATTATGATGGCAACGTGTTCGGGAATATTATTGTTATCAAGTTCTTTCATTCTAAAATATTCGGATTTTATGACCGCACTTTGGTGTATTCTACATTAACTTTTTAATCAGCGAAGCTGCTAATTCACGTGCTTGCTTATCTACGGCTAATACATCATCAATGCTTGAAATTATAGAAGATGGCATTTGCTCAACTGATACTTGGTTAATTTTCGCAATATCCGTAAATTTAATATAGCCATCTAAAAAGGCTTGTACTGCAATTTCATTTGCTGCATTCATAGCGGTTGTCGCATACTGCCCTTCTGCAAACGCATCGATCGCTAATTTTAAATTTGGATAACGATTAAAATCAGGTTCGATAAATGTCAATTCTTTGATTTTAAAGAAGTCTAATGGTTCCACACCACTGACTGTACGATTTGGATAAGCCATGGTTTCCGCAATGGGCGTGCGCATATCCGGATTGCCCATTTGAGCAATGACCGAACCATCTACATAACGCACCATTGAATGAATAATAGATTGAGGATGAATAATCACTTCCATTTCATCAGTCGATGCATTGAAGAGCCAGCGGGCTTCAATGTACTCTAAACCTTTATTCATCATCGTGGCAGAATCCACGGAGATTTTTTTACCCATTGACCAGTTTGGATGAGCGATGGCTTGTTCTGGCGTAATATGTTCAAACTCGTTTAATGGCGTATAACGGAAAGGGCCACCCGAACCAGTTAAGACAATTTTACTGACCCCTAAATCTTTCAAAGGACAGAACCCAACCTTTTCTTGTGCTTCAGGCGGTAAAGATTGAAAAATCGCGTTATGTTCGCTATCAACAGGCAATAATTTTGCTTTCGACTGCTTCACTGCATCAATAAAGATCTGGCCACACGTCACCAAGGATTCTTTATTTGCAAGTAAGACTTTCTTACTCGCTTTTACTGCCGAAAGAGTTGGTAGTAATCCCGCCGCCCCAACAATGGCGGCCATAACTTGATCTGCGTCCGGATGTGCAGCTAACTCACAAATCGCTTTCTGTCCGGCTAAGACTTCCGTTTTAATGTGATGCGAGGCTAATTTTTCTCGCAATAACTTTGCTGCATTTTCATCATCTAATGCAGCAAAGTGCGGTTGAAATTTCACGCATTGTTCAAACATTGTCTCAACATTTTTGCCTCCCACTAACGCAAAGGCATGGTATTTATCAGGATTACGTTCGATAACAGAAAGGGTGCTATGACCAATAGAACCGGTTGCTCCTAAAATAACAAGATTTTGTTTTTGCATAAAATTTCGACCGCACTTTGTGCTTTTATTTTTTTATCAGAATAGAACAAGGGCAGACACTTGGTCTGCCCCAAAACATGGTTCGACAATTAGAAATCCATTAATTCTTTTTCTTTATCTGCTAAGATCTCATCCACTTTTTTGATATAGCTATCAGTCACTTTTTGAATGATTTCTTCTGCTTTGTGTTGATCGTTTTCGCTGATTTCTTTGTCTTTTAATAATGCTTTGATTTTATCATTTGCATCACGACGCACGTTACGAATCGCGACTTTACCTTGCTCACCTTCGTTTTTTACGATTTTGATTAAATCACGACGACGTTCTTCAGTTAATGGAGGAAGAGGCACGCGAATTGTTGTGCCTGCTGAAGATGGGTTTAAACCTAAATCAGAAGTTAAAATCGCTTTTTCTACTGCACTGATTAAAGAACGGTCAAATACCGTTACCGCTAAAGTGCGCGCATCTTCTGCAACAACGTTAGCTAATTGACGAAGTGGCGTCGCAGCACCATAGTATTCCACTTGGATCGCATCTAATAAGCTAGGTTGAGCACGACCTGTACGGATTTTTGCAATATGCCCACGCAACGCTTCGAGGCTTTTTTCCATGCGAGCTTCAGCATCTTGTTTAATTTCATTAATCATTCATCTGTCCTTTTCAATAAATAAAGATAAAACGCAGTGATTTTACTGGATTTTTAGGGAGTTTTGAATAAATTTATTCACAAAAAAGGCGAGATACTTTCTCGCCGTTTTATTCGTTTAAAAATTAACTAATCGTTGTACCTTCTTCTGTACCGAGTACAACTTTGCGTAACGCACCTGGTTTACACATATTAAATACACGAATTGGCATACCGTGGTCACGCGCAAGTGTGAATGCGGCTAAATCCATTACTTTTAATTCTTTATCAATCACTTCTGCATAAGATAATTTATGGTATAGCTTCGCATTAGGATTTTTTGCTGGATCGCAATCATACACACCATCAACTTTAGTCGCTTTTAAAACGATATCCGCTTCAATTTCGATACCGCGTAAGCATGCCGCAGAATCTGTAGTAAAGAACGGGCTACCTGTACCGGCTGAGAAAATAACTACACGTTTTTCACGTAACATTTTAATCGCTTCAGACCAATTATAGGTATCGCAAATCCCATTTAATTGGAACGCAGACATTAATTTTGCATTCACATCCGCACGATGAAGCGCATCGCGCATTGCCAAGCCATTCATTACGGTTGCAAGCATCCCCATATGGTCGCCCACTACGCGATTCATGCCGGCTTTAGCTAATTTTGCACCACGGAATAAGTTACCACCACCGAGCACAACACCAACTTCCACGCCCATTTCAATTAATTCTTTAATCTCTAACGCCATACGATCAAGGATCGAAGGATCGATACCGAAGCCCTCATCACCTTGCAATGCTTCACCACTTAATTTCAATAAAATACGTTTGTAAATTGGTTGGCTCATTTGTCTTTTCCTTTGTCGGTTACAAAATTTGGCTTATTCTAGCAAAAGAGCGAAAAAGTTAAAAATGGAAATTGGTCAGAAAAGTGCGATAAAATATCGCTGTTTTGATTTTATAGGTAAACTTTATGAAGATTTCAAAAACCTCACAAATTTTAACCGCACTTTTTTCTTTGGCTTGCGCCATTGCTGCGGGTTATTTGATTTTACGAGGTTCAGGGATGTTTCCTGAGCCATCTATTAGTCTGATTTTACTCGCGGCTATTTTCATTATTTTATTAAGTAGTAGCCGAAAATCTTTCTATTTTATTTTATTACCCTTAGTTTGCTTACACGCAATTTATACGCCGACAGGCTTAAATTTTGGTGCACCAAGCTACCAATATATTGCATCGGTTCTCGCGACAGATATGTTAGAGACCAAAGAGTTTCTCATGCAAATCCCTGTAAGCAGCTATTTAGCTGCATTAGCTATTCCAGTTTTAGTCTTTTTACATTACAAAAGTGCGGTCAAATTTGGGGTAAAATTTTATCGCAATAAAACATTCATTGCCCTCGCTACCCTGTTGATTGGCTACAACTTACCGATTGCTGCGCCATTAAAAGAAACAATAGATTCGAGTGTAGAAATTGTTAATGAATGGCAAAAATTGAAAAAAATGTCACAGGAAAGCAGCTGGGGACAATCCACATTAGAAAATTCTAAATACCAAGATTATGTGATGATTTTGGGTGAAAGTGCGAGAAAAGATTACTTGCATGCGTATGGATACCCCGTCAATGACACACCATTTATGTCATCTGCAAATGGTACACTGATTGATGGCATGACATCCGCCGGAACCAACACTGTCGCCTCATTGCGCTTAATGTTAACGTTACCTGATAAAGAAAAATGGGAACCAAACTATGATTTAAGCTTAGTGGATCTCATTAAGTCTGCAGGTCTGAAAACCTACTGGCTGTCTAATCAAGGTTTTTTAGGTGAATATGACACGCCAGTTGCTTCGCTTGCCTCAAAATCTGATGAAACCATTTTCTTGAAAAAAGGTGGGAGCTTTAATTCGACAAACTATAGCGATTTTGATTTAATTCCTAAATTTGCCCAAGTTTTAGAAGATCCAACGCAAGGTAAACGCTTTATTGTATTACACATTTATGGTTCGCATCCGCTTGCTTGTGATCGCGTTGAAGATTACCCGAAAATTTTCAATGACAATGATATTGAGAAAAAGAACGAATACTTAAATTGCTATATTACATCCATTAAGAAAACCGATAATTTTATTAAGAAAGTGTATGAAACGCTCAAAGAAAACGAGCAAAAAACACACCGCACTTTCTCAATGATTTATTTTTCAGATCATGGTTTATGTCATCAGGAAGATGATAAACATGGCGTCACCTTGTTTAACCAAAACTGTCACAGCCAATTACATCATAATATTCCGCTCTTTAAGATTTCATCTGATGATACGGCACGTAAAGAATACAAAGCCTTTAAATCTGGTTTGAATTTCTTAGAAGGTATTGCTAATTGGATAGGCATTAAAAATCCGAAGCTCACATTAGAAGAAGATTTATTCTCTGAACAAGCTGACAAAAATGATTATGGTCTGAAAAAACTGATTGAAGAAAAATATCGTAAAGATGCAGATCCTGCTATCGATATTCGTCCAAAGAAATAGAAAATCTCAAATTTCAGACAACAAAAAAGCCGATATTCAATATCGGCTTTTTTTATATCTCAATGGAGAAAATTAAGCGTTACCGCCAGTGATTTTTGCAACTTCAGCTGCGAAATCTTCTTCTTTTTTCTCGATACCTTCACCCACTTCTAAACGGATGAAGTTAGACACTGAAGTGTTTACTGATTTTAAGAAGTCACCTACAGATACAGAAGGATCCATTACGAATGGTTGACCTGTTAATGAAACTTCACCAGTGAATTTCTTCATACGGCCTTCAACCATTTTCTCTGCGATTTCTTTTGGTTTACCAGAGTTGATTGCGATGTCGATTTGGATTTGACGTTCGTGTTCAACCACTTCAGCAGATACATCTTCTGGGTTCACGAATTCAGGTTTAGATGCAGCAACGTGCATTGCTACTTTTTTAAGTTCATCAGCAGAACCTTCACCCGCAACTAACACACCGATTTTCGCACCGTGTAAGTATTGAGCAATAACTTGACCATCTAAGTAAGCAACACGACGGATGTTCATGTTCTCACCGATTTTAGCCACTAATGCAGCACGTTTTTCTTCAAATTGTGCTTGTAATGCTTCGATAGTAGTACCTTTGTTTGCTGCTGCGAAATCAGCTACTTCGTTTGCTAAACCTAAGAAGCCCGCATCTTTTGCTACGAAGTCAGTTTCACAGTTCATTTCAACTAATACACCGAAACCATTTTGTACACGAGCAAGGATAACACCTTCAGCGGCAACACGGCCTGCTTTTTTAGCTGCTTTAGCTTGACCAGATTTACGCATGTTGTCGATTGCTAACTCGATATCACCGTTTGCTTCAACTAATGCTTTTTTACATTCCATCATACCGGCACCGGTACGTTCACGAAGTTCTTTTACTAATGATGCTGTGATTTCAGCCATTTTAAAAATCCTCTGTCGAAAATGCGATTTATTTTAACCGCACTTTTAGATAAAAATATAGGGGCTAAATTTTAGCCCCTATGCCAATTAATCGTTTGATTATTAAGGGCTTCGCCTTATTGCAAAACTTAAATTATTCTGCGTCAGCTGCTAATTCTTCAGCAACTTGAGCTTCGTTACCACGACCTTCTTTAACCGCTGCTGCAGCTGCAGAAACGTAAAGTTGGATAGCACGAGTCGCATCATCGTTACCAGGGATAACGAAATCTACGCCAGCTGGAGTTGAGTTAGTATCAACGATAGCAAATACAGGAATACCTAGGTTGTTTGCTTCTTTAACAGCGATATGTTCGTGGTCTGCACCGATAACGAATAACGCATCTGGTAAGCCGCCCATATCTTTGATACCGCCAAGGCTTAATTCAAGTTTTTCCATCTCACGGGTACGCATTAACGCTTCTTTTTTGGTTAATTTTTCAAAAGTACCGTCTTGAGATTGAATTTCTAAATCTTTTAAACGTTTAATTGATTGACGAACGGTTTTCCAGTTAGTCAACATACCACCTAACCAACGGTGGTTTACGTAATATTGCTGACAATCTAATGCTGCTGCTTGAACTGCTTCAGACGCTGCACGTTTTGTACCAACGAATAATACTTTACCGTTGTTGCTAGCAATGCGAGTTAATTCCGCTAAAGCTTCGTTGAATAAAGGTAAAGTTTTTTCTAAGTTGATGATGTGAACACCGTTACGAGCACCAAAAATGAAAGGTTTCATTTGTGGGTTCCAGTAACGAGTTTGGTGTCCGAAGTGTACGCCCGCGTTGATCATGTCGCGCATTGAAACTTGTGCCATAATATTTTCCTTTTGTTGGGGTTGAGCCTCCACATATCAGCTAATCGACCGTTTGGCACCCCGATTAAGCCTTAATGATATGTGTGTGTTGTTAATAATTAAAAACGCTGCTTTTGAAACCCAAAAACAGCGGTGCGATTTATACCATAAAGTGCGGTCAAAAACCAGTTTATTTTGTTAAATTCATCACTTTTCTTGCTTTAATAAACAATAAAGGGGGACGATGCCGTAAATCTTTAAATTCATCATGCCATTGTGGCTGCTCGGCTAACATGGGTTCAGCCATTTGCTCAATTTGAAAACCAGCAGCAATTAAATCATTAATAATCGTTGCTGTAGTGCGGTGATACGTTTTGAAAGGTTGTTGAAACCAATTTCGCTCTCTCAGTCCTTCATCACGGTAATGATTTAAACGATAAGCGACTTGCTGTTTTTTCTCATTTTTTTCCCAGCGCTCTCCTTCTTTATGGCAAGTTGTAATCGGATGCTCTTGGGAAAAAACTAGTGTGCCATTAGGCTTAAGCTTGTTGGCTATCATCGCTAATAAAGCGGGAAAATCTTCAATATAATGAAAAGCAAAAGAGCTAGTAATGACATCAAAATCACTTTCTGGCAATTCCGTTAATTTTTCCATCGGTAACTGATATAACGAAAAACATCCTGAAAATTGACCGCACTTTTGCAGATCTTGTTCAGCTTGCTCTAGCATTTTAGCTGAAAGATCTGTTCCTACAACTCTCTCCGCATTCCGTTCTAAATAGAGCTGTAAGTGTCCGCCCGTTCCACAACCTAGATCGAGCAATTTTTTCCCTTGTAAATCGGGTAAGAGGGAAAGCATGGTCGGCTTTTCCACTATTTCATTGAGACTGATTGGGTTAGATCGAAGTTTTTGATAAAGCGCAAAGAAGTTTTCTTTATCGTAAACGCTCGTTTTGTTACTCATCTCGTTTCCTATGTAAAATTAAAAAGGGCGTATAAAATACGCCCTACAATATTAACGCGAAAACTTATCCTGCGAAACTTGCAAACCATCCTAAGTTTGCGCCTACTTGCGCCACAATATTTAACACGCCGAATAAGATCACAAAGCCAATCATAAAATTACCGCCATACACTTTATAAGTTGCATTTGGGAATTTTTGACGACTTGCTTTAGCCAGCAGTGCCGGCACGATTGCTGCCCAAATAGTTGCAGCTAATCCTGCATAACCAATGGCAATCACGAATCCATAAGGGAATTGTAAACTTAATAATAGCGGCGGTAAGAATGTTACCAATGTGGTTTTTGTTCTACCTAATACGCTGTCATCAAATTTAAATAAGTCGGCAATATAATCAAATAAACCTAACGTTACCCCTAAGAATGAGGTTGCAATGGCCATATAAGCAAAGAAATTCAACACAACTGCAATATATTCCACTTCAATGTATTTGTGTAATGCTTCTAATAACGCCGATACATCGCCACCTTTTTCAATTACGGGGGCAAATTCTGTACGTGGTAAATTACCTTGCACCGCAAGCTGCCACAAAATGTAAATCACTAAGGCTAAACCTGTACCAATAAAGATCGATTTCATCACTCGACGCCCGTCACGATCGTAATATTTGACGAGGCTCGGTACATTTCCGTGGAAACCAAAAGACACTAAGCAAACTGGAAGTGCGGTCAATAAATAAGGCAAATAGCTTTGTTCACCATCCGCAATGGTATTAAATAACACCTCTGTTTTTACAGAGCTCAATAAGCCTGCGGTAGAAAGGAAGAAAGCCACCACCATTCCAACGATCAAAATGGTTGTGAAACGGTCCACCGCTTTAGTAGAAAGCCACACGAAAGCCGCAAGAATAAAACAGAAAATTAAGGATCCAGAAGTACGTCCAATATCGACCGCACTTTCAGCTGAACCAAAGGCTTGGTTGAGCAAGTTTTGTGTAATACCACCACCAGAAGTGATATAAGCATAAGTTAAAATATACAAGACGAAAGCCACAGAAAGACCATTGATAATATTCCAACCTTTTCCCAACAAATCTTTTACGATGGTGTCAAAGCTTGAGCCGGTAGGATAATGTAAGTTGGCTTCTAAGATCATCAAACCTGATGTAGTCATACAAAACCAAGTGTAAACCAAAGCAAGAATAGAGCCGATAAACCATACGCCAGCCGTTGAGGTTGGGTTTGCAAGCATACCTGCACCAATCGCGGTACCTGCAATAATCATGGCGCCACCTAATAAAGAAGGAGATTTTTTTATTGTCATAGTAAAGTCCTAGAATATAATTTTGCACTATTATAATAGTACAAAATTAAAAGGCAATCTTTTTATATCGACAACAATAAAGAAACTTATATAATATTGACGCTTTAACCAAAAAGGACTTAATTATGAAAAAACAACTCAAAAGTTTTGCGTTTGCTGTATTAGCAAGTGCGGTTATCACATCTTGTGCAGATTCAGCTTCAATCAACCAACAAGCTGCAAGCAGCTATACTCAAGAAATGGGTAAAATTCGCTCACAAGGTGCAATTGATACCACATCCAATACCGCCAGACGTATCCATAATGTATTTAATAAAATGGTCCCTTATGCAGACCAAGCGAATGAAACTGGACAACAATTTAACTGGCAAATCAATGTCATTAAATCAAAAGAATTGAATGCTTGGGCAATGCCTGGTGGGAAAATGGCATTCTACACAGGTTTAGTGGATACCTTACAGTTAAACGATAATGAAATTGCTGTTGTAATGGGTCACGAAATGGCACACGCTTTAAAAGAACACGGTAAAGCGAAAGTGAATTTTGGTATGGCTACTAATATTGCAGCAAGTTTAGGTCATGCCGCCCTTTCTACTGTTATTGGCTCAAGCGCAAGTGAATTAGCAGTAGGTTTAACCAAAGACTTTGCTTTAGATAAACCTTACTCTCGTAGCGCAGAAACTGAAGCGGATGAAGTTGGATTAATGCTAATGGCTCGCTCAGGTTACAATCCACAAGTTGCGCCTGGTTTATGGCAAAAAATGGCTAAAGCCTCTGGTGGTTCTAAAGGTGCGCTTGACGTGTTAGCTTCTACTCACCCAAGTGATGAATCTCGCCAAGAAAACTTACAACGCTTATTACCAGAAGCGATGGAACTTTACAAAGCTGCTAAAAATAAAAATGGCTAAATAAAACGGTCTAAAATTGACCGCACTTTCATAAATAAAAAGCGAACATTATGTTCGCTTTTTTAATATCTAAAAGAAAACCGCACTTTAAAAATCAAAGTGCGGTTTGTTTTTATCGTATTTTCAATTAATGTTGTTCGTTAATGTGACCTTCAATTGGTTTCACATTTTCATCAAATACTGGCAACGGCTTGTGTTCGCTTGCAATGTAAGAATAAATCACTGGCAACACGAATAAGGTAAACAATGTACCGATTGCCAAACCAGCTACGATAACGATACCCATACTGAAACGAGACACCGCACCCGCACCTGTTGCATAAAGCAACGGTACAAGAGCTGCAATCATCGCAGCGGTTGTCATCAGAATTGGACGTAAACGTACTTTAGCCGCTTCGGTAATCGCTTCAATACGCGTTTTACCATGATTTAACTGCTCTTCTTTCGCTACTTCACACATCAAAATACCGTGTTTTGTGATAAGTCCGACTAAGGTAATCAAACCAACCTGTGAGTAGATATTTAGCGTTGAGCCTGCAATACCCAAAAATCCAAAGGCATTTAAGGCTAATAACGCACCACTTACAGCTAACGGCACAGAAATCATAATCACGATTGGATCGCGAATTGATTCAAACTGAATTGCCAAGACTAAGAAAATAATCACTACCGCAAGTAAGAACGTTACAGCAAGCGCATTACCTTCTTGTACTAACTGACGCGCTTCACTTTTAAAGTCATAGTTATAACCCTGTGGTAAAGTATTTTTCGCATT
The DNA here is from genome assembly GCF_905207935.1 of uncultured Haemophilus sp. Classification (GTDB taxonomy): domain Bacteria; phylum Pseudomonadota; class Gammaproteobacteria; order Enterobacterales; family Pasteurellaceae; genus Haemophilus_D. The sequence goes on from NZ_CAJLNI010000001.1 coordinate 24,588, forward strand.
GTCCTGTAACCATTGGATCGCATCACCAATTGAAGTACCTGGCATCGGTACAGCACTAATCACCGCAGAGTTTAACTGGCTGAAACGAGGCAATGTACTTGGTTGTGGTTCCAATGTAGCCGTCACCAAGCTGCTTAATGGAACAGAGGTACCATTTGCTGCGGTGATGTAATACTTATTAAAACTTTCCGGAGATAAACGATTGTCACGTTTTACTTGGGAAATAATTTTGTAAGCTCGACCATCAATATCCACACGTTCAATGGTTGCGGCAGATAAGAAGCTGCCTAACGTACGGCTGATTTGTTGCATTGTAATACCGTAAGTCCCCGCTTTTTCACGGTCGATCTTAATACGCATTTGAGCCGTATCAAATTTAAGATCAAGATCGGTATAAACAAACTTACTGGATTTTTGCATATCCTCTAAGAATTTACCCGCCACATTTGCTAAATCACCGTAGTCTTGTGATGTGCTGATCACAAAACCAATTGGAGGACCTTGCTCCCCTGTATTAATTTCTGGGAACGCAAAGCCTTGTACAGACACTTCAGGAATAGATTTCGCTTTTTCATTCAGCTCATTCATGATAGCTGTTTGGCTTTTTGAGCGTTCTTTCCAATCTTTTAAAGTTACAACGTTTAAAGATTGGTTAGAGCTTGGTGCCCCTGAAATCGTCATCGCAAACTGTACTTCTGGCGTATTGGTTAAAATCTCTTGATAAGGTGTCATCGCATTTTGCACGTAATCTATGTTTACGTTAGAAGGTGCAGAACCGACCGCTATAAATGCGCCCTTATCTTCTGTAGGTGTTAATTCACTTGAAAGTGATTTAAACAATACCGGTAAGGTCGCAAAGATAATCGCTGCAAACATCAACATACATTTACGATTAACCATCACCAAATCAAGGACATACGCATAAGCTGCATTTACTTTGCTTAGTGTATGCTCTACTCGTTGCTCTAATTTACTTGGCTCCGCATTCGATTTCAGTAACTTGCTGGTCATCATTGGTGAAAGCGTTAATGCTACGATACCGGAAATAAATACTGCTCCAGCAAGGGTTAAAGCAAACTCTTTAAACAACGTACCCGTAATACCGCCCATTAACGCCATTGGAGAATATACCGCAATCAAGGCTATAGTCATGGAAATAACCGGAACGGCAATTTCACGCGTACCAATAATCGCCGCACGGAATGGTGTTTCACCTAACTTAATGTGGCGGTCTACGTTTTCCAATACCACAATCGCATCATCCACCACCAAACCAATGGCTAGAACCAATGCCAGCAAAGTCATCAAGTTAATAGAGAAATCAAATGATTGAAGCAACATAATTACCCCGATTAATGAAATCGGAATGGTAATAATTGGGATCAAAATCGCGCGGAATGAACCAATAAACATGGTAATCACGACTAATACAATTACCGTTGCTTCAATAATAGTTTTTACTACCTCATCAATCGAATTATTAATCGCAATGGTACGGTCATATAAAATGTCAGATTGAATAGCATCCGGCAGATTATTTTTGATACTCTCATAAAGTGGACGCACTTTTTCTGCAACGGTTAATGGGTTAGCTGACGAAGTTGGGTTAATCGCTAATACAACAGAATCTGCGCCATTCGCTACCGCACGTGAGCTATCGCTTGATTTATTTAACTCAATATCAGCGATATCGCGTAAACGTACTAACTTATCACCGCTAGACTCTACAATTAAATTACCTAATTCTTCAACCGATTTTGTTGTGGTTTCTACTTTGTTTTTATAGGTTACAAAATAGCCATTATCATTACCCGCCGCCGTTTGAACGTTATTCGCTGATAATGCAGACATCACTTTTGTGGCTGAAAGGTTTTGAGCCGCCATTTTTTCTGGATCTAACCAAATACGAAGTGCGTACTCAGATGCACCAAAGATCTGCACACTCGCCACCCCTTCTACAGTAAAGAACTGAGGTTTGACTACGCGTTGAATATAGTCAGTCACTTGGCTTGCATCAAGCTTGTCAGAACGGAAACTAATATACATAATCCCCGAACCACCGGTTGATGAAGAAATCGTTGGATCTTCAATACCACTTGGTAATTCAGAACGAACTGAGTTAACTTTAGCTAAAACATCTGCCAAGGCCGCATTCGGATCCGTATTTAATTTCATTTTTACGGTGACAGTTGACGTACTTGGGCTAGAGCTTGAAGACATATAGTCCACATTATCTGCTTGCGCTACCGCCTCTTCAATTTTGGAAGTAACAAACGCTTGAATTAAGTTCGCATCCGCCCCTGGATATGCAGTGGTCACCGTAATCACCGTCGTAGTCATTTTCGGATATTCGCGCACAGCCAATTTCGAGATCGCTTGTAAACCTAAAGTAATGATTAACAAGCTAATCGAAACCGCCAAAACAGGGCGACGAATAAATATATCGGTAAATCTCATTCGCTTTTCCTAATTAAAGATTCGTTTTATTTGCAGGTTGTTCTGTACCCACGCCCGCTTTATCTGCAACAGAAACTAATGCACCATTACTTAAGTTTTGCTGACCACCGGTCACAATTTTATCGCCAACTTTGACTTCATCGCCTTTTAATTGTGCATAAATACCTTGACGATCTTTCGTAAATACAGTGATTGATTTTGCACGGTACATATTTGCTGCTTTTTCTGCGCCGCCTAATTTCTCAATATCTTCATCGGAAAGTGCGGTCAAAATATAAAGCGATTCGCCATACATGTTGTAGCTCACCGCTACTTGCGGCACGACGATTTGGTTATGTTCAGTTGGTAACGCGACATTTAATCGAGTAAACATACCGGATAATAATTTTGCACCATCTTCCGGCTCAAATGTTGCTTGAACATCGACTAAACCCGTTGAAGAATTAATTGCAGGCTCAATTGCGGTAACCTTTGCTGCAAAGGTTTCACCTTTACGTGCGTCTGCCGTAGCCGTTACTTTTTGACCAATATGCAATTTATCTAATAGGTTTTGAGCAATCGCAAAATCCACTTTCATAGAAGAACGATCTTCCACACGCACAATTTCAGTACCGTTTGAAACGTACTGACCGACATTCACTTTCACGATACCGGCTTTACCATCAAATGGTGCCACGATTTGGCGACGTTCAATCGCCGCTTTTAATGACTCAATATTTGCCGCTTGTGCTTCATAAGCTGCTTTTGCATTATCTAATTCTTGACGAGAAACAGCCCCGCTGCCCGCAAGGTTTGCATAACGTTGATAAGTTTGACGTAATGACACCACCTGAGCTTGTGCGGCTTGTAAGCTTGCACGCTCAACTGAGCTATCTAACTCAACTAACAAATCACCTTTTTTCACGCTCTGTCCATTTTGCACGAGCACTTTAGACACCGTTCCTGCACTTTGAGCGCTTAACATCGCCCCTTGATTCGGACGAACAAGACCTGTCGTTTCAATGATTGGCGTCCATTCTGAAGCCTTAACTGTCATTGCAGTCACAGGAGAGGCTGTTTCTGGTTTATTTGCTAAGAAATCAGCAATGCCTTTTGCCTTCATTTGATTAAGGAAAATCATTGCTGCAAAAATTAACACAAATACGCCTAACGCTAATTTCAAAAAGAAAACGTGTGAACGCTTTGGTCTATTAGTTTGAGTTATACTCATTTGGAAAACTCCATTAAGACAATAAAATGACTACTTCTGAATTGCACGCCAAGAGCGTTCAATGACAGATTCTAACATCACATCGGTAACCGCTATACCGAGAAATTTGTTATCTGAGGCTAAAACTATTGCATTATCTAGACTCAGCAAAAATAAAATTCGAAGTTCTAAATCAGCTAACACATTTGCTGCTTGTCCCTTGAGACAAAATTGCTTCCAGCATGAATGCTCCATTTCGGAGCTGATTTCAATAAACTCCGGCAAAGATTTATACTGGTTCATATTTGATAAAACCGTTGGATTTTCTTGAAGAAAATGCCAAATATTCCACCACATTTTTCTATATTGCTCGAAAAAAGATTGGCTTTCATCAAAATCTTCTTCAATCGCCACAACAAACTTATTGAATACTCGACGAGCAAATTGTGCTAATAGCTCGTCTTTACTTTTAAAATAAAGATAAATCGTGCCAGCTGCGATGCCTGCTTCCTTGGCTAACTTATGCATCGAAAGATGATGTAATCCTTCTTTTGCCATTAGACGATCTGTAGCATCAAAGATCTGCTCGCTGACATCAAGCTTCGTTTTAGAGGATTTTACTTGTCGCATAATAAAAAATCAAATTCTTAGGGTTATATATGAGGAAGGTCATTTAAGATGAACACTTAAAATGAATGAACGTTCATTTTATTGATTTTTCGTTTTTTGGCAAGGAAAAATATAAAAAAAGTGCGGTTATTTTTAACCGCACTTTTAAATTCTTAATTACATTCCAATCACAACGCAACTTGCCACAGATTTTGCTTTATCTTGTGCAGCTGTTGCGGCATCTCGACTACCAAATGGTCCCACGCGTACTCGGTTCCATTCTTCACTTGTCGCAATTTGTGCATTCACACCAGCCATCGCAAGGCGACCTTGTAAACTTTCTGCTTGTGCACGATTTTTAAATGCACCACATTGTAAACCAAATTTTTTGCCGCCAGCCTGTACTTGTTGTTCAGCTGGTTTCGGTTCTGCTTTTTTCGGTTGCTCTGTTTTAGCAGGTTCCGTTTTTGCTGGTTCCGCCTTCACTACTTCTACTTTTTTCGGAGGTTCAGGCTTTTTAACTGGCTCTGTTTTTTTAACTGGCTCAGGCTTTTTCACTTCTGTTTTTGCTGTTTGCTGTGGCTGTGTTGACTGAGCTTGATCTGTCTGTGCTGGTTGAGCTTGCTGTGCTTGAGCCGCGGCTTTTTCCGCATTCGCTGCTTCTTGCTCTTTACGTTGAGCTTCTAATTTTTTCGCTTCCTCTGCCGCTTTTTGTTCTTTTTCCATTTGAATAAGCACTTGACGCTGCTCTTCCGTCAAACGCATATTTTTTTCAACAGAAGAAGGATTATTATCCACCGGCACCGTACGGGTTTCTAATTCTTTAATGTAGTGCCACACTTCTTCTGGGCGATTTGGTAACACACTTTTCGGTTGCGGTTTTTCCGGCTGAACATTTGTCGTCACTACAGGTGCTGGTGTTTTACTTTTTAAGAAGTAAAGCCCTAACCCAAAACCTAATACCGCCACCAACGCAAGAACAATTAAGGTATTGCGATTAAAACTTTTCTTTGCTTTCTTTTTATTATTTTTTGAGCCGCTTCGACCGGCAAAATCTCGATGAGCCACGATAAAATCCTAAAATATTCGATAAATTAAACTTAGAGTATAAAAAAACGCTTAATTCTACTGGAAAACAGTGCATTTTTCTAGGGAATTTTTGCTAACTCAAATCCAATGGATCCACGTCTAAAATCAACCGCACTTGAGAAGACTTTATCAGCTCTGGAGAATATCGACTTAATGCCGCCTGTAATTGTTTCCGAGAAGCGTGTTGTAATAGCAACTGCCAACGATACTGCCCCGCTTTTTTGCTGAACGGTGCGGGAATCGGCCCCAACACTTGCAAGCCTTCTATTTTTTGTTCATAGAAGAAAGAGGCTAATTGCGACAATGCATTTTCTGCCTCTTCAGAATGACGACTTTGTGCTTTAAACAATGCCTGGAAACTAAACGGAGGCAAGCCCATATTATGGCGTAACTTCAGCGTTTCTTCTGCAAAGGCTTGGTAACCCTTTTCAAGCAAGGTAGTTAATAACGGATGATCCGGATAATGAGTCTGCAAAACCACTTCACCCTGTTTTTCGGCTCTGCCTGAGCGCCCTGCTACTTGTATATAAAGCTGCGCTAAACGTTCTTCGGCTCTGAAATCAAGGGAAAATAAGGCATTATCTACATTCACTAAAGCAACCAACGTGACATTCGGAAAATGGTGTCCTTTAGCTAACATTTGTGTGCCAATCAAAATCTGACTTTTACCTTGCTGAATATCCTCTAAATAACCTTCAAGCTTGCCTTTTCGTGCTGTGCTATCACGATCGATACGAGCAATATTATATTGCGGGAAACGTGCTTTTAGGGTTTCCTCCAGTTGTTCTGTACCTAAACCCGTCGTGACTAAATGTGTTGAACCACAATGGCCACATTGCATCGGCACTGTTTTTTGTGCGCCACAATGATGGCAGCGTAAAATGCGCTGGTATTGGTGATAAGTATAAGGTTTTTCGCAATGATGACACTCATCAATCCAACCACATTCATGACATAACAACACAGGCGCAAATCCACGTCGATTAAGGAACAACAATACTTGATTGCCTTTTTCTAAGTGTTCTTGCATACGTTTCAATAGCGGTTCGGATAAGCCGTTTTGAATTCGTTGATGTTTTAAATCAATCACAAACTGGCGAAGTGCGGTCGCATTTCCGGCTCTTTTTGATAAGACCAAATGATGATATTTACCATTTTGTACGTTATTCACACTTTCCAAACTTGGTGTGGCAGAACCTAATAAGATAGGAATATTGAGTTTTTGCGCTAAAACAATGCCTAAATCTCTCGCATGATAACGCCAACCATCTTGCTGTTTAAACGAGCCGTCATGTTCTTCATCTAAAATGATTAAGCCGAGATCTGAAAACTGGGTGAAAAGTGCCGATCTCGTACCAATTACGATCGCACTTTGCCCTGTTCTTGCTCGCTCCCAAACATTTAAACGCTGTGTATCATTCAAGTTGGAATGCAATACATCAATTTCCACATTAAAGCGAGCTTGGAAACGTCTCACCGTCTGAGGAGTAAGCCCAATTTCAGGAACAAGGACTAAAACCTGTTTGCCGTTCTTTAAGACTTCTTCAATATACTGCAGATAGATTTCAGTTTTTCCCGAACCAGTCACGCCCTCTAACAACCACACATTAAAGCCTTCTTGGAAAAGCAACTGGCTAAATGCAAGGGCTTGTTGCTTGTTTAAGGTCAATCGGTTATCAAGATTAACTAAAGGATTATCCCCTAGAGCTTGCTGCCAACTTTTTTGTTCAGTAGGCACAATAATCTCTTCCACATAATCTTTGCCTTTAAGGGCTGACCAAATTGCGGAACTGATCTCATTGTTACCTTTTTCTAGATCTTGCGTTAGCAATAAATTTAAGGCTTCAATTTGTTTTTTGGCTCGTTTTAACTCGCCTGATTCTAACGCTTGTTTTCCAAGGTCCGTAATACGCCAAAAAGTGCGGTCATTTTTAACCGCACTTTCTCCATTACGAAGTTTGACTGGCAAGGCTTGAAACAACACATCGCCTAATGCTGCACGATAATAATTAGCGGACCAAGCTAACCAATCCCAAGTTGTGGAATTAAAAAGTGATTCAGCATCAAGCACATCAATAATCGGTTTTAACTTTTCTTTTGCTACATCCGAAGAAGCTGGCAAATCTACCACGATCCCGACTCGTTTTTGCGAACCAAAAGGCACCAACACTCGTCCACCAACGATTGGCGTCAAGTCGGGCGAATAGAGATAATCAAAAAATCGGGGAAGCGGTACGGCTAATGCAACTCGGACAATATTCATAACAAAAAACAATTAAAAATTTTCGCTATTATACGGGAATTAGGTGGAAAAATCCCACAACCTTGCCTTTTAGTGTATAATCGCCGCCAATTTTAATTAAGCGAATAAAAACCATGACAGAAGAGCAAAAAACCTTTGCTGATCAAAAACGTAAAACCGTTGAAACGGCTGAATTTACAGAAGATGGTCGTTATAAACGTAAAGTTCGTAGCTTTGTGTTGCGGACAGGTCGCTTAAGTGATTTTCAAAAAAATATGATGAATGATCACTGGGTTGATCTTGGATTAGATTATCAAAACACCCCTTTTGATTTTGCCGCGATTTATGGCAATACGAATCCCGTTATATTAGAAATTGGCTTCGGAATGGGGAAATCTTTAGTGGATATGGCAGAAGCAAATCCCGATAAAAATTATCTCGGTATTGAAGTGCATACACCTGGTGTGGGTGCCTGTATTGCTTATGCGGTAGAAAAAGGCGTGAAAAACCTTCGCGTGATTTGCCATGACGCTACTGAAATTTTACGTGATTGTGTGAAAGACGGCGAATTAGGCGGTTTACAGCTTTTCTTTCCTGATCCTTGGCACAAAGCGAAACATCATAAACGCCGTATTGTTCAACCGCACTTTGTAGAGCAAGTCGTCCAAAAATTACAACCAAATGGCTTTATTCATATGGCAACGGACTGGGAAAACTATGCAGAACAAATGCTCGAAGTGCTTTCAGCTAATGAAAATTTAGTCAATACTGCTGAACAAGATTATATTCCACGTCCTGATTTCCGCCCTCTTACAAAATTTGAGGCGCGCGGTCATCGATTAGGTCACGGTGTGTGGGATTTATACTTTAAGAAAAAATAATCATCGAGATGATGACTATACCCATTACCTTAACATAGGAGAAAATCGAAAATGAAAACTCGTAATCAACGTCAACGTAAAAAACTTCACTTAGCTGAATTCCAAGAATTAGGCTTTTTAGTGAATTGGCAATTTGCTGAAGGAACCAGCATCGAAACTATCGATGAAACCGTTGATCGTTTTATTGCTGAAGTGATTCAACCAAACGGCTTAGCTTATGAAGGTAGCGGCTATTTACATTGGGAAGGCTTAGTTTGCTTAGAGAAAATCGGTAAATGTGATGAAAGCCATCGCCAATTAGTACAAAAATGGTTAGAAGAGAATAAATTGCAACAAATCGAAATCAGCGAATTATTCGATATTTGGTGGGATTACCCAACAAAAAACGCATAATATTTTAAGCACACTCAGGGCGGATCATCCGCCCTATTTAATAATCATTTTCACTTATTTTTTAACAATTTATTTACACTTCTAATTTCCTTTCAAAATATCCTTGATCTACCTCAAGAAAAGTGTATATTTCTTAAAAACTACTCCTTTTAGGTAGTTACTATTTTGTTATCGGAGCTCGATAATGCTCCCCTTGAAAATACCGAACTTTAAAGAAAAATATGGCGATTGAAAATCCTTCTCGCAGACAATTATTACGTGGGCAATTTTTACAATCGTTACATTCTGAAAACGCTAAAATTCAAGGTATAAATGCTATCCGTCCACCTTGGTCGGTAAACGAAGCAGACTTTACAGATAAATGTACTCGATGCGGTGATTGCATACTGGTATGTGAAACCCAAATTATCGTAAAAGGCGATGGCGGCTTTCCTGAAATACAATTTGACAAAGGCGAATGCACTTTCTGCCAAAAATGTGTTTTAGTCTGTGAACAACCGATTTTTCACTCATTAGAAGAAAAGCCTTGGACACATAAAGTTGAGATTACAACGCAGTGCCTCACAGAAAATCGAGTGGAATGTCGAAGTTGCCAAGATAGCTGTCCGATGAATGCCATCCGTTTTCGATTACAGCTTGGTGGTGTGGCAAAACCCATTTTAGATTTAGAAAGCTGTAATGGTTGTGGCGCTTGCCTAAGTGTTTGCCCAACAAAAGCAATAAAAATTTTTAATATTGAAACAAATACAGATGAGTCAATTTAGCGAAAATGAAAACTGGTATGTATGCAGCATTGTTGTGCAAGCCAAACCAGAAAAACTTAACCAAGTCAAAGAAGCCATTTTAGCGATTCCAACTGCTGAAATTCATGGCGAAAAATCTGATGAAGGCAAATTGGTGGTCACCCTTGAAAGTAACCGTCAATTAGCATTAGCGGATCTTATGGATGAAATTAAAGATATCCCAGGAGTGATTGTCGTGTCTTTAATTTCTAATTACTTAGATGAAAAATAAATAATTTAGGAATACATACTCTTTTGTATATTCTAAAAAATTCAACAACGAGTGGGGAAAACTATGGAACTTAATCGTAGAGATTTTATGAAAGCCAATGCTGCGCTTGCAGCGGCAGCGGCTGCCGGTATGACCATCCCTGTTAAACAGGTTGATGCGGCAGAAGATATGGGCATCAAATGGGATAAAGCGCCATGTCGTTTCTGTGGTACAGGATGTAGCGTATTGGTAGGAACCAAAGATGGTCGAGTTGTCGCAACTCAAGGTGACCCAGATGCAGAAGTAAACCGCGGTTTAAACTGTATCAAAGGTTACTTCCTTTCTAAAATCATGTACGGTGCAGACCGTGTACAAACTCCGTTACTACGTATGAAAGATGGCAAATTCCATAAAGAAGGTGACTTTACACCGGTTTCTTGGGATCAAGCTTTCACTATCATGGCGGAAAAAATCAAAGACATCTTGAAGAAAAAAGAACCAAATGCTGTAGGGATGTTCTCTTCCGGTCAAACGACTATTTATGAAGGCTATGCAAAAGTAAAACTTTGGAAAGCTGGTCTTCGTTCAAATACTATCGACCCGAATGCTCGTCACTGTATGGCATCAGCAGCGGTTGCGTTTATGCGTACCTTTGGTATGGACGAACCTATGGGCTGCTATAACGATATCGAAAAAACCGATGCGTTTGTGCTTTGGGGTTCAAACATGGCGGAAATGCACCCAATTTTATGGTCTCGTGTTTCTGACCGTCGCCTTTCTTCTGATAATGTGAAAGTTGTGGTTATGTCAACATTCGAACACCGTTCGTTTGAATTAGCTGATGTGCCTATCGTATTTAATCCACATTCAGATCTTGCAATTCTTAACTACATTGCAAACTACATTATCCAAAATGATAAAGTGAACTGGGACTTCGTTAACAAACACACCAAATTCAAACGTGGTGAAACCGATATCGGTTACGGTTTACGTCCAGAACACCCACTTGAAGTTGCAGCGAAAAATCGTAAAACTGCAGGTAAAATGTATGACTCTGATTTCGAAGAATTCAAGAAAATCGTTGCTCCTTATACATTAGATGAAGCACACCGTATTTCTGGTGTACCAAAAGATCAACTTGAAACCCTTGCGAAAATGTACGCTGATCCAGAACAGAACTTAGTATCTTACTGGACAATGGGCTTTAACCAACACACTCGTGGTGTATGGGTTAACCATATGATCTATAACGTACACTTATTAACCGGTAAAATTTCTAAACCAGGTTGTGGTCCGTTCTCATTAACTGGCCAACCTTCAGCTTGTGGTACAGCGCGTGAAGTTGGTACTTTCGTTCACCGTTTACCAGCGGACATGGTGGTAACCAATCCTAAACACGTTGAAATCACTGAGAAAAAATGGAAATTACCAAAAGGTACCATTCCAACTGTTCCTGGATACCCAGCTGTACAGCAAAGCCGTGCATTAAAAGATGGTAAGTTAAACTTCTTATGGCAACTTTGTACCAATAACATGCAAGGTGGTCCGAATATTAACGAGGAAATTTTCCCTGGTTGGCGTAACCCTGAAAACTTCATTGTTGTTTCAGACCCTTACCCATCCGTTTCTGCGGTTGCAGCTGACTTAATTCTTCCAACTTGTATGTGGGTAGAAAAAGAAGGGGGTTATGGTAACGCAGAGCGTCGCACTCAGTTATGGCGTCAACAAGTGAAAGGTCCAGGTGAGTCTCGTTCTGACTTATGGCAAATTGTTGAATTCTCTAAATACTTCAAAACTGATGAAGTATGGGGCGAAGAATTATTAGCTCAAATGCCAGAATACCGTGGTAAAACCTTATACGAAGTGCTTTACGAAAATGGTGAAGTAAACAAATTTAAAGTACCAACCGATGTTCCAGGATACATCAATGATGAAGCTGATCACTTTGGTTATTACTTACAAAAAGGTTTATTTGAAGAATACGCTGATTTCGGTCGTGGACATGGTCATGACTTAGCCCCATTCGACACTTATCACCAAGTACGTGGTTTACGTTGGCCAGTTGTTGACGGTAAAGAAACCTTATGGCGTTACCGTGAAGGCTTTGACCCATATGTCAAACCAGGTGAAGATATCGCATTCTATGGCTATCCAGATAAAAAAGCGATTATTCTAGGTGTACCTTATGAGGCTCCAGCTGAATCACCAGATGAAGAATATCCATTATGGTTATGTACTGGTCGTGTTCTTGAGCACTGGCATACTGGTACTATGACACGTCGTGTACCTGAATTACACCGAGCATTCCCGAACAACTTAGTTTGGATGCACCCAGCGGATGCGAAAAAATATGGATTACGTCATGGGGATAAAGTGAAATTAATCACTCGTCGTGGTGAAATGATTACTTACTTAGATACTCGCGGTCGTAACAAATGTCCTCCGGGCTTAATTTATACCACTTTCTTTGATGCGGGTCAGCTTGCTAACAAATTAACATTGGATGCAACCGATCCGATTTCAGGTGAAACCGACTATAAAAAATGTGCAGTTAAAGTGGTGAAAGCGTAGGTTTTCCCTTTCGTTTCTAGTCTCTCCTCTCTTTAAACTAAAAGAGAGGAATTTAAAAACAAGAGCGGTCAAATTTTGCAACGTTTTTACAAAACAAGACCGCTTATAAAAGGAAACGCAGATGAAACTTGATCCTAACCGTCGTCAGTTTTTAAAAAACGTGACAAGAACGGCAGCCGGAGTATGTGGAGTTGGAGTTATTCTTGGCTTACAGCAACAACAAGCTAAAGCCAAAGAAGGGGTTGCCTTACGCCCACCTGGTGCTCTACCAGAGAAGGATTTCTTGGCAGCTTGTACCCGTTGCGGACAGTGTGTCCAAGCATGTCCATACGATATGTTGTATCTAGCTTCGCTCATTTCCCCAATGGAAGCAGGCACACCTTATTTTATCGCACGGGATAAACCTTGCGAAATGTGTCCGGATATTCCTTGTATGAATGCTTGCCCAAGTGGCGCATTAAGTGAGGAACTTAAAGACATCAATGATGCGAGAATGGGGTTAGCCGTATTGCTAGACCATGAAACTTGTCTTAACTGGCAAGGTTTGCGGTGTGATGTTTGTTATCGCGTTTGCCCATTAGTGGATAAAGCGATTACGCTTGAACGTATCCACAATGATCGTACAGGGATTCATGCAAAACTTATTCCAACTGTTCACTCTGATGCTTGCACCGGATGCGGTAAATGCGAACAAGCTTGTGTATTAGAAGAAGCGGCAATTAAAGTCTTACCGATGGATATCGCCAAAGGACTACTTGGTCGCCACTATCGCTTAGGCTGGAAAGAAAAACAAAATGCCGGAAAATCCTTAATTGAGGAGCAACATCCGGATGGCTTACGTCCAGCAATGGATGCTCGTATGCCGGAAGGCTTACATGAGCCGGTTTATCAGCCAATGCAGGTTCAACCAAACCAAAAAGTGGCAACACCAAATCGTGCAACAATGGATTATGTACCAAGTCCAACTACGGTACCGGAAGCTGAACAGTTCCCGAATTTGGATTTAAACATTAAGGGGGTTAAATAATGGCTGAAAAATATACCCCGAATAAGCCAAAAGATGCTGGCTTAGAAGCACGTCAAAAACTTGGTTGGTGGCATGCTTATCGCTTTTTAATTCTACGTCGAATCAGTCAATTAAGCATAATTTTGATGTTCTTAAGTGGACCAATTTGGCAGATTTGGATTTTAAAAGGCAACTACAGCTCAAGTATGCTTTTAGATACTGTGCCATTGACGGATCCATTGATGACCGCTGAAAGTTTAGCGACAGGTTACCTACCGGAAATCACAACGATTATTGGCGCCTTGATTATTGTAATATTCTACGCAGTCGTGGCGAGCAAATCCTTTTGTAGTTGGGTTTGTCCAATGAATATGGTAACGGATGCTGCAGCTTGGTTACGTAGAAAATTAGGTATTCGACAATCATTAAAAATTTCACGCCAACTTCGCTATGTGATTTTAGCGGTGATTTTGGTCGGTAGCGCAATAACTGGCACACTCTTATGGGAATGGATAAACCCTGTTGCTGCACTTGGACGTATCTTTGTCTTTGGAACAGGTGCAACTCTTTGGTTGGTAGCAGTTATCTTCCTATTTGACTTACTCGTTGCTGAACATGGCTGGTGTGGTCACCTTTGCCCAATTGGCGCAATCTATGGTGTCATTGGTGCTAAAAGCCTAATTAAAATTAATGTAATCGATCGCGATCGCTGTGACCGTTGCATGGATTGTTATAATGTTTGCCCTGAACCGCAAGTGTTGCGTATTCCATTGCATGGTGGCCCAGAAGATAGCCAAATTGTACTAGCGAAAGATTGCATTACCTGTGGACGTTGTATTGATGTCTGTGCTGAAAATGTATTTGCCTTTGGCTCTCGCTTTGAGAAACAAATAAAAATTAAAAATATTTAATGGAGTGGATTTCATGAAAAAATCATTTATTTTCATGCTGGCTTTATGTAGTGGATTGGCATTCGCCGATGCACCGCAAGTTGCAAACAGCATTGATAAAACAGTAGAAAGTGTTGCACCCGCATTTACGAATCCCTATAAAGATGCTGGCAATATCCCGGTGACCTTCCCTTATCAACCACCACTTGTTCCACACAGTATTCGTGGTTTACAAGTGACGAAAAATACTAACCAATGTTTAGGTTGCCACTCTCCGGATGTGGCACCGACAACTGGTGCAACACGTGTACCTGAAAGCCATTTTTTAGATCGTGATGGCAAAAAAGTCGATAGCACCTCACCACGTCGTTATTTCTGCTTCCAATGCCATGTTCAACAAACTGACGTGAACCCAATTATTCAAAATAAATTTGAAACCATTCGTCAAATGCAAGGTAAATAAGGAGCAAAACCATGATTAAATCAAGCATTCAGAAAGTTTGCCGTTGGTTACGCTCTCCGAGCAAAATGGCAATTGGTGGGGTTATTTTATTAACTATCATTGGTACTATCGTTGGAACTAACCTGTTTAATGCAGGAATGGCAACAACCAATACAGAGCAATTCTGCTCAGACTGTCATACTAATGACGTTGTACCTGAGTACCAAGCGTCAATCCACTTTAGTAACCGTTCAGGTGTGAAAGCAATTTGTTCAGACTGTCACGTTCCGCATGAATTTGTACCTAAAATGATCCGAAAAATGCAGGCATCGACTGAAGTTTATGCTCACTTTACAGGTAAAGTCGATACTAAAGAAAAATTCGAAAAACATCGTTTAGAAATGGCAGAACGCGAATGGGCACGTATGAAAGCGAATAACTCACAAGAGTGCCGTAACTGCCATAACTTCAATGATATGGACTTTACTCAACAAAAAACTGTGGCACAACAAATGCACGCCCTTGCGCAGGAACAAAACAAAACCTGTATCGACTGCCACAAAGGTATTGCACATAACCTTCCACACATGGAAAAAGTACAACAAAGCTTTATTCCAGAGGATATGTTAAAAGCAAATGAAAAACCTGCTGATAACAAAGAAGCAAAATAATCTTACAGCTAAATAATAAATCGGCACTCATTTTGAGTGCCGATTTTGTTTTTATTTTTTAAGGAAATCTTTATCAGATAATACCCTCAATGGTTGCATATCGCTATTTCCCATAATGACCAAACTCGGGTCTGAGCGTAAACAGATACCACCATAATGCCCACCTACAGTAAAAGTACAGACCTGAACATATTGGTCTTCCACTTTTGGTAAACACCAAAGCTGTTGATAAATACTCTCCTGCTTATCAAAACGACCGTCTGTGCTATCGAGTACAGATTTACACTCACCTATCAATTTCACATTATCACCTCGACGACCTGCAATTGGTTTTTGTGCATAACCATTCTTAATCAGTTCAGGTGTCAATTCAAATCCTGCTTCGAGTAGATAACGATGATTTGGGAATAATGACCACAACACTGGTAAAATCGCTTTATTACTTGGAATCGCTGTCCAAAGTGGTTCATAAACTAGAACTTCCGGACGAAGTAACACATCAATCAACCGCACTTTATCTTCCGGATAGCCTGTACGAATCGGTGGAGCAACTTCCATACCTGTCGCATCTTCACGAAGTTGCTCTAACATGGTTTCCCAAGCCCATGTTTTCCATACCGTTTTTATCTTGTTGTCTTCATCATCAATTAAACGACCACGACTATCCCAATGTAATCCCTCTGTGCCATGAATAATTTTGGCTTGAAATCCTGCTTGAACCAGTGCGTTACGCATAAACAATGCGTGGTAATCTTCTTCATTATCATGATCTTGCATAATATGAACAAGCGACGTAGCTTCACTGTGTTTCCAGCAATCTGCTAGCGCATTACGTAAACCATCAGCAGGATTTTCACCCATATTCAATCCGCCTTGGATTGCCCATCGATTCATAAGCTCACCGGCTTCCGCATGACAAGAGGCTGAATCTGTGTTGTATTCATACACTTTCAATCCTCGATTATCCATGCAGAAATCTAAACGCCCCGTAATGGTTTGATAACGACGATTTTGCCAAGACAACCGTAAGCGAGGCCATAATAATTTTGGAATATTGAAATATTCTAATAGCTTATCGTCTTTTAAAACTTTATCTGTGGCATGCAAATACATTAAATGTAATTCATTGGTTGCACGAATCAACTCATGTTGTGCTGTTTCAGATATCGTAAAATAGCGATATTGATCCGAATGGCTGACTTTATGCCCTCCCATAGCCTTCACATAGGCAGCTTCAAATTCATTTTGCTCATTCAGCCATTTATGCTCAAACTGACCGTTGTTTTCAATATGTTCTGCATGAATTTCAAGTGTCTCTTTTTCTGGCGTTGGCTGCGGCAGACTGTATTCGGTGTCTTCCGTTTGGATCATCCAACCTAAAATTTCGGTGTCATCAAAGGTATCATGCAAAAAATAGCCTGTTTCAGAAACTGTCATCGGTAATTCACGCGTCCATTGCTGCCCGCTAGGTAAGCGAGAGTGAATCACGTTTTGCTCAGCAATACGGATTTTATCTTCTAATACCTCGGTAATGATCGCCACATGCCCTGTATGTTTAAATTCACCGCCCTCCTGCCAAATTAGCAATGCACCTGCTTCAGGCTTACGTTTGCAACCATTTGCAAAGGCTTGTAAAGGTAATAAGGCATCATTCACCACTTGACGTAAAAATCGTAAAGAAAAGATCTCGTAAGCCATTCCTACATCAGTAAACACCATGCCATGGTTGAGATAGAGATAGCGACGTGCAAACTCCACACACTGCCATTTATATCCCATATACTCTCGCCCTAAATAACTGCGAAAGGCAGCATCATCCGGATACTCTTTCTCATCGGCTGTATGATAATCGGATGAATAAATCGCAATGCCGCCCGGTGCATAGCCTAATAAGCTCCCGAAAGGATCGTGTGTACTGATGTTTGCTGAACGTTCAGGCATAAAAACTCCCTGTTAAATAACAACTAGAAATAGTATAGATCTTTTGTCTGATTCCCCCCAAAGGCTTTTAAAAGAAATATCGAAATTTTAATCTCACACAATTTTGAAAAAGAAAAAGGGCTGACAGATGTCAGCCCCAAAACAAACCTAAAAATAACCGCACTTAAGGTTATTTCACATACCAATGTGCTAATAAAATCCCTGTATTTACTGCAATATTTAATCCTGCTTTTAATGGATTGCTTAAAGAAAGACGCACATTTACATCTTGTTTCTCACGAATATCGTCCGTACTACCTTCACTCAATACCAACGCGACTTTCTCTGCAAATTGGAGTTGTTCCAACGCAACGCCTTGTTTATTGGTTGATACATGAATAATCTGATAACCAGCCTTACGTAAAGCCTCTAAAGCGATTTCAGTACTTTCTGTTTCTAAAATACGAATATGCTCCATCCCGCCTTCAGCTACACGCATCGCAGCCGGTGCATAAAGCTGTTCAACTTGATTTGTTACCACATTTTTAATGCCATAGAAGGCACAAGTACGCACAACGCCACCTAAGTTTTGTGCATTATTGACTTGATCAAGCACGACTAAGCAGTCTTCTTGACGCGGTACATCTAAATAACCTTGCAAAGAAAAAGTACGTTGTTTTTTCACTAACATACAAATGCCGCCATGATGCTCCGTGCCGCTTACTAAGTTTAGCTCATCGCTATCCACCACGTGATACACTTTTTTATTTGCGGCTAAATAACTGAAAATCTCGCCAATTCGATGCGCCATTTGCACCGTTGCCCATACGCGAACGATGCTCTCTGGACGTTCTGCAAACAATTCTAAGCAGGCATTTTCACCATACACTTTCATTTCTTCAGCGCGGTTCTTTTTAATTTTCTCTGGTGCTCGCGGCGATAATGCGCCTGTTTTCTTTTCTTTCGCTTTATAACTCACGCCAGTGCTTTTTACTGTTACTTTTACCGAGCCACTTTCACCATTGGCTTTATTTAATGAAAGTTCAGCAATTTTCGGTTCTCTCACTTCTTGCTGTTGGAAACCACGAGAAGGTTTACGATCATCCCGTTTTTTATCAAAGTGCGGTCGATTTCCCTCACGTTTTTCATTATTACGACGATCATCAAAGCGACGTTCTTTATCATTAAATGCACGTTTTGGGCTACGCTCTTGAAAAGATTTGGTGGAATTTGTTTGGAATGATGGTTTGCGTGAATTGCTCATAATTTGCTTCTCGAAGGAAAAATTGGATAATAATTCGCCAAAAAATGCGAAAATTTGTGAGCATTATAACGAAAAAAAACCTTTTTTCTATCAATCCTCAAAGGAAATATTGTAAACTAGAGCATTAATTTTTAGTGTAGAGATAGATTATGTTAATCAATAAAGCTAAACGAGCAGAACAAAATTTAAAAAATTTACCTTTTCTTCCTTTACAGGCAGAGCAGGTTGAGTTTCTGTTTAGTCCGCTTGAATTCAAAGCACAAATTATAGAATTAATTCGCCAAGCTAAAAAACGTATTTACGTGACCGCGCTTTATTGGCAAAAAGATGAAGCTGGACAAGAAATTCTCAATGAGATTTATCGCGTAAAACAAGATCATCCTGAATTGGATGTGAAAATTTTAGTAGATTGGCATCGCGGACAACGCAATTTACTCGGTGCAGAAAAATCTGCCACTAACGCTGATTGGTATTGTGAACAACGCCAAACCTATCAACTTCCCGATGAACCGAATATGTTCTTCGGCGTGCCTATTAATACCCGTGAAGTCTTCGGTGTATTACATATTAAAGGCTTTGTGTTTGACGATACCGTGCTTTATAGCGGCGCAAGTATCAATAATGTGTATTTACAACAACAAGATAAATACCGCTACGACCGCTATCAAAAAATCCATAATGCTGCACTGGCAGACTCTATGGTTAATTTCATCAATGATTATTTATTGGATTTCAGTGCGGTACATCCATTAGATGTGGCTAATCGCCCTCGCACCAAAGAAATTCGTAGTGCAATAAAAGCTTATCGTAAAAACTTATCTGCCCATGCGGAATATCAGTTGGAAAGTGCGGTTGGTTTTTCAGATGTTTTAACCATTTCACCGCTTTTTGGTTTAGGTGCATCGGGCAATGAATTAAATCAAGTTATCGAAGATTTATTCTTACAAGTGCAGGAAAAACTGGTGATTTGTACGCCTTATTTCAACTTCCCTCGCACGCTAAGAAGTAAACTTGCCCGCTTATTAGAACAAGGAAAACGTGTCGAAATTATCGTGGGTGATAAAGTCGCGAACGATTTCTATATTCCACCAGAGCAGCCATTTAAAATGGCAGGCGCATTGCCTTATTTATATGAAAGCAATCTTCGTCGTTTCTGCGAGAAATTTGATGCTTACATTAAAAATGGCCATTTAACGGTGCGTTTATGGAAAGATGGCGATAACACCTATCACCTCAAAGGTATTTGGGTGGATAATCAGTATATTCTTTTAACAGGGAACAACCTGAATCCTCGTGCATGGCGTTTAGATGCGGAAAATGGATTATTAATCCACGATCCAAAACAAGAACTTCTGTCACAAGCGGAAAAAGAATTATCGCATATCCGCCAACATACCAAAGTATTGCAAGATTATTCTGAATTAGAAGAATTGACGCAATATCCTGAACCGGTGCAAAAACTGTTGAAGAAGTTTGCTCGGATTAAAGCAGACAAATTGGTCAAAATGATTTTATAAATACTAAAAGAAGCCGGCAAATGTCGGCTTCTTGCTTTCATCTTGCGCAAAAACATCGACTAACATTGCACAAGTGAAATAAGTTGTTATAATCGCCCAACTTTTTAATCTTATCGGAGAAATCAATGAACCCAATTTCTTATTGGCAACGCCTAAAAGTTGCATTTCAATATGTGATGCCACAAATCTATATGACACAAGCAGCAGGTTGGTTAGCTAAACAAAAATGGGGCGCAGTGACACATTTTGTGATTAAAGCGTTTGCAAAAAAATACAACATTGATATGAGCATTGCTGAAAAAGAAAAATTCAGTGATTATGCCAGTTTTAATGAATTCTTTATCCGTCCATTAAAGGAAAATGCACGACCAATTAACCAAAATCCAACCGCACTTTGTTGCCCTGCGGATGGTCGTGTAAGTGAATGTGGACATATTGACGATGATCGTCTATTACAAGCGAAAGGTCACTTTTTCAGCTTGAATGATTTATTAGCGGAAGATAAAGATTTAACTGAGACCTTTAAAAATGGGGAATTCATCACCACTTATTTATCACCACGTGATTATCACCGTGTACATATGCCATGTGATGGTACACTTCGCAAAATGATTTACGTGCCGGGTGATTTATTCTCCGTCAATCCGTTTTTAGCGAAACATGTGCCGAACCTCTTTGCACGTAATGAGCGTGTGATTTGTGTCTTTGATACTGAATTCGGCACCATGGTACAAATCTTAGTGGGCGCAACAATCACTGCGAGTATCGGCACTGTTTGGGCTGGCGTTATTAATCCGCCACGACATAACGAAGTGAAAGTATGGACTTATGAAGGTGAAAGTGCGGTTAAATTAAGTAAAGGTCAAGAAATGGGTTGGTTCCAACTTGGTTCTACCGTAATTAATTTATTCCAAGCCGGCCAAGTACAAATTGCCGATCATTTAAGTGTTGATGAACCTGTTCGCATGGGTGAAATCTTGGCATTGAAAAAATAGTTTTACAACAAAGGAAAAAACATGACAGCTCAAATTTTTGAACAAGTAAAATTAGAAAATATTTCTGAAAAAGGCAGCTACGGTATCGGTTTACAAATCGGTCAACAATTAGCAGATAGCCAAATGGATATTTCTGTAGAAGCAGTAGCAAAAGGCATTTTCGATGCGTTAAACCGTAATCAACCTGCATTAGAAATTAATGATTTAATGCATTCTGTTCAAGCGCTTCAACAACAAGCAGCTGAAGCACAACAAGCGCAATTCAAAGCGATTGAAGAAGAAGGTAAAAAATTCTTAGAAGAAAATGCGAAAAAAGCAGGCGTAAACGTGACTGATAGCGGTTTACAATACGAAATTTTAACTGAAGGTAACGGTAACAAACCATCTGCAACTGATAAAGTACGTGTTCACTACACAGGTACATTACCAGATGGTACCGTATTCGACAGTTCTGTTGCTCGTGGTGCACCAGCTGAATTCCCAGTAAATGGCGTAATTCGTGGTTGGGTTGAAGCATTACAAATGATGCCTGTTGGTTCTAAATGGAAACTCACTATTCCACACGAACTGGCTTACGGTGAACGAGGTGCGGGCGCATCTATCCCTCCGTTCTCAACCTTAGTATTTGAAGTTGAATTACTCGATATTCTTTAAAAAGAAAAGTGCGGTTAAAATTAACCGCACTTTTTTATTCTTCTTCGTCTTCGCTATAACGATCATCATCGTCATAATCATAGGTTAAGAGAGCATCCTCATCATAACCCTCTATATCAATCTGAACGCCATTTGAGCCTGCATCAAAACCATTAAACCATGCAGTTCTTAGTTCTTCAGATACTCGTCGACCACAATAATTAATACGTTTATTCAATTGAGATTGGCTTTGTGCTTGGAAATCTTTCCCGACACGATAACCATCTAAATACCAGTCATCTTTATCATGACAGACCGTCGTATTTAAACGTTTTACGTGTTTGCTCACTGAAATTGGGCTACGATGTTTTACATAATAGCCCTGCGTACAAGCACTTAATAGCCCAACAGCTAAAACGGTCGCTATTAATCTCATGTTGTCTCCTTTTACTACTTAATGTCGGGCTATTGCCCTTTTTATGGTTTTATAGACCAACAAAATAAAAGGAAGGTTCAGAAAATATAAGAGATCCGATTTCTATTTTAAGCTATAGCACAATCATGTCATCACGATGTAACGCAACGGCACCGTATTCATAACCAAGAATTTGTTCAATTTCTTGGGATTTTTTCCCTTTGATTAATTCCAACGCATCACTGTTATAACGCGGCATACCGAGCGCAATCACTTTACCAGAGATATTCTTAATTTTGACGACTTCACCACGTGAGAAACGCCCTTCCACAGCCGTAATCCCTGCTGGTAGCAACGATTTATTCTGTACTAACATGGCATTTTCAGCACCTTCATCAATCGTCAGCATGCCCGCTGATGGTGCTGCAAATAACCACTGCTTACGGCTTTCTAGACGATCTGAGTGATGAGCAATAAATTTAGTGCCAATTGGTTTATCGTAAGCCAAATCCACAATGACATCTGGTCGGCTGCCTGGCGCAATAATAGTTTCAATACCTGAACGCGTTGCCACATCTGCCGCAATTATTTTTGTACTCATCCCACCAGTACCAAGATTTGTACCGCTACCGCCTGCAATAGAACGAATATGGTCGGTAATTTGCT
This sequence comes from uncultured Haemophilus sp., assembly GCF_905207935.1. Taxonomy (GTDB): domain Bacteria; phylum Pseudomonadota; class Gammaproteobacteria; order Enterobacterales; family Pasteurellaceae; genus Haemophilus_D. The sequence continues at coordinate 47,431 of NZ_CAJLNI010000001.1, forward strand.
CAACCACAGGAATTAATTTCGCATCTGGATTTTTACGAGGATCGCTTTCGTATAGGCCTTGTTGATCCGTTAATAAATAAAGTTGTTCCGCTTGCACTAAAATCGCGACTAGCGCCGATAAGTTATCGTTATCCCCTACTTTAATCTCAGCCGTTGCCACCGCATCATTCTCATTAATCACAGGAATAATATGATTGTCCAACAGCGCATGTAATGTATCGCGTGCATTTAAAAAACGTTCACGATCTTCAATATCAGCACGAGTTAATAAAATTTGTCCAATATGAATATCATAAATCGCAAATAATTTTTCCCAGGCTTGAATAAGCTGACTCTGTCCTACTGCAGCTAAAAGCTGCTTTGACGCAATGGTTGGAGGAAGTTGAGGATGATTTAAATAATGTCGTCCAGCGGCAATCGCACCTGATGTCACTATCACGACACGAAAACCCGCTTGATGAAGTTGGGCAATCTGGCGAACAATATCGACCATGTGAGGTGCATTCAATTTTGGGGAACCATGTGTTAATGTGCTAGTACCAAATTTTACGACGATTGTTTTGCGATTTGCCGACATAGTTTATCCTCAGTGAAAAAATAAAAAAGTGCGGTTAAATTAGCACTAAAATTAATAAAAATCACGAAAAATCCAACCTCATATACAGATTTTGTGAATAGCTATGATATAATGCAAAAAAAGAAAAATAGGATAGAAAATATGACATTAAGTTTGATCGTTGCGACAACAAAAAATAACGTCATCGGAAAAGATAATCAAATGCCTTGGCACTTGCCTGCCGATTTAGCCTGGTTTCGTAAAAATACCACGGGCAAACCGGTGATTATGGGACGTAAAACCTTTGAAAGCATTGGTCGTCCACTGCCGAAACGCACCAATATCGTCCTTTCACGTACGCCTTACGAACATGAAGGTGTCATCTGGAAAGAGAATTTTGAAAGTGCGGTTGATTTTGTCAAAGAATTTGATGAAATTATGTTGATTGGCGGCGGCGAGTTATTTAAACAATATTTACCTAAAGCAGATAAACTATATCTCACGCAAATTCAAGCAGACATTGACGGCGATACCTTCTTCCCTGAAATTAATTGGTCTGAATGGAACATCGAGTTTGAAGAATATCGCCAAGCGGATGCAGATAATCCCTATGATTGTCGTTCTTTAATTTTGCAGCGTAAGAAAAATAAACTAAAAGCTTAATCTAAACAGATAAAAATCGGGCTAAAACAATGATTGTTTTAGCCCGATTTCTTTTTTAATAAAGTTGAAAATATTATTCTAAGCGTTTAGCCATTTCTAACCAATCGGCTTTAAATTCACGACGCATATTGTTGATTGCATCAATAATATCGTGGTGAACTAATTTTTCATTTTGAATACCCACACAGTAGCCACCTTTACCTTGTAGCAATATATCTACCGCATATACGCCCATACGTGAGCCCAAAATACGGTCAAAGGCACAAGGCGAACCACCACGTTGAATATGGCCTAATACGGTTGCACGAGTTTCATGACCTACACGAGCTTCAATCTCACGAGCAAGAGAATGTACGTCTGTGATTAATTCAGTAATCGCAATGATGGCATGTCGTTTTCCGCGAATAATACTACGTTCAATTTGGCGAATTAATTCTTCACGATTAAATTCCATTTCAGATGCCACGATATATTCACAACCACCTGCGATGCCTGCCGAAATAGTTAAGTCACTACAGTGGCGGCCCATGATTTCTACGATAGAAATACGTTGGTGAGAACTTGAGGTGTCACGCAAACGGTCAATCGCATCCACCGCTGTTTGTAAAGCTGTTTCGTAACCGATTGTGTAATCAGTTCCTGCCACATCATTATCAATCGTGCCTGGAATACCCACGCAAGGGAAACCATGTTCTTCTGTGAGCAATTTTGCCCCCATATAAGAACCGTCACCACCGATAACGACTAAGGCATCAATACCATGTGAACGTAAAATTTCCGCACATTTCTCACGTACGGCAGGATCTTTAAATTCAGGGAAACGAGCAGAACCTAAGAATGTACCACCACGGTTAATAATATCGGATACATTATAACGGTTTAACTGTTTGATTTTATTGTTGTATAAGCCTTGATAACCATCATAAATGCCGAATACATCAAGCCCTTCTGCAAGTGCTGCACGCACAACACCACGAATAGCAGCATTCATACCAGGAGCATCACCACCACTGGTTAATACAGCAATTTTTTTAATCATATTTACCTACTTTGAATTCTTAAGAAAAACTGGTGCTAAGATTACACCATCCATAATTTCTGCTCTAGCAAAATTTTGAAAATTTACTTGAGATTTGATCTAGTTATACATTTTAGTGATTGAAATAACTTTCACATTTCCAAGAAAGATCTGCTTTTTGTAATGTTTTGCTTTCTTTTGCAACAAGATACTTTTGTAAATTTTTCACAATTTTTACTTTGCTTAAGCGCTGAAACTTTTTCATTTCCACTTTTTGGGAATATTGGTATTGCACAAAACCACAATGGGAAATATTTTTCCCTTTCGCAATATCCACCTGCCAAGACGGATTTTGTTCTGTCGGTGCATAAATAACATAACCGTTTAATTCTGTCGCAGGCTTTTTCGGATTCGTTGAGTTTGCACGAATTTTGAAATCTTGCACACCCAAATTACGATACACTTTTTCACGTAATGCTACACGTTGCTCAATAGAACGTGTTACATCCCGATCAAGCAATACTTCAATTTGAGATTTCCAATTTTCCAAAGTTTCCGGCTCTGCAATATAAACGTAACGCGCAATCGTATCTAAATCTTGGCTTGCAGTAAGTTTATAGGTTTTACCGTTATACTCAATTTTTTCAGGTGTTTGAAGCTGACTCACTTTTGCCGCACAACCTGATAGTAAAAGTGCGGTCAATATAACCAGGAATTTATTCATTGATATCTCGCTTAAATACAAATTCTTTTTCAGTTGAGGATGCTGAATCAAACCAATATCCCCCAAGATCAAACTCTTTCAGTTGTTCAACACGTTCCAAACGATTTTGAATGATAAAACGACACATTAAACCACGGGCTTTTTTCGCATAAAAGCTGACCACTTTGTATTTACCATTCTTATTATCTAAGAAAACTGGCTTAACAATTTGTGCCTCTAATTGGCTCTCTTTCACTGATTTATAATACTCGTCCGAAGCCAAATTGATCAAAACACGATCGCCTTGCTCATCAAGCGCTTGTTGTACTGATTGAGTGATGATATCTCCCCAAAAAGCATAAAGATCTTTCCCTTTTGGATTAGCTAACTTTGTGCCCATTTCCAAGCGGTAAGGTTGCATTAAATCAAGGGGTTTTAATAAGCCATATAAGCCGGAAAGCACACGTAAATGGCGTTGAGCGAATTGTACATCTTCATCAGATAAACTATCAGCATCTAAGCCGGTGTAAACATCACCTTTGAATGCCCAAATGGCTGCGCGTGAATTTTTTTCGTTGTGAGATTTTGTCCATTCAGCAAAACGAGCGGCATTTAATCCTGCAAGCTTGTCGCTGATAGACATTAAGGAAGAAAGATCTTGGGGAGATAATTGACGACAGATTTCAATCAGTTGCTCACTATAATCCGTCAAGTGCGGTTGAGAAACTGGAAGATTTCTGACCGCACTTTCAAAATCTAAGGTTTTTGCCGGGGAAATAATGGCTAACATAGGCTCTCCTTTCTAAAACTGACCGTATCTTAGCACAGGATAGTCTCCTTACTCTACCCCGTTTATGCTATCCGCTTATAGAGTCCATTCTCATTGACGATTAAGTCTTGTAACTCTAAATCTAATAACTGTACTAAAAGTGAATCCACCGGCAAGTTCAGTGCTACAGATAAATCATCCAGGCTTATTGGTGTATAACTGATATGTTGATAAAGTTCAGGATGATTCGGCTCCACAGCTGATGTTTTTGCTGTTAGTGGTTGAGCTATCGACTGATTGATTGGCGCATATACTGACGGCTGAAAAACAACGCTATGATTGAGGCTATCTAAAATATCTTTAACATTTTCCACCAACATTGCACCTTGCTTAATCAGTTTATGGCAGCCTTGACTGTATTCGCTTTGAATATTCCCTGGCAACGCAAAAATATCGCGATTTTGTTCTAAGGCATAACGCGCCGTAATCAATGAACCGCTTTTCTCTGTGGCTTCAATCACTAACGTTCCCAGTGAAAGTCCACTAATAATACGATTGCGACGAGGAAAATTTTCAGCTATCGGAGCTTGAGTAGGGATAAATTCGGAAACTAATGCCCCGTTATTTTCGATAATTTGCTCGGCTAATCGGTGATGTTTAGCGGGGTAAATGTGATCTAATCCACTACCCAATACGGCAATGGTTTGTCCTTGAATGTCCACTACAGCTTGATGACTAAATCCATCAATACCTAATGCAAGCCCACTCGTGACCGTCAAACCTGCAAGAGAAAGTTCTGTCGCAAAATATTTTGCCCAATATTCACCATAAGCCGAACAATAGCGGCTCCCAACCATGGCGATTTGCTGTGCAGAAAGTGCGGTCAAATTACCTTTCACAAATAATAAAGACGGAAAACCACTAATTTGTTTGAGTAAAAAAGGATACTCATCTGAAAAACAATGGATTAAATGATGCCCTCCTTTTTCGGCCCAACTCAAAGCGGGCTCAATGAATTTCATTTCCGGCTGAAACCAACGACGAATCTGCAAAGCATTCCAGCCCATTTGTTGAAATGCCACTTCATCATAATTTAATAAGTCTTCTATACTTATATGTGCCAAAATTTGTTGAATCCGCACACTGCCCAATTTGGGTACTTGTGACAACCGCAATAAAATCGACGCTAAATTGCTCATTTATTCTCTCCTTTAAAAAGAGAATTATGACGAGATTGGTGTCAAAAAATGAAAGATTTGTCTTAATTTTGCGATTCAGATCGCAAAAAGAGAAAAAATTTTAGAAAAAATCTGCATACCAGAAACGAGGAATAAAACAGGACAAAAATAGCTTCTTAAAAGCCATTTTTAGAGATTAATTTTGAATAATGGTTTATATTCAGAGAAATAAACTTTTAAGATTATGTTGAGATATTCATTTTAGATATAAATCACTGATAAATGATTTGACAGCAAAATTTTTATCCGTAATATGGACAGCGTTTTACAGAATTTTTACAGGATTATCTTTTTATGTACCAAGCTGTTTCTTTATCTCTCAACCTCCTGCTCTCACATTCTTTGTGCGGCTAAGTTGTGGATAAAAAACACCTTTATGTAAAAAATCTATTATCAACCCGCACTTTTAAGATTGCGGGTTTTTTCGTTTTAAAATCACGGTAAAAATGACCGCACTTTGAGTGATAAAAGAAGGAAAATACTATGACAGATCGCGTTATTATTTTTGATACCACCTTGCGTGATGGCGAACAAGCGTTAAAAGCAAGCTTAACCGTTAAAGAGAAATTACAGATTGCTTTAGCACTTGAACGTCTAGGCGTAGATGTAATGGAAGTCGGTTTTCCGGTTTCTTCTCAAGGCGATTTTGAATCTGTTCAAACTATCGCACGTCATATCAAAAATAGTCGTGTTGCAGCACTTTCTCGTGCAGTAATTAAAGATATTGATGCTGCAGCTGAAGCCTTAAAAGTGGCAGAAGCGTTTCGTATCCATACATTTATTGCAGTTTCAGCATTACACGTTGAAGCCAAATTAAAACGTACCTTTGACGATGTGGTTGAAATGGCTGTAGCCGCAGTAAAACATGCACGTAATTATACTGACGATGTAGAATTTTCTTGCGAAGATGCAGGCCGTACCGGTATCGACAATATTTGTCGCATTGTGGAAGCGGCAATTAATGCAGGTGCAACAACTGTAAATATTCCTGACACTGTTGGTTTCTGCTTACCTAATCAATTCGGCAATATTATTGCTGAAGTACGTAACCGCGTACCAAATATCGATAAAGCTGTGATTTCCGTACATTGCCACAATGACTTGGGTATGGCAACGGCTAACTCCTTAACCGCTGTACAAAATGGTGCACGCCAAATTGAATGTACTATCAACGGCATTGGTGAACGTGCGGGTAACACTTCACTTGAAGAAGTGGTGATGGCAATGAAAGTTCGCCAAGAATTCATGGGCGTGGATACACGTATCAACACACAAGAAATTCATCGTGTCAGCCAAATGGTGAGCCAACTTTGTAATATGCCAATCCAACCGAATAAAGCGATTGTAGGTTCGAATGCTTTCGCACATTCATCCGGTATTCACCAAGATGGTATGTTAAAAAACCAAAATACCTACGAAATCATGTCACCAGAAACTATCGGCTTGAAGAAAGAGAAATTAAACTTAACCGCACGTTCTGGTCGCGCAGCTGTGAAAGGTCATATGGCGGATATGGGTTACACCGAGCAAGATTACGATTTGGATAAATTGTACGAATCTTTCTTGAAATTAGCAGACAAAAAAGGCCAAGTATTCGATTATGACTTGGAAGCGTTGGCGTTTATCGACATGCAACAAGGTGATGAAGATCGCTTAGTGTTAGATAAACTTTCGGCACATTCCACCAAAGAATATCCAGCGACTGCTTTTGTTCAAGTGGAATTGGATGGTAATAAATTAAGCACTTCGTCAATCGGTGGGAACGGTCCGGTCGATGCGGTTTACAATGCGATCTTGAACTTAACCGGCTTAGAAATCAAAATGTCTCACTATAACTTAACCGCTAAAGGTGAAGGCGCTGAAGCCTTAGGTCAGGTGGATATCGTGGTTGAACACGATGGTCGTAAATTCCACGGTGTTGGTTTGGCTACTGATATTGTTGAATCTTCCGCGCTTGCTTTAGTCCACGCGATCAATGCGATTTACCGTTCACATAAAGTCGCAGATATTAAGAATCATAAACATCATTAATCTATCGAGTTCCCCTCTTTAGCAAAGAGGGGGTAGGGAGATTTGGCAGAAGTAACATCAACCTCAGCAGTGAATTTTATGTCGTTAAAATCTCCCCCCTAGCCCCTCTTTACAAAAGAGGGGGGAAAATTAACCGCACTTTGGTGTGAAAGAAATAGGAAAAATAATATGCAATCATACAACATCGCAGTTCTACCGGGAGACGGTATCGGTCCGGAAGTCATGGCTGAAGCCATCAAAGTATTAAACAAAGTCCAAGAAAAATTTGGTTTCAAACTTAACTTTAACGAATTTTATGTGGGTGGCGCTGCAATTGATAATTGTGGTTGCCCATTACCGGCAGAAACCTTAAAAGGTTGTGATGAAGCTGATGCGATTTTGTTTGGCTCTGTAGGCGGTCCTAAATGGACAAACTTACCGCCAGATCAACAACCAGAACGTGGTGCATTATTACCATTGCGTAAACATTTCAAATTATTCTGCAATCTTCGTCCTGCTACCCTTTATAAAGGCTTAGAAAAATTCTGCCCATTACGTGCAGACATTGCAGCAAAAGGGTTTGATATGGTGGTTGTACGTGAATTAACGGGTGGGATTTATTTCGGTCAGCCTAAAGGCCGTGAAGGTGAAGGTGCACAAACCAAAGCATTCGATACTGAAGTTTATTACAAATATGAAATCGAACGCATTGCGCATGCGGCTTTTGATGCGGCAATGAAACGTCGTAAACATGTGACTTCTGTGGATAAAGCGAACGTATTACAAGCTTCAATCTTATGGCGTGAAACCGTGACAGAAGTGGCGAAAGATTACCCTGAAGTCACCTTAGATCATATTTATATCGATAACGCGACCATGCAATTAATCAAAGCGCCTGAATCTTTCGATGTACTCCTCTGCTCTAACATTTTCGGTGATATTATTTCTGATGAAGCCGCGATGATCACCGGCTCTATGGGGATGTTGCCATCTGCTAGCTTAAATGAAGAAGGTTTCGGCTTATATGAGCCTGCTGGCGGTTCTGCACCAGATATCGCAGGCAAAGGCATTGCCAACCCAATCGCGCAAATTCTTTCTGCCGCGATGATGTTGCGTTACAGCTTCAACTTAAATGATGCAGCTGATTCGATTGAAAATGCGGTGCAAAAAGTCTTAGCAAGTGGTCACCGTACGGGAGATTTAGCAGATGATTCTGCACCTGTTTCAACTGCGGAAATGGGTACGTTAATCGCTAACGCAATCTAATAAAAAACAATTAAAGTGCGGTTTAAAAACCCCCTCAATTTTGACCGCACTTATTACTCTAACGAATTGAGAAAAATTATGGCAAAAACTCTTTACGAAAAATTATTCGATGCCCATGTGGTCTACGAAGCTGAAGGCGAAACGCCGATTTTGTATATTAACCGTCATTTAATCCATGAAGTGACCAGTCCACAAGCCTTTGACGGTTTGCGTGTTGCAGGTCGTCAAGTACGTCAAGTAAGCAAAACTTTCGGTACCATGGATCACAGTATTTCTACTCAAGTACGTGATGTCAATAAACTTGAAGGCCAAGCAAAAATTCAAGTATTAGAGCTCGCAAAAAACACAAAAGCGACTGGTATTCAATTATTCGACATGACCACCAAAGAACAAGGTATCGTGCATGTGATGGGCCCTGAGCAAGGCTTAACCTTACCGGGCATGACTATCGTTTGTGGTGACTCCCATACCGCCACCCACGGTGCATTCGGTGCTTTGGCATTTGGTATTGGTACATCAGAAGTAGAACACGTATTAGCCACACAAACCTTAAAACAAGCTCGCGCAAAAAATATGAAAATTGAAGTGCGTGGCAAGGTAGCACCTGGCATTACCGCAAAAGATATTATTCTTGCCATCATCGGTAAAACCACCATGGCAGGCGGTACAGGCCATGTGGTGGAATTCTGTGGTGAAGCCATTCGTGACCTTTCTATGGAAGGCCGCATGACCGTTTGTAATATGGCGATTGAAATGGGCGCGAAAGCGGGCTTAATCGCACCAGATGAAACCACTTTCGAATACTTAAAAGGTCGTCCACATGCACCGAAAGGTAAAGATTGGGATGATGCCGTTGCTTATTGGAAAACCTTAAAATCCGATGATGATGCGAAATTTGACACAGTCATCACATTAGAAGCGAAAGATATTGCGCCACAGGTAACTTGGGGAACAAATCCAGGCCAAGTAATCGGTATCGATCAGCCTGTGCCAAACCCAGCAGAAATGACCGATCCCGTGACTCGTGCTTCAGCAGAAAAAGCATTGAATTATATTGGCTTAGACGCTAACACTGATTTAAAAGATATCCCTGTAGATCAAGTATTTATCGGTTCTTGTACCAATGCTCGTATCGAAGATTTACGTGCGGCAGCGGCTGTCATGAAAGGCCGCAAAAAAGCAGATAATGTAAAACGTATTTTAGTGGTACCGGGTTCTGGTTTAGTGAAAGAACAAGCAGAAAAAGAAGGCTTGGATAAAATCTTTATCGAAGCGGGTGCTGAATGGCGTAATCCGGGCTGTTCAATGTGTTTAGGAATGAACGATGACCGTTTAGGTGAATGGGAACGTTGTGCATCTACTTCAAACCGTAACTTTGAAGGTCGTCAAGGCCGTAATGGACGCACTCACTTAGTGAGCCCAGCTATGGCTGCCGCAGCGGGAATGTTCGGTAAATTCGTTGATATTCGTGACGTCACATTAAACTAAGGAGCAGAAAATGGCAGGATTTAAACAACTTTCAGGCTTAGTAGTGCCATTGGATGCGGCAAACGTGGACACGGATGCAATTATTCCAAAACAATTTTTACAAGCTATTACGCGCGTAGGTTTCGGCAAACACTTATTCCATGAATGGCGTTATTTGGATGTAGAAGGCACTAAACCAAATCCAGATTTTGTATTGAATTATCCACAATATCAAGGTGCGACTATTTTATTAGCGCGTAAAAACCTTGGCTGTGGTTCGTCTCGTGAACATGCACCTTGGGCATTAGCCGATTACGGTTTCAAAGTGATGATCGCACCAAGTTTTGCAGATATTTTCTACAACAACAGCTTAAATAACCACATGTTACCGATTCGTTTAAGCGAAGAAGAAGTAGAAGAAATCTTCCAATGGGTGTGGGCAAATGAAGGCAAACAAATCCATGTGGATTTGGAAGCGATGACGGTCACTGTAGGTGACAAAGTCTATCACTTTGAACTGGATGAATTCCGCCGTCATTGTTTGTTAAACGGCTTGGATAACATCGGTTTGACGTTACAACACGAAGATGCCATCAGTGAATACGAAAAAAATATTCCGGCATTTTTACGTTAATCTGTTTTTTTACTCGGACAGCAAATATTGCTAACCATTCGGCGGACAATTTGTCCGCCTTTCTTTTTGAAAACATTCCATTTTTTTACCGCACTTTCTCCCCTTTTATTTGACAGTATCCATGCTTATCCCTATTATTCCGACCAATATTGATTGATTTTAAAAAGAGCTGTCTATGTCACATAATCAAACCGAATTACTGAAAAAATCCCTCGCTAAACGTATCCTCATTTTAGATGGGGCGATGGGAACGATGATCCAAAAATATAAACTCACTGAAGCTGATTTTAGAGGCGAGCGTTTTAAAGAAAGTGCGGTTGATTTACGTGGCAATAATGACTTGCTCACATTAACCCAACCCCTGTTAATTTCTGCCATTCATGAGAAATATTTAGCCGCAGGCGCCGATATTATTGAAACCAATACCTTTAGCTCTACCACCATTGCGCAAGCGGATTATGATTTACAGTCTATTGCCTACGAACTGAATTTTGCAGGGGCAAAACTAGCGCGTTTAGCCGCAGATAAATACAGCACACCAGAAAAACCTCGCATTGTCGCGGGTGTATTAGGGCCAACCAACCGTACGGCCTCTATTTCTCCCGATGTAAACGATCCAGGTTTCCGTAACGTCACCTTTATGGAATTGGTGGATGCCTATTCAGAAGCCACGCGCGGCTTAATCAAAGGCGGTGCCGATTTAATTATGATCGAAACCATCTTCGACACGCTAAATGCCAAAGCGGCAATTTTCGCCATCGAAACCGTGTTTGAAGAATTAGGCGTGGAATTGCCAATTATGATTTCTGGCACCATTACCGATGCTTCAGGCCGTACGCTTTCAGGTCAAACCACTGAAGCGTTCTATAACTCGCTTCGTCACGCTAAACCGCTGACATTCGGTTTGAACTGTGCATTAGGCCCGAAAGAACTTCGCCAATATGTAGAACAACTGTCTAAAATCAGCGAAACCTATGTGTCTGTTCACCCAAATGCAGGCTTACCAAATGCCTTTGGTGGCTATGATTTAGGTGCAGAAGAGATGGCCGCACACCTTAAAGAATGGGCTGAAAGTGGCTTTGTAAACATTGTCGGTGGTTGTTGTGGTACAACGCCAGAGCATATCAAAGCCTTTGCCGATGCAATGCAAGGTATTGCACCGCGTAAATTGCCTGAAATTAAAACTGCGATGCGTTTATCAGGCTTAGAACCACTCAATATTGATGATGAAAGCCTATTCGTGAACGTAGGTGAACGTAATAACGTGACAGGTTCGGCAAAATTCAAACGCTTAATTAAAGAAGATAAATTTGCCGAAGCCATTGAAATTGCTATCGACCAAGTGGAGAACGGTGCACAAGTGATCGACATCAATATGGACGAAGCCTTATTAGACAGCAAAAAATGCATGACCCGTTTCCTCAACATTATGGCAACCGAACCGGATGCGGCAAAAGTGCCAGTCATGATCGACTCATCTAAATGGGAAGTGATTGAGGCAGGTTTACAATCAGTACAAGGTAAGCCGATTGTGAACTCAATCTCATTAAAAGAAGGCGAAGAAATCTTTATCGAGCACGCTAAACTGGTGCGTAAATACGGTGCAGCTGTGGTGGTGATGGCGTTTGACGAAGTAGGGCAAGCCGATACCGAAGATCGCAAAGTCGAAATTTGTAGCCGTGCTTATGACATTTTGGTGAATCAAGTCGGCTTTCCACCAGAAGACATTATTTTCGACCCGAATATTTTTGCCATCGGTACAGGGATTGAAGAACACAACAACTACGGTGTGGATTTCATCAATGCTACTGGCCGCATTAAACGTGCCCTGCCACACGCGAAAATCTCAGGCGGGGTATCGAATGTGTCTTTCTCATTCCGTGGTAATAACGTGATGCGTGAAGCGATTCACGCGGTCTTCCTCTATCACGCCATTAAGCAAGGTATGGATATGGGGATTGTAAATGCAGGACAACTTGCGATTTATGACGATCTCGATCCTGAATTACGTGAAATTGTGGAAGATGCGGTATTAAACCGCCGCCCAGATGCCACCGAAAAACTACTCGATATTGCAGAAAAATATCGTAACCAAGGCAACGATGAAAGTGCGGTTGATTCTGTCGCAGAATGGCGCACTTGGCCAGTGGAAGAACGTTTAAAACACGCGCTGGTGAAAGGGATTACCACTTACATTGTGGAAGATACCGAAGAAGCTCGCCAAACATTGCCAAGTCCATTAGATGTGATTGAAGGCCCGTTGATGGCGGGCATGGATGTCGTCGGCGATTTATTCGGTGACGGTAAAATGTTCCTGCCACAAGTGGTGAAATCTGCGCGCGTGATGAAACAATCTGTGGCGTATTTAGAGCCGTTTATCAATGCCACCAAACAAAAAGGTTCAAGCAACGGTAAAGTGGTGATTGCAACCGTAAAAGGCGACGTACACGACATCGGTAAAAACATCGTGAGCGTGGTGATGCAATGTAATAACTTTGAAGTGATTGACTTGGGCGTCATGGTGCCTGCGGACAAAATCATTCAAACCGCTATTGATGAAAAAGCGGACATCATCGCTTTAAGTGGTTTGATTACCCCTTCTTTAGATGAGATGGAATACTTCTTAGGTGAAATGACTCGCTTAGGCTTAAACCTGCCTGTGATGATTGGCGGGGCGACCACCTCTAAAGAACATACAGCCATTAAACTTTATCCAAAATATAAAGAACACGGCGTATTCTATACTTCCAACGCCTCCCGTGCGGTGACTGTGTGTGCGACCTTGATGAACCCTGAAAGCCGTGCGGCATTGTGGGAACAATTTAAGAAAGATTACGAGAAAATCCAACAATCTTTCTCTAACCGTAAACCACTTCGTAAGCAACTGAGCATTGAAGAAGCTCGTGCAAACCGCTTTGATGGCTTTAGTGGAGAATGGGCTGATTATGTGCCACCAAAACCAAATCAAACGGGCATTGTGGAATTTAAAAACGTACCGATTGCCAAACTGCGTAAATTTATCGACTGGTCGCCATTCTTCCGCATTTGGGGCTTGATGGGCGGCTACCCTGATGCCTTTGATTATCCAGAAGGCGGTGAAGAAGCACGCAAAGTTTGGAATGATGCGCAAATGGTTTTAGATGAATTAGAGCAAAACCACAAACTCAACCCAAGCGGTATTTTAGGTATCTTCCCTGCAGAACGTGTAGGCGATGATGTGGTGCTTTTCGCTGATGAAGAACGCACGCAAACCATTGGCACGGCTTACGGCTTACGCCAACAAACCGAACGGGGCAAAAATAGCAAAAGTCCGTTTAACTTTGCCCTAAGTGACTTTATTGCCGATCGCGAAAGCGGCAAAAAAGACTGGATGGGCATGTTCGCCGTCTGTGCAGGTATTGAAGAAATGGAATTAGTGGAAGGCTATAAAGCGGCAGGCGACGACTACAACGCTATCTTGCTACAAGCCGTAGGCGATCGCCTCGCCGAAGCCATGGCAGAATACCTGCACTTTGAGCTACGCACCCGCATTTGGGGCTATACGCAAGAGGAATTCAACAATCAAGGTTTAATCAATGAAAACTATGTCGGCATCCGCCCTGCACCAGGCTATCCAAGCTGCCCTGAGCATACCGAAAAAGCTTTAATTTGGGATTTATTAGAAGTAGAACAACGCATCGGCATGAAACTCACCGAAAGCTACGCCATGTGGCCGGCGGCTTCCGTCTGCGGTTGGTACTTCACCCACCCTGCAAGTAACTATTTCACTTTAGGTCGCATTGATGAAGACCAAGCTCAAGATTATGCCAAACGTAAAGGTTGGGATGAGAGAGAGATGATGAAATGGTTGGGTGTGGCGATGAAGTAAAATTATTACAATTAATTTTAGGTTTGCTATTTTATAATAGGAATCAATAATGAATAAACATATTGAAAAATATTTAGATCTTTATTTAAAAAGAGAAAATGTTGAATACGCAACTCTCTTAACTGGGAAATGGGGCTGCGGTAAAACATATTTTATAAAAAATTACATAGAAAAAAAGTCTGAAGAGAAGAAATATAAATTTATTTATATAAGTTTATTTGGATTAAAAGATATCCAATCAGTAAATGATGCTATTTTTGAAGAATTACACCCAGTTCTTTCTCATAAAGGAGTAAAATTTTTAGGAGGCGTACTGAAATCCGCAATTAAATTAGGGTTTAAATTTGATCTAGCAGGAGATAAAAACGAGGAAACAAGTGTAAATATTGATTTTACTAAACTAAATCCATTTGACAATAACAATACCGAATATAAAAATCTAATCTTTATATTTGATGATCTTGAAAGAACATTAATTTCAACTACAGAAATATTAGGTTTTATAAATTCAATCTGCGAGAATGAAAATGTGAAAACAATTATCATCGCAAATGAAGATGAAATTGATAAAAACAATGAAATATATAAAAGATTCAAAGAAAAAGTTATAGGTAAATCCTTTACTATTTATAATGATAACGAAAGTTATTGGAAGTCATTTGAGGAAAAATATTCCTCACAGTTAAAAAAACCTGAAATAATTATAAATATCATCCAATCGACATTTGAAAGATCTGGAAATAAAAACTATAGAAATCTAATTCAGACAACTGATGATTACATTGATTTTACTAAAAAAATAAAATCTGATTATCTAGATAACGATGAATTTATTGAAAGCCTATCAGAACAATTCTATACACTATCACTAGAATATAAAAAAGAGCATAATATAGATTCCGTCTTACAGTCATTAAAACAAGATGACTCAGGATTTTATTATAGCCTCATTTTCGATACAGATATTTGGAAGATGATTATTACTAGTTGCTATAATTCTTATGATGAACTAAATGAATTGATATCCTCACTTCCAATATTTAATAGGAAAGAAGATGAATCTTGGCAAAAATTATGGCACTACAGAGAGATGAATAGGTATGAATTTTATACTAACCTTGAAGATGTAAAGAATAAATTTATTTCAATAGAATATCAGAATATAGGTATTCTTATGCATGCTGTTAGTATGTTAGTATTTTTCATTAAGAAAAATTTATGTAGAAATATATCAATTGATGAAATAGAACAAACACTCTCAAAATACCTAGATAAATACAAAGAAACTTCTTCATTTCCAGATCTTAGATTTTTTAGGCTTAATACTACAGGCTTGGGATATATCAATGAAGAAGATGACGATTTCATAAGAATAAGATCAGAATTTTATAAGAAGATAAATGAACAACAATTTATTTTAGAAAATAAAAAGACTATTGATGATTTTTATAAATTATTACCATTTATAAAAATTGCAGACTGGAGTAATACGTATAGCAACTATGAAAAATACGAGTGCAAAGTTTTTCTGACTGAAGAAAATGTTAATCAAGTTATGGAAGTGTTAATTGATGATAGTAATAATTATAATGGGTTATATAATTTTTGTTATTTTCTTGATGAAAGATATAAAACAAATCGTAGTATTAATGAAATAACATTAGCAGAATATTTGAAAGCTGAAGAAAGTTTTATTGATAAGTTTATAGCTTGTTTAACTAATAGATATAATTCAAAAGAGCTTGATCCATTTGATAAATTTAAATTAGATGAAATTTTAAATATGCTAAGGCTAAAAAAAGAAAGATTCAAAGTTCATTAGTCTCCCCCATGATAGCGCAAGCATCCTCGCTTGTACCTCTTAGCTAAAAGTGCAGTCATAAAATCCAAAGGATTTTGAATATTGGTTCTGCCGGCGGTTATGGGTAAAATTCATAATGTTTTTATTAAGTAGCACTAGCGTGGAGGCTGGCGCTATCTTTCTTTATTAGCACAATCTGTTGACGCACGCTTCCTAGCGTGCGCCTAACTTCAATAAAAAACACCTCAAAAATCAACTGCACTTTATCCTTTCTATATTGCACAATCCCCAATTTCCGCTATCATACTCCCTTTCTCATTCACTCTACTCTCGGAACTTTATCAATGAATAAATTCAAAATAGCATTACTCACGGCTGCATTCGTAGGGTTGTTTGCTTGTACAACAACACAACAACCAAAGAAAACCGTTAAAACACGATACCTTAAAAATAACATTAGCCAAGCGGAATTAAACAATCCG
>NZ_CAJLNI010000002.1 GCF_905207935.1 uncultured Haemophilus sp.
GTTGATTAACTCTGCGGGCGAATTAGTGGGGATCAGCACGTTAAGTATTGGTAAAACAGCCAATGAAATTGCAGAAGGGTTAAATTTTGCGATTCCAATCAGTATTGCTAATGATGTGTTGTATAAAATTATTCGCGATGGACGCGTGATTCGTGGTTATTTTGGGGTACAAAGTGAAATCACCGCTAACTCAAACGGTGGTATCGTGATTACAGGCGTGACCGCCAATAGCCCTGCAGCGAAAGCGGGCATCCAAGTGGGGGATGTGATTTTACGTTTAAATAAACAAGATAACCTCTCTATCCGTGAAATAATGCAAATTATTAGTGATACTAAACCGAATACAGAAGTCATCATCACAATTTCTCGATTAGGTAAAATGATTGATCTTCCCGTGATTATTGAAGAGTTGCCGTCTAATTAAGGATATATTGTGGAAGTTAAAACCAGTCACTTTTTTGCCTGTTTAGATCGTCTTCGCTTAATTCAGCGTTGGTCATTGATGCGCAATATTGAAAAGGAAAACTTAGCAGAGCATAGTCTGCAAGTTGCCTTTGTGGCACAAGCTTTAGCCATTATTAAAAATCAATTTTTTGGTGGGGAAGTCAATCCAGAGCGTATTGCGGTGATGGCGATGTATCATGATACCTCTGAAATCTTTACTGGTGATTTGCCGACCCCAATTAAATATTTCAACTCTGAAATCACTCATGCTTATAAAGATATTGAAGCGGCTGCAGAATTGCATTTAATTAGTTTGCTCCCGACTGAATTGCAAGAGAGTTTTGCTCCATATTTAGATAGTGAGCAATTTAGCCCAGAAGAAAAGCATATAGTAAAACAAGCGGATTTGATTTGTGCGTATATTAAAGCTCAATTTGAATTAGAGCACGGTAACCATGAATTTAAAACAGCGAAGAAACGCTTAGAAAATTTAATGGAACAATGGCACAGCCAAGAAATGGATTATTTTTTACAAGTCTTTTTGCCAAGTTTTGGGCGCTCGATTGATGAGATTGCGTTATAAGCGAAAATAAAAAAGTGCGGTTAATTTTGACCGCACTTTTCGTTTCTAGGATTATTTCAATGTTGCCAAAATAATCTGTTCTGGATCCACGTGTAACCACACATCTTGTCCCACTTTCCAACCATCTTTGCTATGAATGCTGGCACAAAATTCAATTGAGCTGTCCTTTAATTGCACAATGGTTTCTTCGTTTTCCATTGAAAGAATAGTCGCTTGGAAGAGGTTATTTTTTTCTTCTAATGGGGTGGCACTAATTTTCACCCAAGGGGCTTTAAACATGACCATCACTTCTTTTTCAGTAATGAGTCTGAGACGCTCAGCACTGCGCATTGTGATCGAAACATGTAATGGATGAGGCAAATCCTGAATATTTACTGCAACAATGCAGCGGGAGTCTACAATATGTTGGCTTGCCACCTTACCGAAAAATTGATTGCGCGCGCTACTTTGTAAGGAGAATTTTGCCGTTGCTGAAAGTAGGCTGTTTAGCGGGATCGTCTCATCTTGCAGAATATGAAAGGCATGCTCTTGTGTTTGTTCGAGCAAATCATAAAGCTGCAGCAAACGCTCGGCATAAGTGGTTAATGAGGTACCGCCCCCATTTTTCCCACCGATATTACGTTCTAAAAGCGGTTTGGGGCTGATTTTATTCATCGCTTCAAGGTGATCCCAAGCACTTTTATAGCTCACTTTAGCGTTTTTGGCTGCTTGGTTGATTGAGCCACATTCTTTAATTTCTTTTAAGAGGCGAACACGTTTTGGATCAATAAATAATTCTTGATGAAGTTTGATCGTCAGTAAAATTTCAGTTTGTTTCATCATCTCCTCCTAATACACAATTCTGTTTATTTTACTTGATCTTTAAGTTTTTCTGTATGCTTATTTAAAAATTCAAGTTATAATTTACCCGTAGTATATTTTTTTATATATAGTTTCATTTATATAGGAGATAAATAATGAAATTAACTAAATTTGCAACCGCACTTTTAATTGCAGGCATGGGCGTATCTTTTGCTGCATCAGCAAAAGTGACTGTGTTTGCTGCAGCTTCAATGACTGATGCGTTAAAACAAATTGCGGATCAATATCAAACTGAAAAGCCAAATAATACCGTGGTTTTCTCTTTTGCTTCTTCTTCCACCCTTGCAAAACAAGTTGAAGAAGGTGCACCAGCAGACTTATTTATTTCAGCTAGCAACAAATGGATGAAATATTTATCAGATAAGAATCTCACTGTAAAAGAAACTGAAAAAGTATTAGCAGGCAATGAATTAGTATTAATTGCGCCGGCTAAAAGTGCGGTTAATTCAGTGGATATTGCTAAAGGTGAATGGATTAAAGGCTTAAAAGATAGCTATTTATCTGTGGGTGATCCTGCGCATGTTCCTGCAGGACAATATGCTGAAGAATCATTAACCAAATTAAATTTATGGGATCAAGTTAAAGATAAATTAGCGCGTGCGAAAGACGTGCGTGGTGCGTTAGCCTTAGTTGAACGCGCTGAAGCGCCTTACGGTATTGTGTATAGCACTGATGCGAAAGTGAGTAAAGACGTGAAAGCAGTAGGTGTATTCCCGAAAGACAGTTATAAACCGGTTGAATATCCCGTTGCGATTTTAAAAGATCATGACAATGCTGATACCCGTGATTTCCTTAATTACTTAGAATCGAGCGCAGCGAAAAAAATATTTGTTGAATATGGTTTCTCTGTGAAATAATGAGCTCAGACTTTATAAAGAAAGGACAGGAAACTGTCCTTTTTATTATCTCTAAAGAAATTTCGTCATATCGATATATACACAAGGAAATATTTTGCTCTCTTGGTTTCAATTAAGCCCGATGGAATGGGATGCGATTCACTTAAGCATGAGTGTCGCATTGAGTTCTATGCTTTGGAGTTTGCCCTTCGCAATTTTTATTGCTTGGTTACTGGCTCGTAAGGAATTTTACGGTAAGTCTTTGATTACCGGAATTATTCATCTACCTTTAGTGTTACCGCCGGTGGTTATCGGTTATTTATTATTAGTCGCCATGGGGCGTAACGGTTTTATCGGTAAGTATTTATATCAATGGTTTGGCTTATCCTTCGGCTTTAGCTGGAAGGGGGCAGTATTAGCTTCAGCGGTGGTGGCATTTCCATTGGTCGTACGAGCGATACGTCTTTCCTTAGAAAGCATTGATTTTAAATTAGAGCAAGCTGCACAAACGCTTGGCGCTTCGCCTTGGCGAGTCTTTTTTACGATTACATTGCCCCTTTCTCTACCTGGTGTATTAGCAGGTTTAGTATTAGGTTTTGCACGCTCTTTAGGGGAGTTTGGTGCGACGATTACTTTCGTTTCCAATATTGCGGGAGAGACCCAAACCATTCCTTTAGCGATGTATTCATTCATCCAAACACCAGGCGCAGAAGCACAAACAGCACGCCTTTGTTTGTTTGCGGTGATCCTTTCATTAATTTCTTTATTGCTTTCCGAAGCATTGAGCAAACGGATGCAGAAAAAATTGGGGCAGGGCGATGCTACACATTAATGTACAACAACAATTAGGTCGCCTGACCTTACGTGCGGATCTGCAATTGCCAACTCAAGGTGTGACGGCTATTTTTGGTTTGTCGGGTTCGGGTAAAACCTCATTGATTAATTTGGTGAGTGGTTTAACTCATCCCGATCAAGGATTTATTCGTTTAAATGACCGCACTTTGGTGAATGTGGAGAACGGTGAGAATCTTCCCGTACATCAGCGTAAAATAGGCTATGTATTCCAAGATGCCCGTTTATTTCCGCATTACAACGTCAAAGGCAATTTACGTTATGGCATGAAGAATGTCAGCCGTGAAGACTTTGACTATATCGTTCAGCTACTTGGTATTGAACCGTTACTCAAACGCTATCCACTTACTTTATCGGGTGGCGAAAAACAACGTGTGGCGATTGGGCGAGCCTTATTAACGGATCCTGATATTTTGTTAATGGATGAACCACTTTCAGCTTTAGATGTGCCTCGCAAACGTGAGCTTATGCAATATCTGGAAAGTCTATCCAAAGAAATTAATGTGCCGATTTTATATGTGACGCACAGTTTGGACGAATTATTACGTTTGGCCGATCGCGTTGTGCTGATGGAAAACGGTAAAGTGAAAGCCTATGACACCTTAGAAAATGTGTGGAATAGTCCGTTATTTGCCCCTTGGAAAGGCGAATCGGAACAGAGTAGTGTGTTGGCGTTGCCAGTATATTTACATAATCCAACCTATAAAATGACCGCTCTTTCTTTGGGTGAACAACAGCTTTGGATTAATGAAGTACATCATCAAGCGAATGAAAAAGTACGCGTCTGTATTTATAGTTCCGATGTGTCACTCACACTCAGCAAGCCAGAGCAAACGAGTATTCGTAATATCTTACAAGGGCAAATTGTACAAATCGTTCCGCAAGAGAATCGCATTGACATTGCGGTGTTGGTGGAAGGGCATAAGGTTTGGGCAAGTATCAGTAAATGGGCGTTTAATGAATTGCATTTTGCTCAAGGCATGGATGTTTATGTACAAATAAAAGCCATTTCTGTCGTCTAACAATCACTCTCTTTTCAATCTGAGAAAGGGATAAAATCGTTTATCCCTTTTAAATTCAATTTAGTTATATCTCATTCCTAAAAAACATTTTATTTCCGTTAATAAAAACCATTAAATAGACTTACTTATCAACTTCTTAAGGAACAAAAATGTTATTTCTTACTTTAGTGCTTTTTGTTGCTGTGCTTTTAGGGCTTAATTATCTCTATCGTAGCACGCAAAAATTAGGTCAAACGGTATTTGTTGGTTTGTTATTAGGGCTTGTAGGCGGTGCATTGCTACAATCCTTAGGTGAGCAAGAAACCCTGAAAACAGCCTTAGATTGGATCAATTTAGTGGGCGGCGGTTATGTTCGCTTACTCCAAATGATTGTAATGCCGTTGGTGTTTGTATCGATCCTTTCTGCGATTACACGTTTAAATCAAGCCGGCTCATTAGGCAAAATCAGTTTTAGCGTACTTTCTGTGCTTTTAGTCACCACCGCTATCGCCGCATTAATCGGTATCATTATGGTACAAGTATTTGGTTTAACTGCAGAAGGCTTAGTGGCAGGTGAGCGTGAGTTAGCGGCACAGGTGAAAGTTGTAGGACGAGTTGATCAAGTCAGCAACCTTTCCATTCCTGCG
Source organism: uncultured Haemophilus sp. (assembly GCF_905207935.1). Lineage (GTDB taxonomy): Bacteria > Pseudomonadota > Gammaproteobacteria > Enterobacterales > Pasteurellaceae > Haemophilus_D. Next base: position 5,225 of record NZ_CAJLNI010000002.1, read on the forward strand.
ATGTTGATTTCCTTTATTCCTAAAAATCCATTTGCAGAATTAACCGGAGCAAATCCAACTTCGATTATCAGTACTGTGATTTTCTCTGCATTTTTAGGTGTAGCAGCATTAAGTTTACGTAAAGAAGATCAATCACTTGGTGATCGTATTGCACAAGGGGTTGATACATTAAATAAATTAGTCATGCGTTTAGTGCGCTTCGTCATCCGTTTAACCCCTTACGGTGTGTTCGCGTTAATGATTAAAATGGCGGCTACATCAAAATGGGAAGATATTCTGAACTTAGGTAGCTTTATTGTTGCGTCTTATATTGCGATTATCTTGATGTTTATTGTGCATGGTGTGTTACTTGGTTTATCTGGTATTAACCCAATTACTTACTTCAAAAAAGCATTGCCAACATTGAGTTTCGCCTTTACCTCTCGTTCAAGTGCGGCGAGTATTCCGTTAAACATTGAAACTCAAACAGATAAACTGGGTAATAATCCTGTTGTAGCAAACTTTTCAGCCACCTTTGGGGCAACAATCGGACAGAATGGTTGTGCGGGGATTTATCCTGCGATGTTAGCGGTAATGGTGGCACCAACAGTAGGCGTTGATCCATTTACGGTGAGCTATATTGCAACATTAGTATTAGTGGTAGCGATTTCCTCGTTCGGTATTGCCGGAGTAGGTGGTGGCGCAACCTTTGCTGCGATTGTGGTGTTATCGACTTTAAATCTACCGTTAGAATTAGTGGGTTTATTGATTTCAATTGAGCCATTAATTGATATGGGACGAACTGCACTGAATGTGAATGGTGCGATGACAGCCGGAACATTGTCCAACAAATGGTTAAATCTTAAAGAATAATAGAGAGAAAAAGGGCCTAGTGGATAGGTCCTTTTTTATCAATAAAAAAAGTGCGGTCAATTTCAAAACAGTTTTAAAATTGACCGCACTTTCTGTTTAGGATTACTTACCTAAGTTATCAAAGAATTTCTTCACACCGTCTAAAAAGCTTGAAGATTTCGGGCTATGAGATTTTTGCCCTTTCAAACTTTCTTCCAGTTTTTCTAATAATTCTTTTTGTTCTTTATTTAAGTTCACCGGTGTTTCAATCACCACGCGGCAAATAAGATCGCCTGCGTAGCTGCTACGTGTAGAGGTCACCCCTTTACCACGCATACGGAACAGTTTGCCTGTTTGGGTTTCCGCAGGAATTTTGAGTTTCACTTTACCGTCTAAGGTTGGAACTTCAATTTCACCCCCTAACGCTGCCATTGAGAAACTGATTGGCACTTCGCAGTAGAGGTTGTTTCCATCACGTTCAAAGATATGATGTTCTTTAACGTGAATCACCACATATAAATCGCCTGCTGGCGCGCCATTTTCGCCTGCCGCACCTTCGCCACTTAAACGTAATTGGTTGCCGGTATCCACACCTGCTGGAATTTTAACGGACAGGTTTTTCTTCTTGTGAACACGACCTTCGCCATGGCAGCTTTTACATGGTTTTTCAATTTTCTTACCAGAACCATGACAAGTAGGACAAACCGCTTCAGTTACGAAGAAACCTTGTTGACGACGAACACGACCAGAACCATGACAGCTTGGACATGTTTCAACTTTTGATCCTTTTTCTGCACCAGAGCCATCACAGCTATCACAGTGAGCAAGCGTGTTGATTTGGATGTCTTTGGTTGTACCTTTTACGGCTTCTTCTAACGTAATTTGGATGTCATAACGTAAATCTTCACCACGCACTACACGTTGACGGCCACGTCCGCCACCGCCGAAGATATCGCCGAACATATCACCAAAAATATCACCGAAATCAGCGCCGCTGAATCCGCCACCGAAGCCACCGCCTCCCATGCCACCTTGTTCGAAGGCTGCGTGACCGTATTGATCGTAAGCCGCACGTTTTTCTTTATCGCTTAAGATTTCATAGGCTTCTTGGATTTCTTTAAATTTTTCTTCTTTGGCTTTATCACCTTTGGTTCTATCAGGGTGATATTGCATGGCGAGTTTTTTGTAAGCACGTTTAATTGCTTTTTCATCTGCGCCACGTTCAACACCAAGAACGTCGTAATAATCTTTCTTTGCCATAATGTTTTCGTTTTCCGTTTAAAAATATAAATTTAAAAAATTTTATTTTGTTATTGTGTGGTACTGCATAACAACATACCTAACAATAAAAATGATGCCGAAGGCAGAAATATCAAGGGTAAATACGTTAATTTATACTTGTTTTTGTTTGCTTACTATTAAGATAAGTAAACAAATAAAAATAAGCGATAAGCTGAACGCTTTTATCTCTCTATGTAAACTGGCAGGCAATTTGCCTGCCTTATAATACTTATTTTGCTGCGGCGAATGCTTGCTCTAAGTCAGCTAAAATATCTTGGATATTTTCAATACCGCAAGAAAGACGAATAAGCCCTGCAGAAATCCCCGCTTGTTCTAATTCAGCCTCACTTAATTGGCGATGCGTTGAAGTCGCTGGATGTAACGCACAAGTACGAATATCGGCTACGTGTACTTCACGTGAGGTCATTTGTAACGCGTTTAACCATTTTGCCGCGGTTTCTTTGCCTCCTTTAATCTCAAAGGAAATGACACCACACAAACCGTTAGGTAAATATTTTTGTTTGAGAGCGTAATCTGGTGAGCTCGATAAGCCTGGGTAATTTACTTTAGCGACTTGCGGATGTTTTTCTAAAAACTCGGCTACGGCCTGTGCATTTTCATAATGACGTTGCATACGAAGTGCAAGGGTTTCCATACCCACATTCAATAAGAAACTATTTTGTGGGGCAGGCGCTGCACCTAAATCACGCATTAATTGAACACGTGCTTTGACAATATAAGCTGCAGGACCAAAGGTTTCTGTATAAACTAAACCGTGATAAGTTTGGTCTGGTGTGCTTAGTTGCGGATATTTACCGTTATTCCAATTAAAGTTACCGCCATCAGTAATTGAGCCACCTAAGGCAATAGCATGACCATCTAAATATTTAGATGTGCTGTGAATGACCACGTTTGCGCCAAATTCGATTGGACGACAAAAATAGGGGGTAGCAAAGGTGTTATCAATTAATAATGGCGCCTCTGCAGCTTTCGCTAAGGCGGCAAATTTTTCAATATCCAACACGCGTAAAGCAGGGTTCGCAATGGTTTCAGCAAAGACCGCTTTTGTATTTGGACGAATCGCTTTTTTGAGTTCTTCAAGCGGTAAGTCTTGATCCACGAAACTCACTTCAATGCCCATTTTTTTGAATGTATGAGCAAATAAATTGTAAGTACCGCCATACACATAAGAAGAGGAAATAAAATGATCGCCCGCTTCTAAAATATTCAACATCGCATAGAAAACAGCAGATTGACCTGAGGCAGTACACATTGTTGCAACGCCACCTTCAAGTGCTGTAATTTTTTCTTCCGCAGCATTTGTCGTTGGGTTTGCTAGGCGAGTATAGAAATAACCGGCTGCTTGTAAATCAAATAACTTGCCAATTTCTTCTGCAGAATCGTAAGTATAAGTGGTGCTTTGTACGATTGGTTGAACACGTGGCTCTCCATTTTTTGGGCTATAACCGGCATGGAGACATTTTGTTTCGAATTTCATTATTTTCCCCTTGAATTGGGTTCGTTTCGGGATAAAGTGCGGTCATTTTTCATCATGTTTTTACACTTTAGATTTATAGTGTAGAAATGAGTGATGTGAATTTCCACCTCATGGTTTAGTAGAATAGTCATGCGATTTACCCTACAAACATATTTTTCCTGACTTCACTTTTTTAAATAAAGTCAGGAAAAATACTGATGAATGAATACACCAAAAGGGCGTATCGCTACGCCCTTTGATTTAGGTTAAAGTGAAATTATTTGTTGTCTTTCACTTCTTCAAACTCAGCATCAACAACATCATCATTTGGTTTGCTGTTGCTTTGAGCTTGTTGTGCATCAGCTTGTGGTTGTGCAGCTTGAGCAAGTTTTTGAGCAACTTCTGCAAGCGCTTGAAGTTTAGCTTCGATTGCTGCTTTATCTTCGCCTTTCGCTGCAGTTTCTAAATCGCTTAATGCACTTTCAATTGCTGCACGATCTTCAGCTGGAACTTTGTCACCGGCTTCTTCTAATTGTTTACGTGTGCTGTGTACAAGGTGATCTGCTTGGTTGCGAGCTTGTACTAATTCTTCAAATTTACGGTCTGCTTCAGCGTTTGCTTCTGCATCACGAACCATTTGTTGAATTTCTTCATCACTTAAACCTGAAGAGGCTTTGATGGTGATTTGTTGTTCTTTACCCGTACCTTTATCTTTCGCAGAAACGTGGATAATACCGTCAGCGTCGATATCGAAGGTTACTTCAATTTGTGGCATACCGCGTGGAGCAGGGTTGATGCCTTCAAGGTTGAATTGACCTAAAGATTTATTCGCTGATGCTTGTTTACGTTCACCTTGTAACACGTGAATGGTTACTGCACTTTGGTTATCTTCTGCTGTTGAGAATACTTGCGATTTTTTAGTTGGAATCGTCGTGTTTTTCTCAATTAAGGTAGTCATCACACCACCCATAGTTTCAATACCTAAAGATAACGGTGTTACGTCTAACAATAATACATCAGTTACATCACCTGCTAATACACCACCTTGAACTGCTGCACCGATAGCAACGGCTTCATCTGGGTTCACATCTTTACGAGGTGCTTTACCGAAGAATTCTTCTACTTTTTGTTGTACTAATGGCATACGGGTTTGACCGCCCACTAGGATAACATCATCAATTTGTGATGCAATTAAGCCCGCATCGTTTAATGCAACTTTTACAGGTTCAAGTGATTTAGCCACTAAATCTTCTACTAAAGATTCTAATTTAGCACGAGTTAATTTAATGTTTAAGTGTTTAGGACCTGTAGCATCTGCAGTGATGTAAGGTAAGTTCACATCAGTTTGTTGTGCAGAAGAAAGTTCAATTTTCGCTTTTTCACCTGCTTCTTTTAAACGTTGCATTGCAAGTGGGTCATTACGTAAATCAACGCCTTGTTCTTTTTTGAACTCATCCACTAAGTAGTTGATTACACGGTTATCGAAGTCTTCACCACCTAAGTGAGTATCACCATTGGTTGCTAATACTTCGAAGGTTTTTTCGCCACCTACTTCATCAATTTCGATGATAGATAAGTCGAATGTACCACCACCTAAGTCATAAACAGCGATAGTTTTGTTGCCTTGGCCTTTATCTAAACCGTAAGCTAATGCTGCTGCTGTTGGTTCGTTGATAATACGTTTAACTTCTAAGCCTGCGATACGACCTGCATCTTTTGTCGCTTGACGTTGAGCATCGTTAAAGTATGCAGGAACAGTGATTACCGCTTCAGTCACTGGCTCACCTAAGAAATCTTCCGCAGTTTTCTTCATTTTTTTCAATACTTCTGCAGAGATTTGTGGAGGTGCAAGTTTGTCACCTTTTACATTTACCCATGCATCACCGTTGTCTGCTTTGATGATTTCAAATGGCATAATGTCGATATCACGTTTTACTTCAGCATCGTCAAAACGACGACCGATTAAACGTTTAATCGCGAATAATGTATTTTTCGGGTTGGTCACTGCTTGGCGTTTTGCCGGTTGACCTACTAAAATTTCATTATCATTTGTATAAGCAATAATTGACGGAGTAGTGCGATCACCTTCTGCGTTTTCAATTACGCGTGGTTTATCACCATCCATTACTGCCACACAAGAGTTTGTTGTACCTAAGTCAATACCAATAATTTTTCCCATTTTGTTACTCCTAATTAAATTTTAAATTCGTTGTAAATTGTTACGATGAATAAGATGTGGATACTTTTTCGCATTTCAAGAGGCAAGATTTAAATTTTTTCTTCCTTTTAAAGTGCGGTCATTTCCGTTCTTGTTTCACAAAATAAGTCCAGCTGAACAAAGTTCAAGGGGGAAATATAAAATTATTTTGAAAAAATAAGAAAAAATTTGTGTTTTGTGGTAAATTGTCGACAATTTTAATCATCTATTAATTTAACAAAGGAATCGAAATGAAAAAATCAGTCGTAGCATTAGGTGTGATTGTGGCTCTCGGTGCGGTAGGTGTCGGTGGGGCTTGGTTTACCGGGGAAAAAGCACAAACTGAATATTTACGCCAAATTGAATTAGCAAATAAACAAGCTCAAGCTTTAGGCTTATCTGATTCATTTAAAGTTGTTTATCAAAATAAACAGTTTGAACGTGGTTTCTTTACCTCTCAAGTAGAAGATGAAGTAGTTATTTCTTTACCTAAAGAAGGGAAAGTATTCACTATTCCCCTTTCAACGAAACTTTATCATGGCCCATTTCCGCTTAATCAGCTAGAAAAATTCAACTTTGTTCCAACTATGTTTTCAGCACAAGGTGTGATTGGTAAAAATGAAACAACCCAACCTTTATTTGATTTACTTAAATCAGATAAGCCAGTTCAATATCAAGCCTCTACTAGCTATAGCTTAGCAACAAAAGGTAAAGTTGAACTAGCTGCTGGGGAAGTGACAGATCCAAATTCTCCACAAAATAAATTAGCTTGGTCAAATATCAATATAGGTTTTGATGTTGATAAAGATCGTGCGGGTAAATATGATCTGGTTTCAGATGAAATAAGCTTCAATTCAAACTTTGATAATATTGAAATAGAAGAGAGCAAAGATGTTGTTATGCCCAAATCAGTAACAATGAAAATGAAAGGCTTGAAATTTGAAACCTCATTCAACCCAACCAAGTGGGCTTATATTTATACGGGAAAAAGCGTTTCTTCAGCTGAAAGTATCGAAATGACTAACACTAATTCTTTAGACGATACGGTTTCTATTATTTACAAGGGGACTAAAGGAACATCTGATATTTCACTTAATGGTGATTTTTTGAATCTTAAAGGTGAAAATACGGTAGACTCGATAGTTATTGATGGGAAGGATTTTGGAAAACTAACTTACAATAGCGAGTTAAATCATATTGAAGCAAATGCAGCTAATGCATTGATTGAAGCATTTTTCACTGCTTTCAAATCAGTCAGTGATGATGAAAATGCTAATCAGGAAATGGTCTCTGAAATTTTAAGCTCATGGGTTGAAAATCATGGTATGGCTATTTTTAATAATCAACCTCAAATTAAACTAAACCCAATGTCAATTTCAAATAGCCAGGGTAAAGTCTCATTAGATTTAAATGTGGCGTTAGCGAAAGATCCGAAATTTGATTTAATGGCGGGGAGTTTATATAAACAATTTACGGATTTTGCGTTAAATATTCACGTAGATAAAGAAATGATTGAAAAAACTCTTGCACAATTAGATCCAGAAGCAGATAAAGCGTTGATTAAAGCACAAATTGAAGAGCAAGCTAAACAAGCAGCAGCACAAAATATTGTGGTGAATAATGATAAAAATGTGACGCTTAACTTAGTGCTTGAAAAGGGCGAACTGAAACTTAATGGTCAAGTGATTCCTGAAGAGCAGGTTCAAGGCGTGTTATTTATGTTAATGATGGGAGCAGCGGCACAAGGCCAGTAATTAACAACGAAATAATTAGAAAGGAGATAAAGTAATTTATCTCCTTTTTTATTAGGTTGAGCTTATTTGACTACGATATCGTTGTTTAGTCTAAACGAGCTTTTAAATATCCTTCATAATCGGGAATATCAATATTGATTTCTTGCTCAAATAAGCTTGATGTTAAAAGAAAATCAGCGGTGCTTTGATTAATTGCTACTGGAATATTCCAAACGGTTGCAATACGCATTAAGGCTTTTACATCGGGATCATGTGGCGCCGCGTTCATCGGATCCCAAAAGAAAATCATCATATCAATTTTTTTCTCGGCAATTAGTCCACCAAGTTGTTGATCGCCTCCCATCGGGCCACTTAATAGCGAGGCTATTTTAAGTCCCGTTTCTCTAGACAATAGATGGCCAGTTGTACCTGTTGCATAAAGTTGATGGGGAGCGAGAGCTTCTTTATGTTTCTTTACCCAATTGAGCAGGTTTTGTTTGCAGCTATCATGTGCAACGAGCGCTATTCGTTTATGAGAAAAGATTGGGCGAGTTGTCGTGTTCATATTTTGTCCTCTAAAAAACTCAAAAGCATACGAACACTTTAGATCAAAGCGGGTAGGGAATGCAATATGTAAAGTATGCTTTAACTTAAAGCCAAAAATCCTTTAAAAATGACCGCACTTTTAGTGAAGAGTATTGCAATAACAGGAAGAAATGCATGAGAACAGTGAAAATCTACTATCTTTCTTGCAAAAAATCTTCTAAAATTTACAGGATTTTGTTAAATGTTTGTAACATTGATTAACAAGCTTGATTTTCGTGTTTGGTCATGACCAAACTTCATTTTCACTCAGTAAAATAAGGAAAGACTATGTCAGATACCTTAGTAAACGATATTGACCCAATTGAAACACAGGATTGGTTGTCAGCTGTTGATTCATTAATTCGTGCCGAAGGCGCAGAGCGTGCGCATTACATTATCAATCAGGTGATCGATCAGGCACGTAATGGTGGTGTGAACATTGCAAAAGGTGGCGTAACAACCCCTTATGTTAATACCATCCCACTTTCTGAACAGCCAGCATACCCAGGTGATAAAGCTATTGAGCGTCGTATTCGTAGTGCTGTACGTTGGAATGCGATCATGGCGGTATTACGTGGCCAGAAAAAAGATCTTGAATTAGGTGGTCACATTTCAACTTATCAATCTGCAGCCAGCATGTATGAAGTTTGTTTTAACCACTTCTTCAAAGCGGCGACAGATAAAAACGGCGGTGACTTAGTCTTCTTCCAAGGCCACGCAGCACCAGGTATGTATGCTCGTGCATTTGTTGAAGGTCGTATTACTGAAGAACAAATGAATAATTTCCGTCAGGAATGTGAACCAGGAAAAGGTCTTTCTTCTTACCCACACCCGAAATTAATGCCTGAATTCTGGCAATTCTCGACTGTATCTATGGGTTTAGGTCCTGTAAATGCGATTCGTACTGCTCGTTTCTTAAAATACTTAGATAACCGTGGTTTAAAAGACACCAAAGATCAAAAAGTGTATGCTTTCCTTGGTGACGGTGAGATGGACGAAATCGAAGCAAAAGGTGATTTAACATTCGCAGCACGTGAAGGCTTAGATAACTTAATCTTCGTTGTAAGCTGTAACTTGCAACGTTTAGATGGTCCAGTAACGGGTAACGGCAAAATCGTTCAAGAATTAGAAGGTTTATTTGCTGGTGCTGGTTGGGAAGTAATCAAAGTTATGTGGGGTTCTAACTGGGATAAATTATTCGCTAAAGATACTTCCGGTAAATTAACCCAATTAATGATGGAAGTGCTTGATGGTGATTATTTAACCTTCAAATCTAAAGATGGTGCATACGTTCGTGAACACTTCTTCGGTCGTTACCCAGAAACTGCTGCATTAGTAGCAGATATGACAGATGATGAAATCTGGGCATTAAGACGTGGTGGTCACGATTCAGAAAAACTTTATGCGGCATTCCATAAAGCGCAAACTGCAGGTAAACCTGTTGTTATCTTAGCGCATATGGTTAAAGGTTATAAAATTCCTGAAGCAGAAAGTAAAAACACTGCGCACCAATCTAAAAAAATGTCTCTCGAAAGCTTAAAATCTTTCCGCGATCATTTCCAATTAGATATTAAAGATGAAGATATTCCTAACTATCCATACATCACCTTCCCAGAAGGTTCGGAAGAGTACAATTATCTTCACGGCAGACGTAAAGCGTTAAATGGTTATTTACCAAAACGTTTACCAAAATTCACCACTGAATTTAAAGTGCCAGCACTAGAAGAGTTTGCGCCATTATTGGAAGAACAAGCTCGTCCAATTTCAACCACAATGGCATTTGTTCGTTTCTTAAATACCTTATTGAAAGATAAAAATATTGGTAAACAAATTGTGCCAATTATCGCTGACGAAGCGCGTACTTTCGGTATGGAAGGTTTATTCCGTCAAATCGGTATTTACAACCCACATGGTCAAAACTATGTGCCTTCTGACCGTGATTTAGTGGCTTACTACCGTGAAGCGAAAGATGGTCAAGTATTACAAGAAGGTATCAATGAATTAGGTGCAGCATCATCTTGGTTAGCTGCAGCGAACTCATACTCTGTCAATAACCTTCCGATGATTCCATTCTTCATTTACTACTCAATGTTTGGTTTCCAACGTGTGGGTGACTTAATGTGGGCAGCAGGTGACCAATTAGCACGTGGTTTCATGATCGGTGGTACTTCTGGCCGTACAACATTAAATGGTGAAGGTTTACAACACGAAGATGGTCACAGCCATATTCAATCTCTTGTTATTCCTAACTGTGTGTCTTATGACCCAGCTTACGTTTATGAAGTGGCAGTTATCCTACAAGACGGTATCAACCGTATGTACGGTGAAAAACAAGAAGATGTGTTCTACTACATCACCACATTAAACGAAACTTACGAACAACCAGCAATGCCAAAAGGTGCAGAAGAAGGTATTCGTAAAGGTCTTTATAAATTTGAAACCGTTGAAGCGAAAGGCAACAAAGGTCATGTTCAATTATTAGGTTCAGGTGCAATCTTCCGTCACGTTCGTGAAGCGGCACAAATCCTTGCAAATGAATATGGCGTAAGCTCAGATGTATATAGCGTGCCTTCATTCACTGAAGTCGCTCGTGAAGGTGCGGATGCAGTACGTTGGAACATGTTACACCCAACTGAAAAAGCACGCGTACCTTACATCGCACAAGTAATGAACGATGCACCAGCGGTTGCAACAACTGACTACATGAAATTGTTTGCAGAACAAGTTCGTGCATTCATCCCTGCACAAAGCTATCACGTATTAGGTACTGATGGTTTCGGTCGTTCAGATAGCCGTGAAAACTTACGTGAACACTTCGAAGTGGATGCACGTTATGTTGTCGTTGCAGCGTTAAATGAGCTTGCAAAACAAGGTAAATTTGATGCGAAAGTGGTAGCTGATGCTATCGCGAAATTTGGTTTAAAAACTGAAATTTTAAATCCGCTTTACGCTTAATAAAAACATCCTGTGTGTGAGAGCACACAGGAGCATCTACAAATAAAGTGCGGTTGATTTTAACTGCGTTTTTTAAAGGTAAGATAACATGTCAAAACAAATTCAAATTCCTGATATCGGTAGTGATGAAGTTACCGTAACAGAAGTGATGGTGAAAGTAGGTGATACCATTACCGCAGATCAAAGCATTATTAATGTTGAAGGTGATAAAGCTTCAATGGAAGTACCCGCACCAGAAGCCGGTGTGGTAAAAGAAGTATTAGTAAAAGTGGGTGATAAAGTCACAACTGGCACACCAATGCTTGTTTTAGAGTCAGCGGATGCGGCAGCACCTGCTCCAGCTGCAGCAGCACCTGCGCCGGCAGCCGCACCAGCACCAGCAGCTGCAAGTGTAGTTGAAGTCAATGTACCAGATATCGGTTCAGATGAAGTAAACGTGACTGATATTATGGTGAAAGTAGGCGATACCGTTGAAGTTGACCAATCAATCATCAATGTTGAAGGTGATAAAGCGTCAATGGAAGTGCCTGCTCCGGTTGCTGGCGTAGTAAAAGAAATTTTAATCAATGTGGGCGATAAAGTTGTTACTGGCAAATTAATCATGAAATTTGAAGTGGCAGGTGCAGCACCAGCCGCAGCGCCAGCTCAACAGGCTGCAGGTGCTGCTGCAGCACCAACAGCTTCAGCCATTATTAAAGAAGTGAATGTACCGGATATCGGTGGTGATGAAGTTAACGTAACTGAAATCATGGTTGCCGTTGGTGACAGCGTTTCTGAAGAGCAATCTTTAATCACCGTTGAAGGAGATAAGGCCTCAATGGAAGTGCCAGCTCCATTCGCGGGTGTGGTAAAAGAAATTTTAGTGAAATCAGGTGATAAAGTTTCAACTGGTTCATTAATTATGAAATTTGAAGTGGCAGGTGCAGCACCTGCGCCTGCAGCAGCTCCAGCAGCGGCAGCTCCAGCACCTCAAGCAGCACCTGCAGCAGCGCCGACAGCACAATCAGGTAATGTATCTGGTTTAAGCCAAGAACAAGTTGTAGCAAGTGCAGGTTATGCACACGCAACACCGGTGATTCGTCGCTTAGCGCGTGAATACGGTATTAACCTTGATCGCGTAAAAGGTACGGGTCGTAAAGGTCGTGTTGTGAAAGAAGATATCCAAGCTTACGTGAAAACCGCTGTTAAAGCGTTTGAAACAGGTGCTGTATCTTCTGCAGCAGCGGGTAATGGTGTGGCAAATGGTGCAGGCTTAGGCTTATTACCATGGCCGAAAGTTGACTTCAGCAAATTTGGTGAAGTAGAAGAAGTTGAATTAAACCGTATCAACAAAATCACTGGTGCGAACTTACATCGTAACTGGGTAATGATTCCACATGTTACTCACTTCGATCGCACAGATATCACTGATTTGGAAGCATTCCGTAAAGAACAGAACAAGATTGTTGAAAAACAAAAATTGGATGTGAAAATTACACCAGTTGTGTTCATTATGAAAGCGGTAGCGAAAGCATTAGAAGCGTTCCCACGTTTCAATAGCTCTATCTCTGAAGACGGACAAAAATTAACACTTAAAAAATACATCAACATTGGCGTAGCGGTAGATACACCAAACGGTCTCGTTGTACCTGTATTTAAAAACGTGAATAAAAAAGGTATTATCGAACTCTCTCGTGAATTAATGGAAGTCTCCAAAAAAGCACGTGACGGTAAACTTTCAGGTTCTGATATGCAAGGTGGTTGTTTCACCATTTCAAGCTTAGGCGGTATTGGTACAACTCACTTTACGCCAATCGTAAATGCACCTGAAGTAGCCATCTTAGGTGTGTCTAAATCAGAAATGCAACCGATTTGGAATGGTAAAGAATTTGAGCCACGCTTAATGCTTCCATTATCATTATCTTTCGACCACCGAGTGATCGATGGTGCTGATGGTGCTCGTTTCTTAAACTATATCAATGGCGTATTAGCTGACTTACGTCGCTTAGTGATGTAATTAACGCGGTAAGATGTGAGTGATTAGGCTCGCATCTTACAGAAAGGATCGCAAAGTGCGGTCAAAAATTTGAACGTTTTTACGAGGTAAAAATGAGTAAAGAAATTAAAACCCAAGTTGTGGTACTTGGTGCTGGTCCTGCAGGTTATTCAGCGGCATTCCGTTGTGCGGACTTAGGTTTAGAAACAGTACTTGTTGAACGTTATTCAACATTAGGTGGGGTATGTTTAAACGTAGGTTGTATCCCTTCTAAAGCATTACTTCACGTAGCGAAAGTAATTGAAGAAGCGAAACACGCAAGCAAAAATGGTGTGTATTTCGCAGAGCCTCGCATTGATTTAGATGAAGTGCGTGCAGGTAAAGAAGCGGTTGTAGCGAAATTAACTGGTGGTCTTGCAGGCATGGCTAAACAACGTAAAGTAACCGTTGTTGAAGGTTTAGCGGCGTTTACCGATCCACATACATTAGTAGCACGTGATCGTGATGGTAAACCAACCACAATTAAATTTGATAATGCCATTATCGCAGCGGGTTCTCGTCCAATTCAATTACCATTCATTCCACATGAAGATCCACGTGTTTGGGATTCAACAGATGCACTTAAATTAAAAGAAGTACCGAAAAAACTTTTAATCATGGGCGGTGGTATCATCGGTTTAGAGATGGGTACCGTATATGATGCATTAGGTTCTGAAGTTGAAGTGGTTGAAATGTTTGACCAAGTAATTCCAGCAGCAGATAAAGATGTGGTAGGTATTTATACCAAACAAGTTGAGAAAAAATTCAAGTTAATGCTTGAAACTAAAGTGACTGCAGTTGAAGCAAAAGATGATGGTATCTATGTTTCAATGGAAGGTAAGGCATGCAACGATACTAAACGTTATGATGCAGTATTAGTTGCAATCGGTCGTACACCAAATGGTAAATTGATCGATGCTGGTAAAGCAGGTGTTGAAGTGGATGAGCGTGGTTTCATTCATGTTGATAAACAAATGCGTACCAATGTACCTCACATCTTTGCAATCGGTGATATCGTTGGCCAACCAATGTTAGCACATAAAGGTGTTCACGAAGGTCACGTTGCGGCAGAAGTGATCGCAGGGAAAAAACATTACTTCGATCCAAAAGTCATTCCTTCTATTGCTTATACTGAACCAGAAGTGGCTTGGGTTGGTAAAACTGAGAAAGAATGTAAACAAGAAGGTTTAAACTACGAAGTGGCTAAATTCCCTTGGGCTGCTTCAGGTCGTGCGATTGCTTCAGAATGTGCTGAAGGTATGACCAAATTAATCTTCGATAAAGATACTCATCGTATACTTGGTGGGGCTATCGTGGGAGCTAACGGTGGTGAATTGTTAGGTGAAATCGGTCTTGCGATTGAAATGGGTTGTGATGCGGAAGATATCGCATTAACGATTCATGCTCACCCAACTCTTCATGAATCTGTTGGTCTTGCGGCTGAAGTGTTTGAAGGTTCAATTACTGACCTTCCAAACGCAAAAGCGAAGAAAAAATAATCAATTCAGATCCTTTTAAGGGCTGCTCATTGAGCAGTCCTTATTTTTTTGAGAGATAACTCACAAAATTGCATAAAAATTCAATAAAAACTGGCGGTCAAAATGACTTTTTGATAAAATCCGACCAGTTTTATTTTTATATTTTTTTATTATTTAAAAGCTATGTTAAAGAAGATTTTGATTATTGTAGGATTGGCCGTGTTGACAACAGCCTGTTCTAATGGCCCTAGGCAGGCTTACAATGGAGTCATTACAGAGAGCGATGATGCGGAGCTAACGGGTTTAATTGCAGGTTTAGATGGTAAACAAGGTGGACTTCAGCCTAAATTAAGAACAAACCGTCCTAAATCTGGTTTAATTGGTGATAAAGCACTTGCCCAAGTTTATAACGAATGGGGGGGAACTCGTTACAAAATGGGTGGAACTTCAAAGCATGGTATTGATTGCTCTGCATTTATGCAAACAGCCTTCCTTGATGCTTACGGCATGGAACTTCCACGTTCAACTTCAGAGCAACGCTATTTAGGTCACCAAATCCAAAAACATGAATTACGTAAAGGCGATTTAGTATTCTTTCGTCGAAATAACCATGTAGGCGTTTATATTGGTAACAACCAATTTATGCATGCAAGTTCAAGCCAAGGTGTAACAATTAGTTCATTAGATGAAGATTACTGGGCAAGAACTTATACACAATCACGTCGTGTGATGTAATAACAATTTTTTATTTCAACAAAAAGTGCGGTTAATTTTAACCGCACTTTTTCTTTATTTAGATTATTTGATGATTGGCTTAAGCCGCAAATTTCATTAAATCTCTTCTTGGTTTCATTTGGTGGATGGTATTTGTTACTGTTCCAACCAATGGTAGGCTTGTCCATTGTGTTGTTTTAATATTTTCCACTTTAGAATCTAATGCCATGAATACAAATTCATTACCGCTTACGCCGGCAAATTCATAAATATGGAATTCATCTTGTTTTTCCAATACCACAAGATCACCGATGAAAAGGCTGTCATTTTTTTCAACCACTAACATATCGCCCATTTCAATTCCCCAAGCAAGCATATTCGGATTCGTTACACGAATAAAGCAAGTTTGTTGTGGACGTTTGATGCAATAAAGGTTGAGATCTAATTTTTTATTAAATGTCGATTTGCTTTCAACATCATTGAAAAATGGCATAGGATGATAAGAAAACGTCATATCATTTTGTGCAACTGTATTTGCGTAGTTCATCATCTTGTGTTCCTTTTAGTTAGTGTGTTTTTAATCATTGGTTGTTTATACAGGTGTAATATACTGTGGTTAGATACAGTATGTCAATAGGGCATAGAAAAAATTTTTTTATAGGCGAAAATTTTAGAAAAAATTCATTCCTAGCTTAAAAAGTTCAATTTTTTAGCAAAATAATAAAGAAAAAATTTTCTTTTAAATAAAATTTGAGCTATCTTTATCGTGTTTCGGTGGATCGTAACGATCTGAAGTTCAACTTAATCTTCATTTAAAACTATTATGAATACATCACGTTTATTTCATTTTTTGTTCCAAGGTAATTTGGTAAAACGAATTGCTGTTGGTTTGGTACTCGGGATCCTTGTTGCGTTGGTGAATGAGAGTGTTAAAAATTCAGCAGGTATCGATCTTGCGTCTAGCTTTGGTGTGCTAGGTCAAATTTTCGTTAAAGCATTGCGTGCAGTTGCACCAATTTTGATTTTCTTCCTTGTTATGGCTGCACTAGCTAATAAGAAAGTCGGTTCTAAAAGCAACATGAAAGAAATTGTCGTGCTTTATCTTGTGGGAACTTTCTTAGCCGCTGTTGCTGCGGTAGTGGCAAGTATGGTATTCCCGTCAGAGGTGGCACTTGCGGTAAAAGAAGATGCGAGCTCTGCGCCTCAATCTGTTGGCCAAGTAATGCTTACTTTAGTATTGAATGTGGTAGATAACCCATTAAATGCAATTTTCAAAGCAAACTTTATCGGTGTATTAGCATGGTCTATCGGTTTAGGTTTAGCACTTCGTCATGCATCAGATTCAACTAAACAAGTGGTGGCTGATTTTGCAGAAGGCATTTCTAAAATTGTTCATGTCATTATTTCTTTTGCACCGTTCGGGGTATTTGGTTTAGTGGCTGAAACTTTATCTGATAGAGGATTAGCGGCGTTAGGTGGATATGTTCAATTATTATTTGTGTTAATCGGTACAATGTTATTCACTGCATTTGTGCTTAACCCAATTCTTGTTTATTGGAAAATTCGTCGTAACCCATATCCATTAGTTTGGACTTGTGTACGTGAAAGTGGTGTAACTGCATTCTTTACTCGTAGTTCTGCAGCAAATATTCCAGTAAATATTGAATTAGCAAAACGCTTAAATCTTGATGAAGAAACCTATTCTGTGGCAATTCCATTAGGTGCGAATATCAATATGGCGGGGGCAGCGATTACCATTACTGTATTAACGTTAGCGGCTGTTCATACATTAGGTATGGAAGTATCTTTCGTCAGTGCTGTATTATTAAGTATTGTTGCGGCGCTTTGTGCATGTGGTGCTTCTGGTGTGGCAGGTGGTTCATTATTATTAATCCCATTAGCTTGTAGCTTATTCGGTATTAATGATGACATTGCAGCTCAAATGATCGGTGTCGGTTTTGTTATCGGTATCTTACAAGACTCAACAGAAACTGCACTTAACTCTTCAACTGACGTACTATTTACTGCGGCAGTATGTATGGAAGAAGAGCGTAAAAACGGCTAATTAAATGAATCTGATAAGGCGGGCAAATTGCTCGCCTTTTGTTTTTAAAGGAAAGAGAATGACACTTTTAATTCAGCAAGCAAAATTTGAGCTTTATCAAAAACAGACCTTAAACTTACCGCACTTTGTGATTGAGCCACAACAATATTGGGTTGTGGTAGGCAGTAATGGGAGTGGGAAATCGGCGTTTGCTTTAGCTTTGCAAAATGAGTTGCCTTTACAGGAAGGGGAGTATCATAATACTTTCAAACGTGTTCAATCCTTTTCTTTTGAAAAACAACGAGAAATTCTTGAAGCGACATTAAAGAACTTAAATAACGATGATACCGATCCTGATTTTTTTGGTAAAACTGCAAGAGAAACCATTTTAAATGGTAGTACGGCGCTTACTTTTTGTGAACAAATTGCAGAAAAATTAGGGATTACTTATCTCTTAGATCGTTTCTTTATCAAACTTTCCACTGGGGAAACACGAAAAGTTTTATTGGCACAAACATTATTGCAAAAGCCCGATTTATTAATTTTAGATGAACCTTTTGAAGGGCTAGATCAGCAATCAGTAAAAGATTGGATAGTGATGTTGAACGAACTAAAAAAAGAATGTGCAATCGTTCTAATCGTTAATCGTTTGGCCGATATTCCGGCTGAAGCGACTCATTTAGCGATGTTGGAAAATTTAGAGTTAGTATTAGAAGGTGAACGCCAATCTATTGAGCAACAAAGTATTTATCAACAATTAGTGTATGCGGAGCAGTCTGTTGATGTAGCGTTGCCTGAGCCAGCCTCACCATTACTAAAATTGCCTGAAAACCAACCGCACTTTGAGCTTAAAAGTGTCACGGTTCAGTATGGCGATAAAGTGATTTTGGATCATTTAAATTGGGTTGTTCAACCTCATCAAAATTGGTGGATTAAAGGACCAAATGGTGCAGGGAAGTCTACCTTACTTTCTTTGATTACAGGTGATCATCCTCAAGCCTTTGCGAATCATGTGGTGATCTTTGGTAAACAACGAGGCTCAGGCGAAACGATTTGGGATATTAAACAAAAAATGGGTTACGTAAGTAGCCAACTGCATTTAGATTATCGCGTGAATTGTTCTGTGCTTGATGTGATTATTTCTGGCTTTTTTGACAGTATAGGGATTTATCAACAAGTACCAGAGGCAATTCGTTTGAAAGCCATGCAGTGGTTAGCTCGTTTAAATCTGACTCATTTGGCAAAAATGCCATTTCGTTCACTTTCTTGGGGGCAGCAACGTTTGCTTTTAATCACTCGAGCGATGGTGAAACATCCGCCTGTTTTAATTTTAGATGAGCCTTTTCAAGGGCTTGATGGATTAAATCGTAAGCTCGTGAAACATTTTATTGAGCAACTGGTTAATAATAGTAAAACCCAACTTTTATTTGTTTCTCATCAAGATTTAGATGCCCCGAATTGCATTACGCATCTTTTTGAATTTATAAGAGAAAACGATAAATATATTTATGTACAAAGTGCGGTCTAATTTGATAGACTTTTCTTATATTTCCTCATCATTAAGGAGCAATCTATGGAAGGCTTATCTATTGCCGCAATCGTCTTTATTGTATTAGTTGTTGTGGTGCTATTTTCGGCACTTAAAACTGTACCGCAAGGTTATAACTGGACGATTGAGCGTTTTGGGCGTTATACCCACACCTTAATGCCGGGCTTAAACTTCGTTGTACCATTTGTGGATCGTGTTGGCCGTAAGATCAATATGATGGAACAGGTATTAGATATTCCCTCACAAGAAGTCATTTCTAAGGATAATGCCAACGTATCCATTGATGCGGTCTGTTTCGTTCAGGTGATTGATGCCCGTAGCGCGGCTTATGAGGTGAATCATTTAGAACAGGCGATTATCAATTTAACCATGACTAACATTCGTACCGTATTAGGTTCGATGGAATTGGATGAAATGCTTTCCCAACGTGACTCCATTAACGGTCGCTTGCTGGCAATTGTGGATGAAGCGACCAATCCTTGGGGAATTAAAGTCACCCGTATTGAAATTCGCGATGTGCGTCCACCACGTGAGTTGATTGATTCAATGAACGCACAAATGAAAGCAGAACGTAATAAACGTGCGGAAGTCTTAGAAGCGGAAGGGATTCGTCAGGCAGAAATTTTACGAGCAGAAGGGGAAAAACAAGCCCGCATTCTGAAAGCGGAAGGGGAGCGTCAAGAAGCCTTCTTACAAGCAGAAGCACGTGAGCGTGCAGCGGAAGCAGAAGCGAAAGCAACCCAAATGGTGTCAGAAGCAATTGCCAGCGGTGATACTAAAGCGATCAATTACTTCATCGCTCAAAAATACACAGAAGCCTTAAAACAAATTGGTGGTTCACCGAACAGCAAAGTGGTCATGATGCCGCTTGAAGCAGGCAATTTAATTGGCTCGGTAGCAGGTATTGCCGAACTGTTAAAAGGCGATAAAAAAGCGTAATTTCTTAAAGTGCGGTTAAAAATGACCGCACTTTTTCTCTCAAGGAGTTGATATGGCAGATTGGTTAACAACTTGGTCGGTTTGGCATTGGTTGGTATTAGGTTTTGTATTGTTAATTGCTGAAATCCTTGTACCCGGCGTATTTTTATTGTGGTGGGGCTTGGCTGCGATTGTGGCAGCAGGCGTAATGGCGTTGGTGCCGAGTTTATCCTTAACCGCGTTAGCCGTTTTTTATGCAATTTTAGCGATTATTCTCTCATTGCTTTGGTGGAAATACCAGCATGGCAAAGATAATCAGGATCAATCACGTACAACCTTAAATCAACGGGATCATACACTATTAGGTAAAAAAGGCACGGTATTAGAAATTGGTTCTAACGGGATTGGTCGTGGTGCCTTTGGCGATACCACATGGCGTATTCAAGGCGAGCATTTAACAGTGAACGATCTTGTGGTAGTAGAACGCGTTGATGGCATCACACTGTTAGTGAAAAAGGTAACGGAATGAATCATTTAATTATTTTTGCACATCCCAATAGCCAAAAAAGTTTTGGTCGTGCAATCGTGGAACGTATTGTAAAAGCAAGCCAACAACTTGGTGTTGAAACCCATTTGCGCGATCTTTACACCATGGAATTTAATCCGATTATTTCCTTTGAAGAATTACAATCGGCCAATAAGGGGATTATCCCGTCCGAAATTCAGCAGGAACATGAGTTTATTCGCCAAGCAGATTTGATTACGATGGTTTATCCTTTATGGTGGATGGGTTTCCCGCCATGTTGAAAGGCTATTTAGATCGTGTATTAAGCCATGGTTTTGCTTATAAAACAGAAAATGGCGAATCCAAAGGTCTGCTTCAAGGTAAAGCGATGCAACAATTTATCACCATAGGGAGTAGCGTAGCAAAATATCAAGAATACGGCGTAGATAAATCCCTTAATCATTGTTTGGTTAATGGTTTATTTAATTATTGCGGTATTGAAAATGTGGATTACACGCTGTTCGGAGATATTCACATTATCGATGATGCAGCCCGCCAGGCGATGCTTGATGAAGCTGCTGAAAAAACAACGGCAAAATTAACCGCACTTTTAGCTCAATCCTGAGCACAATCATAGGAAAGCAACAGATGTCAGAAACTCAAGTTAATAATTTCTCTTTAATTAGTCGCTTATTCGGCAATTTATTTTATCGCAGCCCTACGGATCCAATTTTGAGTGGGGTATTTGATTGGCTGCAACAACAAGGTTTAAGTCAAGTGTGGGCACTTTCTACGGATAAAGAAAGTGAAGCGGCCATTGATAATTTACAGATGAAAATTGATTTAACGTTGCTTGATCAAGAATATCAAAAATTGTTTGGCCCAAATGGTAACGTGCCAACAGCTATTTCAAGTTATGATATAGATGTGCAACGTTTTGTGGATTTCCGTAATACTCGTAATGTGCCTGAGGCAGAGAATGTGGATCATTTCGCTTTGTTATTGCTTACGGCTTCTTGGTTAGAAGACAACACGGAATCGCTATCTGCTCAACAAGATTTATTCGGTGATTTCTTATTACCTTGTGCAGCGAAATTCTTAACCCAAGTAGAAACTTATGCAACGCTTCCTTTCTATCGTTCATTAGCATATTTAACCCGTGAAATCTTGGCTGCAATGGCTGATGAGTTAGAGGAAGGCGAGTAGTTTTCATCAATAGAATAGATCTCTAAAAGAGATTTTTAGATAACAATAAAAAAGCCCCGCGAATCAAAACGCAGGGCTTTTATTTAATGGAAGAGAAATTATTCTTCAGAAGTCACATCTTCAGAGCTTTCGTCTTCATCATCCACATCACAAACACGTTCAAGACTGACTACGTGCTCATCTTCTGCGGTACGAATTAAACGAACCCCTTGGGTGTTACGGCCAACGATACTTACTTCACTTACACGAGTACGCACTAAGGTACCTGCATCGGTAATAAGCATAATTTGGTCGGTTTCTTCTACTTGTGTCGCTGCAACGACTTTACCGTTACGTTCGCTCACTTTAATCGAAATCACCCCTTTGGTATTACGGGATTTGGTTGGGTATTCGCTTAATTGTGTGCGTTTACCGTAACCATTTTGCGTTGCGGTAAGGATTGCACCATCATTTTTCGGCACAACTAAGGATACGACTTTATCGATGTTGAGATCGAGTGTTTCTTCTGCATTATCATCAGAAACGTCTTCAACTTCGACCGCACTTTCATCGTCAGCGATATCATTAGTGAGGGCAAGTTTAATACCGCGTACACCTGTTGCTAAACGACCCATTGCACGGACGGCACTTTCAGCGAAACGCACCACGCGACCTTGCGAAGAGAACAACATGATTTCGTTAGAACCGTCAGTGATATCTACACCGATTAATTCATCTTCATCACGTAAGTTCAAGGCGATGATGCCGCTTGAACGTGGACGGCTGAATTCGGTTAGCGCAATTTTCTTCACAATACCACCAGCGGTTGCCATGATGACGAATTTATCTTCTTCATAAGCAGAGATTGGCAAGATTGCGGTGATACGTTCGTTTTCTTGTAACGGTAGAATATTCACAATTGGACGACCACGCGCGCCACGGCTGGCTTGTGGTAATTGATAGACTTTCAACCAATATAAGCGACCACGGCTCGAGAAGCAGAGAATCGTATCGTGAGTATTCGCCACTAAGAGTTTTTCGATGAAGTCTTCATCTTTCATCTTCGTTGCGGATTTACCTTTACCACCACGACGTTGAGCTTCGTAGTCGGTAAGCGGTTGATATTTCACATAACCTTCGTGAGAAAGGGTCACTACGACATCTTCTTGAGCGATTAAATCTTCTAAATCAATATCACCAGAAGCCGCAGTAATTTCAGTACGACGTTCATCCGCGAATTGTGCACGTACTTGTTCAAGCTCTTCACGAATCACTTCCATCAAGCGTTCAGGGCTGTTGATGATGTGGAGAAGTTCTGCAATTTTAACCAATAACTCTTTGTATTCATTGATCACTTCTTCGGTAGCAAGACCGGTTAAGCGATGTAAGCGAAGTTCTAAGATTGCATCAACTTGTTCTGGAGAAAGGTAGTAATCCGAACCTTTAATACCAAATTCAGCCGCTAACTCAGCTGGACGTGCCGCTGCATCAAGCAAACCTAAAATTTCGTTATTCAGTTTCCAAGGACGAGAAATTAATTTTTCTGCCGCTTCTTTACGCTCTTTCGATTGACGGATGATATCGATGATTTCATCGATATTTGATGTCGCAACCGCTAAACCTTCTAAAATATGAGTACGCTCGCGGGCTTTACGCAATTCAAATAAAGAACGGCGAATCACCACTTCTCGACGGTGCATCACAAAGGCTTCAATGATTTGTTTTAAGTTGAATAAACGTGGTTGACCGTGATCTAAGGCCACCATGTTGATCCCGAAGGTCACCTGCATTTGGGTAAGCGCATAGAGATGATTTAATACCACTTCGCCTACGGCATCGCGTTTGATGTCGATTTCAATGCGGATCCCTTCTTTGTTAGAAAGATCGATAATATTGCTGATGCCTTCGATTTTTTTATCTTTGATAAGCTCAGCAATTTTTTCTACCAATTTGGCTTTGTTCACCTGATAAGGCAATTCGGTCACAATGATTTGCTCTTTGCCTTTATCTGTGGTTTCTACGCTTGCACGAGCGCGAACATACACTTTGCCGCGACCAGTGCGATAAGCTTCTTCAATCCCTTTACGGCCATTAATTAATGCCGCTGTTGGAAAGTCTGGACCTGGAATATATTGCATTAACTCATCAATGGTGATGTTTTCGTTATCAATATAAGCCAAGCAGCCATCTAAAACTTCATTTAAGTTGTGTGGAGGAATATTCGTTGCCATCCCCACCGCAATACCGGAAGAACCGTTTGCTAAAAGTGCAGGAATACGGGTTGGTAATACATCCGGAATCATTAATTCGCCATCATAGTTTGGCGAGAAATTCACGGTTTCTTTATCCAAGTCAGTTAATAACGCTTGGGTGATTTTTTGCATACGTACTTCGGTATAACGCATTGCCGCTGGCGCATCACCGTCGATTGAACCGAAGTTACCTTGCCCATCTACCAACATGTAGCGCAATGAGAACGGCTGTGCCATACGCACAATGGTGTCATACACCGCATAATCACCGTGCGGGTGATATTTACCGATTACATCACCTACCACACGGGCAGATTTTACGTATTTTTTGCCGGCAGTGATGCCAGATTGATCCATGGAGAAAAGCACACGTCGATGCACCGGTTTTAAACCGTCACGTACGTCGGGCAAAGCACGCCCAACAATCACCGACATGGCGTAGTCAAGGTAAGAAGATTTGAGTTCTTCTTCAATATTGACTGGGGTAATAGAGGAATGGATTGAATCCGTCATTTTTATTCCTTTTTTGATCAAAAAATTGCGACGGATTATAGCATAAATTTAAGCGTTTTTGTGTGAAAAGTGCGGTTGATTTTAAAGCAGTTTTTTAATGCGGAAATAAATAAGGCAGACATTAAGTCCGCCTTATGATTGAGAGAAAATCGTCTATTTCCAATTTTCTCGTTTGGCTTTTTGTAATTTAGCATAAGCGCCAAGTAAAGCTTGATGTTCTTTAAAGTTTTCAAGCGTTTCATCGCTGGCTGGCAAGTTATAGAACGGATTACCTTTTTCTGCCACCGCAGCCCAAGCTTGTTGAACAGCTTCTTTGCCATACATTCTTTCAAATACAGTGCGATATTGTTGTGGTTCGCGAGTATTGTCTAAATGCAATTCAATGATACTGATTAAGGCACGATAGTAATTCACACGCTCAGGCGTAAACACAGAGCTATTCATATTCATCGTCCAGTTTGCCCAATCTAAGGCTAATTCTAATTCACCTAATGCTAAGTAAAGCATGGATTTAAGTTCACCAACACGTAATGTTGTCCAACCGCTTGCTTTTGGTGCAACGATACCGATAAATTCGCGAACGCGTGTAGCGTCGTCAATATCTTGCTCATCTAATTCTGCTAATAATTCTTCATAAGTTTCAGCATCATGATGATGGTGCGGTAGATCCAATAAGATCTCACGCCAGTCCATACCCATATTATTATTGGCATAAATGAGGTCATCAGCAGGATAGATATCAGACATGCCTGGTACGATAATGCGGCAAGCGTAAATGTCTAAATGGTTGTAATCCATGATATAGACTTCTTTTTCTTCCGCATTAAAGATTGCCATCAAGTTTTCATATTCTTCTTGCGTTGAACCTGAGAAATCCCAATCTACAAATTCATAATCTGGCGTATTTTTAAATAAATCCCAAGAAATTAAACCGCTAGAATCAATGAAGTGTGTTTCAAGGTTCGCGTGTTCAGCCACATCATCGTTATTGAATGATGGAGGAGAGAATACATCGAGATCTTTTAAGCTGCGACCTTGTAAAAGCTCCGTTACGGTACGCTCTAATGCCACTTGGAAGTTCGGATGCGCACCAAAAGAGGCAAAGCACGTGCCGTTATTGGGGTTGAGCAATACCACGCAAATCACAGGATATTTGCCGCCTAATGAGGCATCAAAGGCATAAATAGGGAAACCTTCTTCCTCTAATTTGGCAATAGAGGCTTGAATAGATGGATAGCGATCCATCACGGATTTTGGAATTTCAGGAAGACTGATCGCTTCTGCAATAATGCGATTTTTCACATAGCGCTCAAAGACTTCTGAAAGCCCTTGCACACGTGCTTCATTTTTTGTGTTGCCAGCGGACATCCCGTTAGAAACATACAAATTCGCAATGATACTTTGTGGAATATAGACGGTTTGTTGATCGGATTGGCGCACATAAGGCATGGCGACGATACCACGATCGTAATTGCCGGATTGCAGATCCACGAGTAATTCAGGCGTTAGTTCTTGGTTAGGATCGAAATAATCCCATAAATAATCGTCTAAAATCCCTTGTGGTAAAAGGGAATCGTCTTCAATTGGAAACCATTTTTCAGTGGGGTAATGAACGAAATCACCGTTAGCAATTTCTTGTCCTAAATAGAAATCAGCAAAGAAATAGTTGGTTGAAAGACGTTCGAAATATTCACCTAATGCAGACGCTAATGCGGCTTTTTTGCTCGCACCTTTGCCATTAGAAAAACATTGTGGGCAATCTTTATCACGAATGTGTACCGACCATACATTTGGCACAGGATTAAGCCAAGAGGCTTCTTCAATGTTGAAACCAAGTGCAGTCAATTTTTGTTGAAATTTTGAAATACTGTCTTCAAGTGCGGCATCTTTGCCGGGGATAAATGTTTGTTCGGTCATAATTGTTCCTGTTATAAAAAGCCCCAGCATCATAGGGGAGTTTAGTGAGCTAATCAAGCATAAAATTTATACGCTTTAGCTCTTGTTTTCCTTGATTTTTAAGGGTAAATTAGCTTGGCGCAGAAAGGCATTTTCTGTGTAGGTAAAATTATAAACAAATCAATCAATTGGGAGACATCATGGCTCAAGGATTTTATGAATTAAAAGTGGCTAAAGACGGACAATTTATGTTCAACTTAAAAGCAGCAAACGGACAAGTTATTTTAACTAGCGAACTTTATAAAACAAAAGCATCAGCTGAAAACGGTATTGCTTCAGTGCAAAAAAATGGTGTGGATGCGAAAAACTTTGAATATCGCGTAGCGAAAAATGACAAACCTTACTTCATTTTAAAAGCGGCTAACCACCAAGAAATTGGCCGTAGCCAATATTATTCTTCTCAAGCTGCAGCAGAAAAAGGCGTTGAGTCTGTAATAAATAATGCATCTTCTGCAGTAATTAAAGAAGTAACAGAATAATTATTCTGTTCTGATTTCTTTAAATGCACTTGCCGGCTCTAAAAACGCCGGCATTTTTGATCGCGCTTTCTCAGGATTCAGTGTTAAGGGATAAGTTCGTTTCTGGGCAATGATCACAGTGAGCGGAGAGCAGAGCGAGCTCTTCTCTTGTTTTATGGATAGTCTTTCTTCTGCAATCACATCAAAATTTAATAATGATAGCCAGTCAACCACTCGCCAAGTGGCATATTGTCGGAACTTAAACTCGCCTAATTTCGGTTTGAAAAGCAAGGGACTCAGCGGATTAAATAACGTGATGAAAATCCAACCGTCATCTTTTAAAACACGATGTGCTTCACGCAATATTTGATGAGGATCTTGCGCAAAATTTAAGGTGTTTGCTAATAAGCAGGCATCCATTTCTTTTTCAATAAAAGGCAAGGTTAATGGCGATGCTTGGAGCAAGCTATCACTTTCATTTAAAAGTGCGGTAGGAAAATGCGCTGTTTTTTCAGCTAACACAATTTGATGACGTAAAGGCAAGTCAAAGGCAATTTCGCCACTTAAGGCACCGACTTTCAGAATTTGATAGCCTAAAATTTTTGGTGTCCATTGGGCAAAATAATGTGTTAATACGTTACAATAGGCTTCACCTTGTGGTAACGCTTGCCAACTTTCAGGTGAAAGAAGTGGTTTGTGCCATTTGGCTTTCCAATTCAATGTTAATCCTATTTTCATAAGGTAATTTATGCTAGTTCCTATTCCTGCACTCAATGATAACTATATTTGGCTTTATAGACGAGAAAATTTCCCCGTAATTGTGATCGATATCCCAGAAATAACCCGTTTAATTCCGTATTTAGAATCGAATAAGCTAGACGTAGAAGCGGTGTTATTAACCCATAATCACGATGATCATGTGCAAGGTGTCGCGGAGTTTAAGCAATATTATCCTAATGTGCCTGTTTTCGGTCCGACAGAATGTGCAAATAAAGGGGCAACCAATATCGTGGATAGTGGTGTGATTAATACGGCACATTATCATATTGAAGTTTTGCCAAGCGGTGGTCATACGGCAGGGCATGTCAGCTATTTGGTGGATGGGCATCTATTTTGCGGCGATGCGTTATTTTCTGGTGGTTGTGGACGCGTGTTCACGGGAAATTTTGCTCAAATGTTTGAATCTATGCAACGTTTTAACCAATTACCAGATGAAACCGTGGTTTGCCCGGCTCATGAATATACGCGGGGTAATTTAGCTTTTGCGGAAACCATATTGGTGGATAAAAGTGCGGTCAAAAATCAACGTGTTTTGGTGGAACGTTATCGAGCAGAGGGGAAACCGAGTTTGCCAACAACAATTGGATTAGAGAAACAAATTAACCCGTTTTTACAAGCAAAAAATTTAGACGAATTTACGCAATGGCGTTTAGCTAAAGATAAGTTTTAACTCGTTTTAGTTATTTGTTTGAGTTTTTTCTCTTGAAATTTGCTCAATTCTCAACAATTCGTTAAAATAGCGAAAATTTTACTTTCTACTTAAGCCGCATATTCATAAAAGTGCGGTTGTTTTTATTAGGTTTTTATGACCCTTCTTGTTCTAGGCATTAATCATAAAACGGCTTCTGTCGCTGTTCGTGAGAAAGTCGCTTTTTCTGAAGAAAAGCGGCAGCTTGCCTTACAACAAATTCACCAACAAGATTTGGCAGAAAGTGCGGTTATTCTTTCTACCTGTAACCGTACAGAGATTTATCTTCACCATCGTCAAATTTCACCCCAAGAGTGTAAGCAATGGCAAACGAACTGTACAAATTGGTTTGCTAATATTCATCAGCTTTCTGTCGATGAATTAAATAAAAGTATTTACACACATCAAAATCAACAAGCAGCGAATCATTTAATGCGCGTGGCCTGTGGTTTGGATTCATTAATTTTGGGTGAGCCGCAAATTTTAGGACAGGTGAAACAAGCTTTCCAAATCAGTGAAGATTATTATCAAGCGGCGAATATTCCGCTTTCAAGCACGCTTTCTCGTTTGTTCCAAAAAACCTTTGCTACAGCAAAACGTGTACGCACTGAAACCAATATTGGTGAAAGCGCTGTATCGGTGGCTTATGCTGCTTGTAGTTTGGCGCGCCAAATTTTTGAATCTTTACGTGAATTACAAATTTTGCTTGTTGGGGCAGGGGAAACGATTGAATTGGTGAGCCGTCATTTATTACGCCACGGTGTAAAAAAATTGATGATTGCTAACCGCACTTTATCTCGAGCTGAACAGTTGGTAGAGACTTTAGCCTCCAATACGCCGATTGAAGTATATTCTCTCGATGAGTTGCAAACACCACTAAATCAAGCTGATATTGTTATCAGCTCAACAGGCAGTCCAAATGTTTTAATCACCAAAGCAATGGCTGAAATTGCGGAGAAAGCACGCCAATTTAGACCGACTTTAATGGTTGATATCGCCGTACCTCGTGATATTGATGAAAACGTCTCGGAATTAGAAAGTGTGTATCATTACACCGTAGATGATTTGCAAGATATTATTCAACGCAATCTTTCTCAACGTGAGCAAGCATCAGAGCAAGCACAGGACATCATCACACAAGAATGCACGGATTTCTTTGAGTGGTTGAAGGTTCATCAATTCTCCAATTTGATTCGTCATTATCGTGATGAGGCGGAGAATACTCGCCAAGAATTACTCGAAAAAGCCTTACACCAAATTCAACAAGGTGAGAATGCTGAAAAAATTCTGCAAGAATTGAGTTATAAATTAACAAATAAACTTATTCATGCACCAACCCAAACCATGCAAGCCATGATGAAATCTGGTAATGCGGAAGGCTTGCATGCCTTTTCAAATGCTTTGCATTTAACCCATCCTTTAAATGAAAAAAACGATTAAATTTTTGACTGCACTTTTCAGTAGCGCATCGTTACTGATGAGTGTGCCAGCCCTAGCGGAATACCGAACTTTTGATGATGGCAATATTACTTATGGAATTTTTCAAGCAAAGCCAGAAGAAGTACAGCTACATTGGAAAGATGCTGAAGGTAAAGATTATCAAAGTTTAACGCGTCTCAAAAATGCCTTAGAGCCTAGCTATAACGTGAAAATGATCATGAATGCAGGCATTTATAGCATGGATAATACGCCAGCGGGATTATGGATTGAGCATGGAAAAGAGCTCAATGCGTTAAATACAAAATCAGGCAAAGGTAACTTTCATGTACAACCCAATGGTGTGTTTGCCATTGCAGGAAATAAGCCCTATATTTTAACAACCACCGCTTATCAGAAAAGCAAGCTCAAGCCGGATTTTGCGTTGCAATCAGGCCCGATGTTGATTATTCATAGCAAAATAAATCCGCAATTTAGAGCAAATCTAGAAAGCTATCATAAGCGTAATGCAGTGTGTTTGACGAAGCAAAATGAATTACTGTTTTTGATGACTATAAGAGGTGAGCCTAATCTTTATACCTTGAGTCAAGGTTTGCTTAAAATTGGTTGTCAGGATGCCTTATATCTTGATGGAACCATTTCTAATTGGTACATCCCAGGGCAATTTAGCTCTTTGCATTGGAAGCATTTTGTGGGAATGATCTCCGTTCTTGATGTGAACAAAAAATAGCAAAAGCGTTTTATTTATAATCAACTAAATCAAAAAATCCGTTTTTTGCAAAAAAATGATTGACGAGAATAGGTCAAATCAGGATAATACGCCCCGCAAAGCCGATAAGGTAAAGCAAATGATGGCTACATAGCTCAGTTGGTTAGAGCACAACACTCATAATGTTGGGGTCGCAAGTTCGAATCTCGCTGTAGCCACCAAATTTGCGGGACTGGCGAAATTGGTAGACGCACCAGATTTAGGTTCTGGCGCCGAGAGGTGTGTGGGTTCAAGTCCCTCGTCCCGCACCATTTATCAGCTTGCAGTCAAATAGTAGTTGGGGTATCGCCAAGCGGTAAGGCACCGGGTTTTGATCTCGGCATCCCTAGGTTCGAATCCTAGTACCCCAGCCATCTTATTTTCTCTATTTCTTTTATATAAAAAATGCGATTAATTTAAGCGCACTTTGTTTTATCTGTCTGTTGTTATTAGCTACAATTTTAATGTCTTTATATAAAAGAAAAGCCACCTTGCGGTGACCTTTCATATTGATTATTTTAATTCTACTAAAGTTAAATTACATTGAGCTGTTGATGCTGCAGGTAATGCTTCATAATCTTTTCCTGCCTGAGGCGTGAATGTGAGTTTTTTACCAGAACAGCTGTAACCTAGTTGTGTATATTTAATACCTTTTGCATAATCCGTATAGGTATTATCTGGGGTTACTATTTCACTTTTTAGGGTGATTTCAGCGCCCGCAGGGATAACAAACTCTTTAAAGAAAGTACTTGAACCAAAGTTATTGAATTGGCTTGGTTTTTTACTCGCTTCGCTATCTG
Organism: uncultured Haemophilus sp.; assembly: GCF_905207935.1. GTDB lineage: Bacteria > Pseudomonadota > Gammaproteobacteria > Enterobacterales > Pasteurellaceae > Haemophilus_D. The sequence continues at coordinate 36,323 of NZ_CAJLNI010000002.1, forward strand.
GCATTCCTAGCGATTCATTACCTTTAAGGTAAAGCATTGAGCCGAAGGATTGCCCCCATCCACCTCCAACATTTACTTTTTCTGTTTTTCCATTCTGTTTTACTTCCATCTCGGTATAGCGGCCATTTTGTCCATATAGACGGATACGTGCGTCAGTTTGTGGGTTATAAGCTTTTCCTGCATTTGACAGCTCAGTGTTTACACAACCCGAGAGTAGTAACGCTGCTGTACTGATAAGCATCAATTTTTTCATAATTTTTCCTTTTGTTAATGGTAGAAAATGGTAATTAATGTTCCCTTGTCTTAAAGAAGGTCACATCAGGATAACGTTCTTGTGCAAGATTTAAATTAACCATAGTTGGTGCAATGTAAGTAAGATTATCGCCACCATCTAATGCTAGATTTTGTTCATTTTTGCGTTTGAACTCTTCAAATTTTTTGTTATCTGCACATTCCACCCAACGAGCCGTCGCGACATTGACCGTTTCGTAAATGGCTTCAACGTTATATTCTGATTTCAAACGAGAAACGACCACATCAAACTGTAGCACACCGACCGCGCCAACAATCAAATCATTATTGCTTAATGGACGGAATACTTGCACAGCTCCTTCTTCAGAAAGTTGTACTAAGCCTTTCAACAATTGTTTTTGTTTAAGCGGATCTTTCAAACGAATGCGACGGAATAATTCAGGAGCAAAGTTTGGAATACCAGTAAATTTCAGATCTTCACCTTGTGTGAAGGTATCACCAATCTGAATTGTACCGTGATTGTGCAAGCCGATAATATCGCCAGCATAGGCCTCATCGGCATGGGTACGGTCCCCCGCCATAAAGGTGAGAGCGTCAGAAATGACTACATCTTTACCAATACGTACGTGTTTAAGTTTCATCCCTTTTTCGTATTTACCAGAAACTACGCGTAGGAAAGCCACACGGTCGCGGTGTTTTGGATCCATATTGGCTTGGATTTTAAACACGAAACCAGTGAATTTTTCTTCTTCTGCTGAAACCTTACGGGTATCAGCTTGACGAGCTTGTGGTGCAGGTGCCCATTCGGTTAAACCATCTAAGAAATGATCGACACCGAAGTTACCTAATGCAGTACCAAAAAAGACAGGCGTCAATTCACCACTTAAGAATAAATCCAAATCAAATTCATTACTTGCACCTTTTACTAGCTCTAATTCATCACGCAGTTGTTGGGCTAAGTCATCACCTACGGCAGCGTCTAATTCAGGGCTATTTAAGCCTTTCACGATTCGTACTTCTTGAATAGTAGAGCCTTGTCCACTCTGATAAAGATAGGTTTCATCTTTATATAAATGATAAACCCCTTTAAACAATTTACCGCAACCAATCGGCCAAGTAATCGGTGCACAATGGATTTTTAATACGCTTTCCACTTCATCTAATAATTCCATTGGATCACGAATATCACGGTCAAGTTTATTCATGAAAGTGATAATTGGCGTATCGCGTAAACGGGTCACTTCCATTAATTTAATGGTACGTTCTTCAACCCCTTTCGCAGAATCGATAACCATTAAGCAGCTATCCACAGCCGTCAAAGTGCGGTAGGTATCTTCCGAGAAATCCTCATGCCCAGGCGTATCCAATAAATTCACTAAGCACTCATTGTAAGGGAATTGCATCACGGAAGTCGTAATGGAAATACCACGTTGTTTTTCCATTTCCATCCAGTCAGATTTTGCATGTTGTGCAGAGCCTTTACCTTTTACTGAGCCTGCTTTTTGAATGGCATTGCCGTATAACAATACTTTTTCGGTGATGGTGGTTTTACCCGCGTCAGGGTGGGAAATAATCGCAAATGTGCGACGTTTATTCACTTCTTCTAATGGATAACTCATTTGTCTTGTTTCTTCTGTTTTAAATAATGGTGTATTGTCGCTGATTTTCAGATTGAGCTCAAATTAAATTGTTTTTCTTTTGTTATCTATAGCTTATTTAGGTGTAGACTCTGTAATTTCTTTTCTTTAAAAATTTTTGATAAAAAAAGCAAACGTTTGCGCCAAAAGTGCGGTACAATATCCGCCGATTTTTTTATTCTTATAATAAAAGGTGCAAGCAATGACACAACTTAGTCTAAAAAAAATCTATTCGGGAAAAGTGCGTGATCTTTATGAGATCGATGATAAAAGGATGTTAATGGTAGCCAGTGACCGTTTGTCTGCATTTGATGTGATTTTAGATGATCCTATTCCACGCAAAGGTGAAATTCTGACTCAAATTTCCAATTTCTGGTTCAATAAGTTAGCTCATATTATGCCGAATCATTTTACTGGTGATTCAGTTTATGATGTGTTACCAAAAGAAGAAGCTGATTTAGTAAAAGATCGCGCAGTGGTATGTAAGCGTTTGAAACCAATAAAAATTGAATCTATCGTCCGTGGTTATTTAACAGGTAGCGGGCTAAAAGATTATAAGCAAACGGGTACCATTTGTGGTTTGAAATTACCGGAAGGATTAGTTGAGGCAAGTAAATTACCTGAACCAATTTTTACGCCATCAAGTAAAGAAGAAGTGGGCAATCACGATATCAATATTAGCTATGAAGAATGTGAAAAAGCAATTGGCGCAGAGCTAGCGGCACAAGTGAGAGAAAAAGCCATTGCACTTTATACTGAGGCAGCAAAATATGCGCTGACTAAAGGTATTATTATTTGTGATACTAAATTTGAATTCGGTTTAGATGAAAATGGCACACTTACTTTAATGGATGAGGTATTAACACCAGATTCTAGTCGTTTTTGGTCAGTTGATACTTATCAAGAAGGAACAAATCCGCCCTCATTTGATAAGCAATTTGTACGAGATTGGTTAGAGCAAAGTGGTTGGAATAAACAACCCCCAGCACCGAAAGTACCAAAAGAAGTGATTGAAAAAACAGTTGCTAAATATCAAGAGGCGTTGGATTTATTAACAAAATAACATTAACAAACTCCCTGCTATGTTTTAGAATAGCAGGGATTTTTATGGATAAAATATTGTGAATAAAAGAGTATGAAATCTGTTGCGATAGTAGGTTTAGGTTGGTTAGGCTTACCATTGGCGCTGCACTTAAAAGAGCTTGGTTGGTGTGTAAAAGGATCCAAACAATCCCCTGAGGATGCTCAAAAATTGCATCAGCTAGGCATTGAAACTTATCCTTTTTCGCTTTCTGACGAAATGACGAGTTTATCAGACAATATTCGCCCTCTTTTTAATGTAGATGCTCTCATTCTCACCCTACCACCTAGCAGCTTTTCTTCTCAACAGTATTGTGAACATCTTGCTTTTTTAGCTAATCAAGCAAAGAAACAAGGTGTACAGCACTTGATTTTTACCAGTTCAACGTCTGTTTTTCCTGATATTTCGGGGCAATTTGATGAAAGTTCTCAACTTTCAGCTGAAATAGAAATTGGTAAAACACTGATACAAGCCGAGCAGTGCTTGTTCCAATCGGAAATATCTCATTGCGATATTCTTCGACTTGCAGGATTAATTGGTAAACAACGCCATCCGGTTAAATTCTTAGCTGGGAAACACAATTTAAAGCAAGGTAATTCGCCTGTTAATTTAGTGCATCTTGAGGATTGCATTCAAGCTATTACAGCCTTACTCATGAATCCAAATGGATTACGAGTTTACCATCTTTGCGCACCAGTTCATCCTACTCGAGCAGAATATTACACAAAAGCAGCGGTATTTTATGATTTATCCATACCGCAATTCGAATGTAGTGATTCGGATCCGAAACGAATCATTATGGCAGATAAAATTTGTCGAGATTTAGGCTTCGCTTATCGTTATCCAAATCCCGATGATATGTTAGAAAAGCGCAGTGATTTTTGACCGCACTTTTTAAAGACTCACTCACCATAACCACAATGAAGGAAATAAAATATGTCAAATACGATTCTGCAACATTTACCTAAAGGTCAAAAAGTTGGTATCGCTTTTTCAGGCGGGCTCGATACCAGTGCGGCATTACTTTGGATGCGTCAAAAAGGTGCGGTACCTTATGCTTATACAGCAAACTTAGGTCAACCCGATGAAGATGATTACAATGCCATTCCCAAAAAAGCGATGGAATATGGTGCGGAGAAAGCACGTTTAGTTGATTGTCGTGCGCAGTTAGCCCATGAAGGGATTGCGGCTATTCAATGTGGTGCATTCCATATTTCAACTGGTGGAGCAACCTATTTCAACACCACACCACTTGGTCGAGCGGTAACGGGTACGATGCTTGTTGCAGCAATGAAAGAAGATGATGTGAATATCTGGGGGGATGGTTCAACTTTTAAAGGTAATGATATTGAGCGTTTTTATCGTTATGGTTTATTAACCAACCCAAATTTAAAAATTTACAAACCATGGTTAGATCAACAATTCATCGATGAGTTGGGCGGTCGTTTTGAAATGTCAAAATTCTTAATCGAAAATGGTTTTGACTACAAAATGTCGGTAGAAAAAGCCTATTCAACTGACTCTAATATGTTAGGTGCGACACACGAAGCGAAAGACTTAGAAGAATTAAGCACAGGCATTAAAATTGTAAAACCAATTATGGGCGTAGCATTCTGGGATGAAAATGTTCAAGTGAAACCTGAAGTGGTGACAGTTCGTTTTGAAGAAGGTGTGCCGGTTGCCTTAAATGGTAAAACATTTGATAACGTGGTGGAGCTTTTCTTAGAAGCAAATCGTATTGGTGGTCGTCATGGTTTAGGCATGTCAGACCAAATTGAAAACCGTATTATCGAAGCAAAATCACGTGGTATTTATGAAGCACCGGGAATGGCATTATTCCATATTGCTTATGAGCGTTTAGTCACCGGTATTCACAATGAAGATACTATTGAACAATATCGTATCAATGGTTTACGTTTAGGTCGTTTATTATATCAAGGTCGTTGGTTTGATCCACAAGCGTTAATGTTACGCGAAACAGCACAACGTTGGGTCGCTCGTGCAGTGACAGGTGAAGTAACATTAGAACTTCGTCGCGGTAATGATTATTCAATCTTAAATACTGAATCACCAAACTTAACTTATGCAGCAGAACGTTTAAGTATGGAAAAAGTGGAAAATGCACCATTTGATCCAATCGATCGTATTGGTCAATTAACCATGCGTAACTTAGATGTAGCAGATACACGCGGAAAATTAAGTATCTACTCTCAAGTCGGTCTATTAACTGCAGGGAAAGATTCCGTTTTACCACAATTAGGTAAAAAATAATCTATGTAAAAAGTGCAGTCGATTTTGACCGCACTTTTGATTAGCATAATAAAAAACCTTAGGTTTTGACCTAAGGTTTTATTTTTTTAGAAAGAATTATTTCTTCTCATCACATTTGTTGATATCGCTACATTTTCCGTAGAGGTATAAACTATGCGCTTTTAATTTGATGCCATGTTGTTCACTGATTTCTTTTTGACGCTGTTCGATAATATTATCAGTAAACTCAAATACTTTACCGCAATCTTCACAGATAATGTGATCGTGGTGTTCTGTTGGTGCAAGTTCAAAAACAGACTTGTTACCTTCAAAATTATGACGAATTAAGATATGCGCTTCATCAAATTGGTTAAGTACGCGATATACAGTTGCAAGACCAATGTCACTACCTTGTTCTAACAAGATTTTATACACTTCTTCAGCTGAGAAATGCTCGTTTTTATGTTCTTGCATTAACGCAAGGATAGTCAGCCGGGGTTCGGTGATTTTCAACCCTGCTTTTTTGAGTAATTTGATGTTTTCTTCAGACATAATGTTCCCTTAATTAATTTGCTAAATAGAGATGGTTAAGCCAATTCTGCTAAACACATTTCATCGTAGATTTGTTTCGTCCATTTCTCTACACGTTCTGCTGTGAGTTCTGGTTGACGATCTTCATCGATACACAAACCGATAAAGTTTCCGTCGTCTAATAATGCTTTTGATGCTTCAAAGGTGTAACCATCAGTTGACCAATTGCCCACGATAATCGCGCCACGTGGTTCAACGATATCACGTACTGTACCGATCGCATCACAGAAGTAATCTGCGTAGTCTTCCTGATCGCCACAGCCAAAAATACCCACTAATTTGTCAGTAAAATCAATTTCTTCTAAGGTTGGGAAAAAATCATCCCAGTCAGCTTGCGCTTCACCGTAATACCAAGTCGGAATACCGAAAAGTAAAAAATCATAACCTTCGATATCTTCTTTCGAGCTTTTTGCAATGTCACGAATATCAACGAGTTCGTTACCTAATTGCTTTTGAATCATTTTTGCAATGTTTTCTGTATTACCTGTGTCACTACCGTAAAATAAACCGACAACTGCCATTGTTCTTTCCTTTTGAAATAAAATTAGGTGAATAGAAAAAATTAGGGGCAAAGCCCTACAATTTGTGCGAACTATACCACAAATGAATTCTCATTTGAATAGAATAATTCTCATTTAAAGCGATTAATTCTTATTTAGAAACCTATCAATTGCACGTATCACAAAATCAGGTTTTTCTGCATGAACCCAGTGCCCACAACCATTGATAGTGAACGAGGTTGCATTCGGGAATTGTTTTAGAATAATTTCTGTATATTCAGGTTTAATATAAGATGAAAGCCCACCTTTAATAAAGAGAGTAGGCGTATTAGCGTAAACTTCCTGCCAATCCATCAGTTCCGCATAATGCTCAAAAAGTGCGGTCAAATTGAAACGAAAATATTCGCTTGAAGTCGGCTCAAAAGATTTCAACATAAACTGCACCACGCTAGGCTCGGCAATTTCACTTTCTAAAATAGGCTTAGCTTGTTGACGAGTTTGTGGCTGCGCTTTTTTCACGGCAAACAAACCACGAAACACATCATCATGTCCCGCACTGCTATTAGCCACAGGTGCAATATCAATGACAACTAATTTTTCCACACGCTGCGGCTGAAGTGCGGTCATTTTCATTGCTGTTTTTCCGCCCATTGAATGACCAATTAAGATCACTTTATCTAATTGAAGGTGATCGATAAGTTGCCATACATCATCAGCCATGACATCGTAATTCATTGTTTCTGAATGAAAACTATGTCCATGATTGCGTAAATCTACGCGTAAAATATTATAGTTATCGCTAAATGCACGGGCGATTACACCAAGATTATTCATATCTCCAAACAAGCCATGAATGAAAACTAAGGTAGGTGAATTAATTGATTGTTTTACTTGGTGAAATTGATGGTTTAATAATTGGGAAGATGACATATATTTTGCGTGAGAATTTGGTTAGAAATCGTTATAATGGGTGAAAATTTTAGCAAACGGAGAGAAAAAAATGAAGATAATTGAAGTTGATGAAGAATTATATCAATACATTGCTGCACAAACTCAGTCTATTGGAGAAAGTGCTTCTGATATTCTTCGCCGTTTGTTGAATTTACCAGCTCACGTAACAAGCAAGGTTGATTTCTTCGAATCAGACATATCAGCTGAAAACGCAAAAAGTGCGGTACATTCTGAGCCTGTTTTAACGGAAAAAACAACCGAAGTATCTCAACCAAAAGTTGAACCTATTGAACCGCCAAAAGCAGTGAAAAAACAATCGGATGAAGCAATCAATCATATTGTTGATAAAGTGCGTGCACTCTTGAATTCTGCTGAGTTCAAAGAAGAGCCAAAAGCAGTGGTGCGTTTTTTAAGTATATTACGGACGCTTTATCGTACCAATCCAGAAAGTTTCGCACAGGCAACAGAAAGCCTACAAGGTCGTACTCGTGTTTATTTTGCTCGTGACGAAGGGACTTTGCTTGTGGCGGGTAATCACACGAAACCGAAACAAATTCCTGACACGCCATATTGGGTGATTACCAATACCAATAGTGGTCGTAAGATGCTGATGCTAGAAGGGGCGATGCAATCTATGCATTTGCCGGAATATTTAATTGACGAAGTTCGCCCTTATTTCGTTAGCAACTAATTCGATGCAAAAATTCCCTTGGCAAGCATTTGCCCAAAATTCAGCGTATGCAAATCAGGTCGCGTTGCGAAATTCGCAGGGCGATCCTTTTACTTGGGCGGAGCTTGCCGAGAAAATTAATCAAGTAGAAGCTTTTCTTTTACAACAAGGCGTGACGGCGCAAAGTGCGGTCGCTTTTTGTGGTAAAAATTCAGAACAGATCTTATTTCTTTATTTAGCCGTTATTCAGCTAGGTGCAAAAATTTTAGGTATTAACCCTGCATTTCCTCAAGAAAAAAGAGCAGAATTGTGCCAAGTATATGGCGTGGATTTTTGTTATCAAACCGAAGATATTCATTATTTAGCAGCTGAAGCATTACCCGAACATAAAGCGAATTTTACAAAAGCGGCCACAATGACGCTAACATCAGGTTCGACTGGTTTGCCTAAAGCGGTGGTGCATAATGTGTCTGCTCATTTAGCTAATGCGGAAGGCGTTTGTGCCTTAATGAATTTTGGCAAAGATCAATCTTGGCTACTTTCTTTGCCGCTTTATCATGTTTCCGGACAAGGCATTGTGTGGCGTTGGCTTTACGCAGGTGCTACCTTAGTTTTACCGAAAGAAGATTTTTATCAATCTATTGGTGAGGTTTCTCATGTTTCTCTCGTGCCAACGCAATTACAACGTTGGTTTGATTATTTGGTAGAGTATCCTCAACCTATTCAAACACAAGCCGTGTTATTAGGTGGGACACAAATTCCTGTAAAATTAACCCAAGTATTAAGTGAGTTAGGTATTCGAAGCTATTCAGGCTATGGTATGACAGAAATGGCTTCTACCGTATTCGCGAAACAATCAGATGGAAAAGTTGGTGTAGGTCAACCTCTACTTGGCCGAGCGTTCAAGTTAGTGAATGAAGAAGTTTGGCTAAAAGGAGCGGGACTTGCCATGGGATATTGGCGCAATGGGTGTGTTGATCCGCTTACTAATGCTGAAGGTTGGTTCCAAACCAAAGATAAAGGTCAATGGCTCGATAACGAATTAGTCATCCAAGGCCGATTGGATAATATGTTTATTTCCGGTGGTGAAAATATTCAGCCGGAAGAAATTGAAAAGGTGATTGCACAATCAGATTTAGTAAAACAAGTCTTTGTTTTACCTAAACATGATGAGGAATTTGGTCAACGCCCAGTGGCATTGGTGGAATTTCATATGCCGTTTAATGAAAGTGCGGTCGAATCTCTCAACGTTTTTTTACAAGGGCGATTGGAACGATTCAAGCAACCCGTTGCCTACTATGAACTCCCACAGGATTTAATCCAAGGGGCAATTAAGATTTCTCGCAAAGCACTCGCCGATTGGCTGTTGCAACAATAGGAAAGTCGATTTAATGAAAAATATCTCTCGTTTTTTGACCGCACTTGGTCTTTCATTTGTTTTTACACTTGCGCTTTCTCAGCCTGTTTGGGCAGAGAATAATGCTGATTTACCAACTGAAAAAATACTGAAAAGTGAATTGGCAGAAGCACAAAAATTACCGGATGGTGAGGAAAAAACAAGTAAAGTAGCCACTATCCAGGCTTCGCTTGATCTCTTGCAACAAATTCAAACTCAACAAAAAAATAATAACGATTTGCAAGATACGCTTATTAATGCGGATTCTGAAATTCAGAAGAATAATGCTGATCTTCAAAATCTTAAAAAACAGCTAAGCTCACCAAATAACACGGATTATACTTCACAAAGTTTAGCGAATTTGCAGGCGCAGCTTGAGAAACTGACCAATCAGCAACAGGATGCACAATCTGCATTAAGTGCCGTAAATACACAGCTTGCAGGGCAGAGTTCTGTGTCTGAACGTGCTCAAACAGCCTTGACAGATAATGTTAAACGTACGCAAGAATTGAATCAGAAATTGGCTGACCCAACAACCAGTTCGCTATTAAAACAGCAAATTCAACTTGAGTTGCAATTGATTGAGCTAAAAAATATCTATAATCAAGTGTTATTAAAAAATAGCGATCAGTTGACGATGCTTTATCAAAGCCGATATGAACTGTTGAATACGCGTGTTCAAGCATTGCAGCAACAAATTGCCGCTATTCAAGAAGTGATTAATCAAAAGAATTTGGCTAAAACACAAAACCAAGTTGAGCAAGCACAACAGCAAAATCAAAGTGTTGAGCAAAAACCATTGATCCAGAAAGAGTTGGATTTGAATTCGCAACTTAGCCAATATTTACTTGAGCAAACAGAGAAAACCAATACATTAACGCAAGATGAACTACGCATGCGAAATGTATTGGATAACTTAACGCAGACGCAACGTACCATTGATGAGCAAATTAGTGCGTTACAAGGCACGTTGGTACTTTCGCGCATTATTCAGCAACAAAAACAAAAATTACCGACTAATTTAAATATTCAAGGGCTTTCAAAACAAATTGCGGATTTACGTGTACAAATCTTTGATATAACACAGAAACGTAATGAACTTTATGATATTGATGCTTACATCAGTAAAATAGAGCAGAATGAAAACAAATCGTTTACACCTGCAGAAAAAACACAATTAACCAATTTGCTCACTGAACGTCGTAAAGTTGCCTCTGATTTGATTAAATCATTGAATAATCAATTGAACTTAGCGATTTCCTTAGAGTTAACCCAACAGCAGATTACTCAAATCAGTGATCAAATTCAGTCTAAACTCGATCAACAAAGTTTTTGGGTAAAAAGTAACAATCCAATTAATTTAGATTGGTTCAAAAAACTGCCAATGTCACTCAAGGCACAATTTGATGGCATTGGAAAGAAAATTGGCTTCCCGACAAATTTTGATAATTTGCCGTATTTACTCACTTATGTCTTTATTTTGTTTGTGATTGGTGGATTGATTTTCAAATTTAAAGAATCGATTAAACAACGCATAGCTGTGATTAATGGCGAAATTAATAGGCTTCGTTCTGACAGCCAATGGCATACGCCACTTGCATTATTTTATACGGCGCTTTTATCGTTATCTGGCACCCTTTGGTTCTTAGCGGCTTGCCAACTTTTAGGCTTTTTCTTTGTGAAAAATCCACAAGAGTTTTGGGAGTGGTCGCTCAGTATGGCGGGCTATTGGTGGTTCTTTAGTTTTATCTTAGCTATTCTTCGTCCGAATGGTATTTTAGTCCGCCATTTCGGTTTTTCTAAAGAGAGCGCGGCTGCTTTGCAAGACGTCACAAAACGTATCATTGTTTCCGTTGTGTTATTACTGAATACGTCAATTTTCAGTAATGTCATGGATACAGGTTTAGCCAATGACGTCCTCGGCGAAATTAATACGATTGTTGCCTTGCTTTTCTGTATTGTGATTATTGCGCCACGTTTTGTTCGCACAGAAAAATCGTTGAATTCAAGCGTAACGGATCAGCGTGATAGAACGCTTTTAAAAATTATGCGCGTTTTATTGCAATTGGTCCCTGTTATTTTAATTGCACTAGTTGCTTTAGGCTATTATTACACCGCCTTAAATTTAATTACGCATATTATTAATACCTACATTGCATGGGTGGTGTGGTCGTTGGTGCGTCATACTATTTATCGTGGTATTACGGTTGCATCAAGACGTTTAGCTTATCGACGTTTACAAGAAAAACGTCAGCAAAAACAACAAGATTCAAGTGATACTTCAGCCTCTGATGATGTGGTCGTGATTACCGAACAAGAAGAGGGATTAGCCTTAAATGAAGTACGGAGCCAGTTACTACGTTTTGCCGATCTCTTTATTTGGACCGCACTTTTTGCCATCTTCTATTATGTCTGGTCAGATTTAGTTACGGTTGTAAGTTATTTGCGTGATATTACCTTGTGGCAACAAACCTCAACGACTGAAGCGGGCGTGGTGACAGAAACGATTTCACTCTTTAACTTGATTGTTGCGTTAATCATTGTTGTGATTACCTATATTTTAGTGCGTAACATTCCAGGTATTTTAGAAGTATTAATCTTCTCTCGAGTGAAACTTTCACCAGGTACGCCTTATACCATTACAAAATTATTAACCTATATCTTGGTTGCAGTTGGTGGCGCATGGGCATTTTCGACGCTTGGGATGTCATGGTCTAAATTACAATGGTTATTTGCCGCCCTTTCCGTTGGTCTCGGTTTTGGTGTGCAGGAAATTTTTGCGAACTTTGTTTCTGGCATCATTTTATTATTTGAGCGTCCAATTCGTGTGGGCGATACCGTGACAATTAATGGTGTGACAGGTACGGTGGCGAAATTCCGTATTCGTGCCATTACGATGATCGATCCGGATCGAAAAGAAGTGATTGTGCCCAATAAATCTTTTGTAACCGGACAAGTAACTAACTGGGCATTATCTAGTACCGTTACTCGTTTAGTGGTGTCTGTTGGCGTGGCGTATGGTTCAGATTTAGAGTTGGTGAGACGCTTATTATTGCAAGCCGCACACGAGCAACCAAGCGTCTTAAAAGATCCGGAACCAAGAGTGCTATTTTTAACCTTTGGTGCAAGCACATTAGATCATGAACTACGTGTTCATGTTGGGCAAGTGTCTGAGCGAAATGATACGCTTGATGCGCTCAACCGTCGCGTGAATGAGCTATTTGCAGAAAATAATATTGATATTGCATTCAATCAATTAGATATCTTTATCAAGAATAAAGATACGGGTGAAGAAATTCCATTTATTGATGTGGCAAAATTAGCCAAAAATCATTAATTAAAGAGAGAGAATATGGCAGGGAATACTATCGGACAACTTTTTCGTGTGACGACCTTTGGGGAGTCACATGGTATTGCATTAGGCTGTATCGTAGATGGCGTACCGCCGAATCTTGAATTATCGGAAGCCGATATTCAACCTGATTTAGATCGTCGTAAACCGGGTACATCACGTTATACCACACCACGTCGTGAAGACGATGAAGTACAGATTTTATCTGGCGTATTTGAAGGTAAAACAACGGGTACCAGCATTGGAATGATCATTAAAAATGGTGATCAGCGTTCACAAGATTATGGCGATATCAAAGATCGTTTCCGTCCTGGACATGCGGATTTTACCTATCAACAAAAATACGGTATTCGTGATTATCGCGGTGGTGGACGCTCTTCTGCGCGTGAAACCGCTATGCGCGTTGCTGCGGGAGCGATTGCAAAGAAATATTTACGTGAGCAGTTTGGCATTGAAGTCCGTGGCTTTTTGAGTCAAATTGGCGAAGTGAAGATTGCACCACAGACTGTCGGCAAAATTGATTGGGATAAAGTGAATAGCAATCCATTTTTCTGCCCGGATGAAAGTGCGGTTGAAAAATTTGATGAATTAATCCGTGAATTGAAAAAAGAAGGCGATTCGATAGGGGCAAAACTAACCGTGATTGCAGAGAATGTCCCTGTTGGTTTAGGCGAGCCCGTTTTTGATCGACTTGATGCTGATTTAGCCCATGCTTTAATGGGGATTAATGCCGTTAAAGGTGTAGAGATTGGCGATGGTTTTGCTGTAGTTGAACAGCGTGGCAGTCAACATCGTGATGAAATGACACCAAATGGTTTTGAAAGCAACCATGCTGGCGGTATTTTAGGGGGCATTAGCTCAGGTCAGCCAATTATTGCGACCATTGCACTAAAACCAACATCCAGTATTACCATTTCTGGACGCTCTATTAATTTAGCGGGAGAACCCGTGGAAGTGGTGACAAAAGGTCGTCATGATCCTTGTGTAGGTATTCGTGCAGTACCCATTGCGGAGGCAATGGTTGCAATTGTGTTACTCGACCATTTATTGCGTTTTAAGGCGCAGTGTAAATAACTATTTTAAATTAAGCTTCTTATGCTCTTTTATTGAAGAGAAATCAACTTATTTTAGGAAATCTTATGAATAAATCTTTAGCAAAATTACTTTCAAGTGCGGTCGTTTTAGGGAGTGTTTTTTTCTCGTTACAAACAACAGCCTCACCACAAGACTGGCAACGAATTAAACGTCCAATTCCTGCAACAGATGGTAAAGCGAACCCAATTGGTAGCTATTCGAATGGTTGTATTATTGGTGCTGAACCTTTGCCTTATAAAGGTGAGGGCTATCAAGTCATTCGTATGAATAAAAACCGCTATTATGGTCATCCGGATATGATTGCCTACTTACAGCGTCTTGGACAAAAAGCGAAGTCAGCAGGCTTACCAACGATGTTAGTTGGGGATATTGCTATGCCAGGTGGTGGTCGCTTTTTAACGGGCCATGCAAGTCATCAAATGGGATTAGACGCGGATATTTGGTTGCGCATGGGTACCATGACAGACAGCGAAGCGTTAAATTCTGATGGAAAAGGCTTGCTCGTGGTGAATCGCCAGACACAACGTGTTGATGAAAATGTATGGAATAACAATCATGCAACGTTAATTAAATTGGCAGCGCAAGATCCCAAAGTGACCCGTATTTTTGTGAACCCAGCGATTAAATTAAAACTTTGTCAGACTGCGGGTGATGATCGTGCTTGGTTACACAAAATTCGTCCATGGTTTGGGCATGATTCACACTTCCACGTTCGCATTGCTTGCCCGAAAGATGCTGCTTATTGTGAAGATCAAGCACCGGTACCAGCAGGTGATGGTTGTGGCGATGAACTTTATTCTTGGTTTGAACCTGCAAAACCAGGTTCAGGCGCTTCTAAACCAAAAGTAACACCACCAGAGCCGTTTTTATGCCAACAGGTGTTGAGCTCGCCAAATAGTAGTGAATGGTTAGAGTAGGAGTTAAACAATGGAGTTGGGGATTGATATATTAGCCATGCTTTTTGCTGCTGCCTTTATTGCCGCATTTATTGATGCAATAGCAGGTGGCGGAGGCTTAATTACAATCCCTGCCTTATTAATGACAGGTATGCCACCTGCAATGGCATTAGGCACCAATAAATTACAAGCATTCGGTGGCGCGTTGTCGGCAAGTATTTACTTTTTGCGTAAAAGAGCGGTCAATTTATCGGAGTTTTCTTTCATCTTACTGGTGATTTTTATCGGCTCGGTGATTGGTACCTTGCTTATTCAAAGTTTAGATGCGTCATTGATTAAGAAGGGGCTCCCATTTCTCATTTTAGCCATTGGCTTATACTTTTTATTTACACCTAAATTGGGCGAAAGTGATCGAAAACAACGAATTTCTTACGGTGTTTTTGCGTTATGTTTTGGTTCACTTTTAGGTTTTTATGACGGCTTTTTTGGGCCGGGGACGGGTTCATTAATGAATCTAGCTTGTGTGACCTTACTAGGATTTAACCTCACTAAAGCGACGGCGCATGCTAAAGTCATGAATTTAACCTCAAATTTAGCCTCATTAATTTTCTTCCTAATTGGTGGTCATGTGATTTGGACTGTCGGTTTAGTGATGATGGCAGGAAGCCTGATAGGTGCAAATTTAGGTGCTAAAATGGTGATGGCAAAAGGCAAACAACTGATCAGACCGATGGTGGTGATTATGTCATTTATCATGACGATAAAAATGGCGTATGATCAAGGTTGGTTTCATTTTTAACAATTGATTATGACAGATTCTCAGAAAAAATTACGTATTACGGCACGAACGGGCTATGAGCCACATTTTTCATGGTCATATTTGCACCCGAAAAATTGGGGTATTTGGCTTGGTATTTTTGTGCTTTTGTTACTCGCTTTTGTGCCGTTTCGTTTACGCGATAAAATGGCCGAGAAACTGGCTCGTGCACTCGCGAAAAAAATTGGTAAACCACGTATTCGTGCAGAAATTAATTTGAAACTCTGTTTCCCAGATTGGACAGATGAGAAACGTAACAAAGTAATTGAAGAGATGTTTGTGACTGTCGCACAAGTAATGCTTGGTATTGGCGAAATTGCCATTCGTTCTAAAAAACATTTACAAAAACGTAGTGAATTCATTGGCCTTGAGCATATCAAGCAAGCGAAAGCCGAAGGGCATAACATCATTTTGATGGTGCCACATGGTTGGGCGATTGATGCCTCTGGCATTATTTTGCATACACACGGTATGCCGATGACATCAATGTATAACCCGCACCGAAATCCATTAGTAGATTGGTTATGGACTTTAGCTCGTCAGCGTTTTGGCGGGAAAATGCATGCTCGCCAAAATGGGATTAAGCCATTTTTAGCGCACATCAAGCAAGGTCAAATGGGATACTATCTTCCAGATGAGGATTTTGGTGCCGAGCAAAGTGTCTTCGTAGATTTCTTTGCCACTTATAAAGCCACACTTCCTGGGTTAAACAAAATGGCGAAATTGGCAAAAGCGGTGGTTATTCCAATGTTTCCACGCTATAACGCTAAGAATGGCAAGTATGAAATGGAAATTCGCCCACCTATGCAATTAAGCGACGATCCTGAGCAATCAGCTCGTGCGATGAACGAGGAAATTGAATATTTTGTTACACCAACCCCCGAACAATATGTCTGGATTTTACAGCTTCTTCGTACTCGAAAAGACGGGGAAGATATTTACCCAGATTAATTCATTTTATTTACAAAAGTGCGGTCAAAATTCACCGCACTTTTGTATTTTTATATGCTAGAATGCGAGCCTAAAAACAGGATTTTTTCTTACTCTTTTTTGAGCAATTATTTATGAACAAACAACTTGAATTAATCAAATCTTCTATCAAATCTATCCCAAATCATCCAAAAGAAGGCATCATTTTCCGTGATATCACGAGCTTACTCGAAGTGCCTGCGGCTTTCAAAGCCACAATCGATTTGATCGTTGAAAAGTATAAAGATCAAGGACTCACAAAAGTAATTGGTACTGAGTCTCGTGGATTTATTTTTGGTGCGCCAGTTGCATTAGCATTAGGCTTGCCATTTATCCCCGTTCGTAAACCGGGCAAATTACCTCGTGAAGTGATTGCACAGTCTTATCAGTTAGAATACGGTCAAGACACCCTTGAATTGCACACTGATGCCATTTCTCAAGGTGATAATGTGTTAATCATTGATGACTTGTTAGCAACGGGTGGTACAGTTGAAGCCACCATGAAATTAGTTCAACGTTTAGGTGGTGAAGTGAAACATGCTGCCTTTGTAATTAATTTGCCAGATTTAGGGGGCGAAAAACGCTTACGTGATTTAGGCATTGATTGCTACACCTTAGTCAATTTTGAAGGCCATTAATTTTTAAAGAGATGCAATGAGCTACCAAGTTTTAGCCAGAAAATGGCGACCAAAAAACTTTTCTGAAGTAGTGGGGCAAAGCCATGTGCTCACTGCTTTGGAAAACGGTTTAAAAGAAAACCGTTTACATCATGCTTATTTATTTTCCGGCACTCGTGGCGTAGGTAAAACCTCCATTGCTCGTTTATTTGCGAAAGGCTTGAATTGTGTAAACGGTATTACTGCCGATCCTTGTGGTGAATGTGAAAACTGCAAAGCGATCGAAGCTGGCAACTTTATTGATTTAATTGAAATCGATGCGGCTTCTCGTACTAAAGTAGAAGATACGCGTGAGCTGTTAGACAATGTGCAATATAAGCCGGTAGTAGGGCGTTATAAAGTCTATCTTATCGATGAAGTCCATATGCTTTCTCGCCATTCTTTCAATGCGTTGTTAAAAACCTTGGAAGAACCACCTGAATATGTGAAATTCTTATTGGCTACAACGGATCCTCAAAAATTACCGATTACGATTTTATCCCGTTGTATGCAATTTCATCTTAAAGCATTAGATGAACCGCAAATTTCAGCGCATCTTAATCGCGTGCTTACTGCCGAAAATATTCCTTTTGATGCGCCAGCACTAGATAAATTAGCCAAAGCGGCACAGGGTAGTATTCGTGATAGCTTAAGTTTAACGGATCAAGCGATAGCCATGGGAAATGGTAAAGTTTCCACTGATGTGGTGAATACCATGCTTGGGCTGTTAGATGAAGATCAGCCGATTGAAATCATTTACGCCTTACATCAAGGTAACGGTGAGCGTTTAATGAAAACAATCCAAACAGTGGCTGAAAAAGCGGGCGATTGGGATGAGTTATTGGCAGAAACAGCAGAGAAATTGCATCAAATTGCCTTAATGCAGTTGCTCGCTAAAAATGCTACGGACGAAAACGATCATCTCGGTTTTCTGGCTAAACATATTTCACCGGAAGACGTACAATTTTTCTATCAAGTGATTGTATCAGGTCGAAAAGAATTGGCCTCCGCACCAAATCGTCGAATTGGTGCCGAAATGACATTATTGAGGGCATTGGCATTCCACCCAAAGTTCCTTACGGCAGCAC
>NZ_CAJLNI010000003.1 GCF_905207935.1 uncultured Haemophilus sp.
CGATGGCATGGGGATCTTTACCTATTGCGTTAAAACAGGTTTTATCCGTGATGACGCCACAAACGATCGTATGGTATCGATTTATTGTGGCATTTCTAGCACTCTTTATTTTGCTTGCTTATAAGAAAAAATTGCCACAATTTTTGAAAGGTGGTCAATTTATTTGGTTGGTAGTAATTGGTGTCATAGGGTTGTCTGGCAACTTCTTCTTATTTAATAGCTCACTTAATTTTATCGATCCTTCTTCGGCTCAAATTTTTATTCACTTTTCCTCTTTTGGCATGTTGATTTGTGGTCTTTTTGTCTTTAAAGAAAAGCTCGGATTACACCAAAAAATAGGTTTAGTCTTATTACTTGTAGGGTTAGTGCTTTTCTTCAATGATAAGCTAGGTGGGTTTCAAGGAGAAAGCCGCTATTTAACGGGCGTATTATTAAGTCTGGCAGGTTCGTTAATTTGGGTTGCTTATGGTATGGCACAGAAATTAATGCTTCGCCGTTTTAGTTCACCACAAATTTTATTAATGATTTATTTCGGTTGTCTTTTGGTATTTACGCCTGTTGCTGAATTTTCCCAAGTGAGAGAGCTCAGTCCGTTAGCATTTGGTTGTTTAGTTTATTGTTGCTTAAATACCTTATTTGGTTATGGTGCCTATGCCGAAGCCCTTAATCGCTGGGAGGTTTCTAAAGTAAGCGTTGTGATAACCTTAGTGCCACTATTTACCATTTTATTTGCTCATCTTGCGCATTATGTAAGCCCTGAGAATTTTGCCGCGCCAGAATTAAATATGATTAGCTATATCGGGGCGTTTGTTGTAGTATGCGGAGCAATTTTGTCGGCAATCGGACATAAGTTATTACCGCAATCAAAGTAAAGTGCGGTTAAATATTGGAGAGTTTTTATGAAATTTATTGATGAAGCCCTGATTCGTGTGGAAGCAGGGGATGGTGGAAACGGTTGTGTAAGTTTCCGCCGTGAAAAATTTATCCCCAAAGGTGGCCCTGATGGCGGTGATGGCGGTGATGGCGGTGATGTTTATTTGGTTGCAGACGAAAACTTAAATACCTTGATCGATTATCGTTTTACGAAACGTTTTGCAGCTGAGCGCGGTGAGAATGGCCATAGTTCAGATTGTACAGGTCGCCGTGGTAAGGATATTACATTACGTGTGCCGGTGGGAACGCGTGCAATTGATAATGATACCAAAGAAGTGCTTGGCGATTTAACAAAGCATGGCGCCAAAATGTTAGTGGCGAAAGGCGGTTATCATGGTTTAGGGAACACACGTTTCAAATCTTCAGTGAACCGTGCACCTCGCCAAAAAACCATGGGTACACCAGGTGAAAAACGCGATTTATTATTAGAATTAATGCTTCTTGCGGACGTCGGGATGTTAGGTTTACCGAATGCAGGTAAATCCACCTTTATTCGTGCCGTTTCAGCCGCAAAACCAAAAGTCGCTGATTATCCATTTACCACTTTAGTGCCAAGTTTAGGTGTAGTGAAAGTGGATGAGAGCCATAGCTTTGTAGTGGCAGATATTCCTGGATTGATTGAAGGCGCATCAGATGGTGCAGGTTTAGGAATTCGTTTCTTAAAACACTTGGAACGTTGTCGAGTGTTAATTCATTTAGTGGATATTAACCCAATTGATGAATCCGATCCTGCTGATAATATTGCGATCATCGAGTCAGAATTATTCCAATATAGCGAAAAATTGGCAGATAAACCGCGTTGGTTAGTCTTCAATAAAATTGATACGATGACAGAAGAAGAGGCGCATGAACGAGCACAAGAGATTACCGAACGTCTTGGTTGGGAAGAAGGCTATCACCTTATTTCTGCCGCAACCGGTAAAAATGTGCCACCACTTTGTCGTGATATTATGGATTTCATTGAAGCGAATCCACGTGATGCGGAAGTAGAAGAAAATAAACCAGAAGAAGTCAAATTCAAATGGGAAGACTACCATCAAGAACAGCTCGCTGAACATCAATTTGATGATGAAGATGACGACTGGGATGATTGGGATGAAGAAGATGAAGAGGGTGTTGAGTTTATTTATAAACCTTAATGCCTAAATGAAAAAAGAGCGGAAATTTGACCGCTCTTTTTTTTATTGGGGTTAACCTTTCTTTTTTCCACCTTGACGCGCTTTAAAGCGAGGGTTGGTTTTCGAAATGACATAGACGACACCGTGGCGACGAACAATTTTGCAGCCAGGACGGTTTTTTGCGCTTTTGAGTGAAGATAATACTTTCATTGAACATTCCTATTTTGATTTAAATGCGCCAAATTTACCGTAACGGCTTGCAAATTCACTTGCACGACCTTCGTTACCAATTTGACGAGTTTTACCGGTATAAAATGGGTGAGAAGCAGATGAGGTATCGCACATAAATACAGGGTATTCATTACCATCTTCCCATTTCATGGTGTTGTTGGTTTTAGCACAAGAACGGATGAGAAAGCCTTGTTTTGCATTGGAATCGTAAAATAAAACGGTACGATAATTTTCAGGGTGAATGCCTTTTTTCATTAGAGCTCCTTATATAACGAAAAGAATTGGGCGAAGATACTAATTCAAAAGAGAATGATTATCAATATAATTTTATTCATAGCTATGAGAATTTTTTTCATATTGAGAAAAAGAAAAATGCCTTTCGGTTGAAAGGCATTTTGTCAGTTTGGAGGGAGCGTTATCCACGATGTGCATTTTTCATAATACGCTCTTTCGCCACTTTCCATTCACGCTCTTTAATATCATCACGTTTATCATGTTGTTTTTTACCTTTCGCAAGACCGATTTTGATCTTTGCCCAAGCGCCTTTCCAATAAAGAGAAAGGGCAACAATGGTAAAACCATCACGGCTTGATTTACCGAAAAGATTATCCAGTTCACGTTTATTCAATAAAAGCTTACGTGTACGCGTCGGATCGCAAACCACGTGGGTAGAGGCCAAGCTTAATGGTTGAATGGTTGCGCCAAATAAATAGGCTTCACCGTTTTTAAAAATGATGTAGCTGTCGCTGATATTGGCTTTACCTGCGCGCATTGATTTTACTTCCCAACCTTGTAATTCAAGGCCGGCTTCAATTTCATCTTCAATAAAATATTCGTGTCGAGCTCGTTTATTTAACGCAATGGTGTTGGAGCCGACTTTGACTTTTTTCTTGGTCATTGTTATCCGTTGTTTATTAATCGTAAATTGGCGTTGATTTTACCGAATCTCGCCGTGGATAGCAAAAAACAAAAGGCTGATTTGACTCAGCCTTTTATTACTTAATGATCGATTACTCTTCTAATTCACCACAGAAACGATAGCCTTCACCATGCACGGTAGCAATGATTTCTGGGGTATTAGGATGATCTTCAAAATGTTTTCGAATACGACGAATTGTTACATCCACAGTACGATCTTGTGGTTTTAATTCACGTCCTGTCATTTTTAGCAATAATTCTTCACGAGTTTGCAATTTGCCAGGGTTTTCGCAGAAATGCAACATGGCACGGAATTCACTACGAGGCAGTTTAAATTCAACGCCTTCAGGTGTGATTAAATTATGGCTATTTAAATCCAGTGTCCACCCATTAAAACGATAGTTCTCACGTTGTAAATGGGTTTCTTTGCCATTTAGTGTCATGGTGCGATGCAATAAATTTCGTGCACGAATGGTGAGTTCTCTTGGGTTAAATGGCTTAGTGAGATAATCATCTGCCCCAATTTCCAAGCCTAAAATTTTATCGACCTCGTTATCTCGCCCCGTGAGGAAGATTAATGGAATTGCAGCTTTCTCACGTAATTCACGCCCCAGTAATAAACCATTTTTACCGGGTAAGTTAATATCTAATACGATGAGATTGACCGTTTCTGAGTTTAACTGACGATACATTTCCGCACCATCTTGTGCTTGTAATACCTCATAGCCCTCAGCTTCAAAAATTCCTTTTAACGTATTACGGGTTACCGCTTCATCTTCCACGATGAGAATTTTTGGGGTAGCCATTCATTGCTCCTTGTTATATTTTATTATGAGCGTATTCTATAATTGTAACATTGCTGTAACAACAGAAAAGTGCAGTCATTGTTTAAATTACATTTAATTTTATGATCTAAGTCATAAATTATTAACATTCTGCTTATCTATGCTAGAATTTTAGCAGGAACAATAGTTGGAACTTTATGATGAAGCGAATTCTTCTTTTTTTATTTTTTATTTTTACCGCACTTTCCACTCAAGCCGGTCTTTTTGATAAGAAACCGGCTTTCTTACCTGTGGATGAAGCTTTTCAATTTTCAGCTGCGAAAAGCGAGAATCAAGAAAATGTGATCGTCAATTGGTCGATTGCAGAAGGGTATTATCTCTATCAAGAGAAAATTTCCGTGAAGCTCAATCAAGAAGAAAATTCATCATTTGATTTACCTACATTTTCTATTTCACCCGAAGATTATAACGATCCTTATTTCGGCTCAATGAAGATTTTCAAAAAGCCTGTGCAAGCTATTTTTAAAGCGAGTCAGCCGCCATTAAAAGCAGAAGATGTGGTTGAGATTACTTACCAAGGTTGTACTGAGGGCTTTTGTTATCCGCCTGAAGTGAAAGAAATTAAAGTGGCAGATTTGTCTATTGCACAGGTCGCTAATACTGAAAAAACATCGGAAAACTCGACCGCACTTTCAGCACAACCCAAAGCAGAACAAGACCGTTTAGCGGAAAGTTTATTTAACAGCAAATATGCTGTATTTGGTTTCTTCTTGTTAGGATTAGGTTTGGCCTTTACCCCTTGTGTATTGCCAATGCTACCACTGCTTTCAGCGATTGTTATTGGTCAAAATCAACGCCCTAATATGTGGCGCGCTTTTGCATTAAGTTTTGTGTATGTGCAGGGGATGGCGGTGACTTACACCTTATTAGGCTTGGTTGTGGCTGCAATTGGTTTACCATTCCAAGTGGCTTTGCAACATCCTTATGTGATGATTGGTCTATCAATTATCTTTGTCTTGTTAGCATTGTCGATGTTTGGCGTATTTACCTTACAGCTCCCAAGCTCTTTACAAACAAAACTCTCTTTACTTAGCCAACAGCAAAAAGCCGGTGCTTTTGGTGGCGTGTTCTTAATGGGCATGATTGCGGGACTTGTGGCTTCACCTTGCACATCAGCACCGCTTTCTGGCGCCTTGCTTTATGTGGCGCAGAGTGGGGATTTGTTTACAGGTGCGATCACGCTTTATTTGCTCGCGTTGGGCATGGGCGTACCGCTGATTTTAATCACTTTATTTGGGAATAAAATCCTGCCTAAATCAGGCATGTGGATGGAAACGGTCAAAAAGCTCTTTGGCTTTGTGATGCTCGCATTACCGGTATTCTTAATTTCTCGTATTTTGCCGGATGAATGGACACCAAGATTATGGGCGATGCTCGGTACCGCATTTTTCATTTGGTTTGCTTTCCAAATGCCGAAAAATGGTACAGGTTGGGTATTCCGAATTCTCTTTTTAGTCGCGGCAATGATTAGTGTTAAACCGCTTCAAACTTGGGTTTGGGGCGAAGCCTCAACACCAAGTGCGGTCGGAAATAAAGCTGTTTCTCATGTTGAATTTAAGAAAGTGAAAAGCGAAGCTGAATTGCAACAAGCACTTGCTGAAAATAACAAATCACTTGTGATGCTTGATCTTTATGCGGATTGGTGTGTGGCTTGTAAAGAGTTTGAAAAAGAAACATTTAGTGATCCAAGTGTACAAAAAGCTTTTTCTGATATGTTGCTCCTTCAAGTGGATATGACGAAAAACTCCGAAGAAAACCGCGCTTTAATGACAAAATATAAAGTGTTAGGTTTACCGACGATTTTATTCTTTAACCGAGATGGAAAAGAAATAGAAGGGAGTCGTGTTAACGGATTCATGCCGCCAGTTGAGTTTTTACAATGGATTCAGAAAATCAGCAAAGTGTAAGATTATTTCCTAATAGTAAAAAGTCCTTTTCGATTTGAGGTATTGTTTGGCTTTGAGTTAATCATTAGTATACGCCCCGTTCTCAAACCACTTTTTATTTTTTATTAGGAAAACTTTATGAAAAACTTAGAAAAATACGCTCCGTATGTTTTAGCTTTATTACGTATCGTCGCTGCGTATATGTTTATCTTACACGGCACAGCGAAATTCTGGGAATTCCCAATTTCGATGACGGGCGGTAACGGCGCAGTGGGCGATCCACTGATGATTGTTGGTGGAGTAATCGAGATTGTTGGTTCAATCCTATTAATTTTGGGTTTATTTGTTCGTCCTGCGGCATTTATCCTTTCAGGTCAAATGGCTTATGCGTATTTCTTTATGCACGCTGCAGGTAAAGGGAATTTATTTTTCCCAATCGCGAACGGTGGTGAACTTGCTTTACTTTACTCTCTCGTGTTCTTCTATTTTGTGTTTGCGGGTGCTGGCGCATTTTCTCTAGACAATCGCAAACGTTAATCAATTATCTCATTCATTTGTTGCCCGCATTTCGCGGGCCTTTTTGTTTTTAAAATAGATTAAATAAATCACCGCACTTTTAAGTGAGCTTACCAGAAAAATTTTTTCTATATAAACGCAAACGTTTGCGCTATAATTCCCCCCGCTTATTTTTAACCATTTAATGAAAGGAAAATGTAATGACAGATCGTCCAATTCGTCAGGCTTTACTGAGTGTTTCTGATAAAACCGGTATCGTAGAATTTGCTCAAGGCTTAGTACAGCGTGGTGTAAAACTACTTTCCACAGGCGGTACCGCAAAATTATTGGAGCAACATGGTTTACCGGTGACAGAAGTGTCTGATTATACGGGATTCCCAGAAATGATGGACGGTCGTGTGAAAACCTTACATCCAAAAGTACATGGCGGTATTCTTGGTCGTCGTGGTACAGATGACGTTATCATGCAGCAACATGGCATTGAAGGCATTGATATGGTCGTTGTGAATTTATATCCATTTGCCGCAACAGTAGCGAAGCCAAATTGTACGTTAGAAGACGCGGTAGAAAATATCGATATCGGCGGACCAACCATGGTGCGTTCTGCAGCGAAAAACCACAAAGATGTGGCGATCGTGGTGAATAATCATGATTTTAACAACATTCTTGCTGAAATGGATAAACACCACAACAGCCTAACACTTGAAACTCGTTTTGACCTTGCGATTAAAGCATTTGAACATACCGCTCAATATGATTCTATGATTGCTAACTACTTTGGACAAATGGTGAAACCGTATCATGTAGCAGAGGAAGAAGACGCGAGTGCGAAGTGCGGTCAATTCCCACGTACTTTAAACCTTAACTTTGTGCGTAAACAAACCATGCGTTACGGTGAAAACTCTCATCAAAATGCGGCTTTCTACGTTGATTTAAATGTGAAAGAAGCGAGCGTAGCCACCGCTCATCAATTACAAGGTAAAGCCTTGTCTTACAATAATATTGCTGACACCGATGCAGCACTTGAATGCGTGAAAGAATTTGATGAGCCGGCTTGTGTGATCGTTAAACATGCGAATCCATGCGGTGTGGCTTTAGGTAAAGATATTTTAGACGCCTACAACCGTGCTTACCAAACCGATCCAACTTCTGCATTTGGCGGCATTATTGCTTTCAATCGTGAATTAGACGAAAAAACTGCGAATGAAATCGTGGAACGTCAATTTGTTGAAGTGATTATTGCACCGAAAGTATCAGCTGAAGCGCAAGAAGTGGTGAAACGTAAGAAAAATGTTCGTTTGCTTGAATGTGGTGAATGGACTTCACGTTCTGAACGTCTAGATTTTAAACGTGTAAACGGTGGTTTATTAGTACAAGATGCGGATTTAGGCATGGTTGGTGTGGATGATTTAAAAGTGGTAAGTAAACGTCAGCCAACTGAACAAGAACTAAAAGACTTACTGTTCTGCTGGAAAGTAGCAAAATTTGTGAAATCTAATGCCATTGTTTATGCTAAAGATAATCAAACTATTGGCATCGGTGCTGGCCAAATGAGCCGCGTATATTCTGCGAAGATTGCGGGTATTAAAGCGCAGGATGAAGGTTTAACCGTAGCCGGTTGTGTAATGGCATCTGATGCGTTTTTCCCATTCCGTGACGGTATTGATGCGGCGGCGAAAGTAGGGATTCAATGTGTTATCCATCCGGGTGGTTCAATGCGCGATCAAGAAGTCATTGACGCAGCGGATGAACATAATATGGTGATGGTATTAACTGGAATGCGTCATTTTAGACATTAATTTATCTAACTATCCCCCTCTTTAGCAAAGAGGGGAAGGGGAGATTTGGCAGAAGTGATTTCAAGCTCATACTAAATTCAATATCGTTTAAATCTCCCCCTAGCCCCCTCTTTACAAAAGAGGGGGGAATTACAGGAAAAAATAGCCGCACTTTTTTAAATTAGGCATACGCAAGGACTATAACATGAACATCCTCATCATCGGAAATGGCGGTCGTGAACACGCCTTGGCTTGGAAAGCTGCACAATCTCCATTAGCGGACAAAGTTTTCGTCGCACCAGGCAACGCGGGTACTGCATTAGAACACAAAGTAGAAAACGTGAATATTGCTGCAACAGATATCCCTGCCTTAGTGAAATTTGCTCAAGATAAACAAATTAGATTAACCATTGTTGGCCCTGAAGCACCATTAGTGATTGGGGTAGTTGATGCATTTCGGGCTGCTGGATTGAAAATTTTTGGCCCAACTCAAGCGGCTGCGCAATTGGAAGGTTCAAAAGCATTTACCAAAGATTTCCTCGCTCGTCATAAAATCCCAACGGCAGAATATCAAAACTTCACCGAAGTAGAACCTGCATTGACGTACTTGCGTGAGAAAGGTGCGCCAATTGTCGTAAAAGCGGATGGTTTGGCGGCGGGCAAAGGCGTAATCGTTGCAATGACATTGCAGGAAGCGGAAGAGGCTGTGCGTGATATGCTTTCTGGCAATGCTTTTGGTGAAGCGGGTAGCCGAGTGGTGATTGAAGAGTTTCTAGATGGCGAAGAAGCAAGTTTTATCGTTATGGTAGATGGTAAAAACGTCGAACCTATGGCAACTAGTCAAGACCATAAACGCGTGGGCGAAAATGATACAGGTTTAAATACTGGCGGTATGGGGGCGTATTCGCCAGCACCAGTGGTAACACCAGAAATTCATGATCGTATTATGCGTGAAGTGATTTATCCAACGGTCAATGGTATGGCTGCGGAAGGCAATGTTTATACTGGCTTCCTTTATGCGGGATTAATGATTATGCCGAACGGTCAGCCGAAAGTGATTGAATTTAACTGTCGTTTTGGCGATCCAGAAACCCAGCCGATCATGCTACGTCTTGAATCAGATCTGGTAGGATTTTGTCTTAAAGCTTGCGATGGTAAATTGAACGAAGTGAAATCCCAATGGAATCCAAAACCTTCTTTGGGCATTGTTTTGGCTGCAGAAGGCTATCCAGGTGATTATCGCAAGGGTGATGAAATCACTGGTTTACCACAACGTGCGGTCGAAAATGAGAAAGTTTTCTTAGCGGGCGTTGCAGAACAAGAAGGTAAGTTAGTCACGAACGGCGGTCGTGTGCTTTGTGTTACTGCGTTAGGCGAAAGCGTATTTGAAGCACAACAAAAAGCCTTAAAACTCGCTGAGCAAATTCAATGGTCTGGACGTTTTTATCGTCGAGATATTGGTTATCGTGCTGTTGAACGTGAGCAGCAAAAATAATGACATTTAATGTTAAGGAACAGTATGGATTATAAAAATAAAGAATTATGTCGTCTTCGCACAATCAGTTTTTTTCTGACGTTACATAAAGATAAAACGCAATGGGAAGACGCCCTTTATTCGGTGAAACGTGATGTGGATTTGTTATTACCTGCTGTGCAGAAAGCAGGTTATACCTTGCAATCGATTCGAGTGATTACCAATCCCTTTGGTGAATATTTGGATTTAACCAATTTGCAGACAGCAAAAGCAGATTTGCAGTATTTAACGGAATTATTGAATAAATTTAATGAAAGTGGAATTCGTCTTCGATTTGCAATAGGTGCGGCGAGAAATACAGAGGAAATTGCTTTATTGCCTGAGTTAATCGCGGCTTATGGAGACTTGTGTAATGCTTGTGTCAACGTGCCATTAGATGAAAATGGTGTGTTAGATAATGAACTTATTGAGCAATCTGTTTATGCCGTACAACGAATTGCAAATATCACACCACGTGGCGAAGGTAATTTTAACTTTACTGTGAATTTTAACTGCAAGCCATTTATTCCTTATTTCCCCGCTGGTTATCATCTAAGTCATTTACCAAACAGTTTTGTCATTGGTTTAGAAACACCCGATTTATTAGTCGAAGTATTAAAATCTGTGCCAAAATCGCCTCATAATCAATTTTATGCTGATTGTTATCAGGCTATGTCGCAAGCCCTGCAATATCATGTAGATCAAGTATTAGAGATGTTAAGTGCGGTCAAATTATCAGGTGAATTTGAATTTGCAGGCATTGATAGTTCGGCGGCACCATCGAAAAATTGTGCATCCATGACAAAAATTTATGAATTAATGGGATTGCCCTATTTTGGTGCGGCTGGTTCAGTAGAGGTTTCTGCGTTACTGACAAAAGTGTTTAAATCAATCCAACGTGTGCCATTGGTTGGGTTTTCTGGATTAATGTTGGCGGTGACAGAAGATTTAGGTTTAGCCGAAGGTACACAAAAACACTATTTTGATATCCGTGCTTTACTGACTTATAGTGCAGTATGTGGTATCGGTTTAGACACAGTCCCAGTGGCGGGAGATGTCAAGGCAGAAAGCATTGCCGCTATTATGCGCGATACGGGAACGATGGCATTTCGCTTAAATAAACCACTAACTGTGCGTTTATTTCCCATTCCGAATAAGGTTGCAGGTGAAATATCAGAATTTGAGAGTGATGATTTATGTAACTGCCGACTTTTACACATTCCTGATTAAACGAAAATTTCCCTATTTTGTTGTGATCAACGCTATCCCTACTGTCAATAAAAGGAGTATCTCATGAGAAAATTAATATTAGGTAGCCTTGTTGCTGTATTATTAACGGGTTGCTCGGGGGCTTCAAATGTCTCACAAAGCTCAACGTTAGATGGCGAGTGGATTTGTCATACTATCCCGACACAAGATAAACAAACTTACGATCGCTTAGATCACTTTGTCTTAAAGCCAGATGGAACAGGCGCCTTGCGAGGCATTTCCTACATTGAATTGGATAAAGAGACGACTATTCGTTATTTAACAAAAGGTAAGGTGAAATGGCAGAGCCAAAATAATGTCTTGAGTTTTGATTTTGTTAATCGTGCGATGGTGCCTGCGCACAGTAACAATGTGGCGAAAGCCATCAAGCAAGATAAGAAATTACAAAAACAAGAAAAAGAGCAATTAGCTACGTTTTATAGCAAATCAGGCGATCACGTGAATATGCCAATTGAACTTAAACAGAATGGCAATCAACTTATTTTAGATAAGGATTTTGCGACTTGCCGACGAGTCACAGAGAATGACAAAGATATTCAGTTATTGAATCAGTGGTTTGTGACGAAATAAATACAATTATTTTAAGCTTGATAAAAAACAAGCGTGATTTTAACCGCACTTTATTTTTGATAGTGCGGAAATCAACTTAATAAAAGGAGTATTACTATGAGAAAATTAGTATTAGGTAGTCTTGTCGCTGTATTGCTATCAGGATGTGCAACAGCGCATCAGCAAACTGAACAGGAAAAAGCGTTGGTGGGTGATTGGATTTGCCATGTTAAGCCTGCGGCAAAAGCCCCTTTACCAGTTGAGCATTTTGATTACATCACCTATCGAGCGGATCAAACTGTGCTGATGCGTGGGATCTCTCAGATTGATACAAAAGAAGGCTGGATGCGTTATTTATTGCAAGCCAAAGCCAAATGGCAGGCAAGTGATGGTAAATTGAGTTATGACTTTACTGATCGTCTATTTAAAACCGCCCATTCACCACAAGTTGAGAAAATCATAGAGCAAGTTCCAGAGTTTAAAGACTATGAGAAGGAATTTGTTTCACCTTGCGATCGTTGTGGTGATCATTTGGATATGAAGATTAAAATGAAAAGTCCAACAAGGATGACAAATTTTAATACTTATACGAAAGAAACCAGCCAATGCCGCAAACTTGGTGCGGGTGAGAAAACAAAAGAAGTTAAATTAATTGAAAAATTAGTGAAAGAAAAAGGCTCGATTTAGATAAATGAATGTTTTTCATTGTAATAATGAAAAATATGGTCGAAATTTTTGGTTAAGTTTTTGCCTGGAAACAGGTAAACTATACACAAATAATTCAAACAACGAGGAAAACACAATGTTTAAAAAAAGTATGAACATCGCTGATTACGATCCGGTTCTATGGCAAGCCATTCAGGACGAAAATCGTCGTCAAGAAGAGCATATCGAGCTTATCGCATCTGAAAACTATGCGAGTCCACGCGTAATGGAAGCGCAAGGTTCTCAGTTTACTAACAAATATGCAGAAGGCTATCCAGGTAAACGTTACTACGGCGGTTGTGAGTACGCAGACATTGTGGAGCAGTTGGCGATTGATCGCGCGAAAGAGCTATTTGGTGCGGATTATGTGAACGTACAACCACACTCAGGTTCACAAGCGAATGCGGCAGTATATGGTGCATTAATCAATGCGGGTGATACCATTTTAGGGATGGATTTAGCACACGGTGGTCACTTAACCCACGGGGCGAAAGTGAGCTTCTCCGGTAAAATCTATAATTCTGTACTTTATGGTATCACTGCAGATGGTTTAATTGACTATGAAGATGTGCGTCAAAAAGCATTAGAACATAAACCAAAAATGATCGTGGCAGGTTTTTCCGCTTATTCTCAAGTGGTAGATTGGAAAAAAATGCGTGAAATCGCAGATGAAGTTGGCGCGTATTTATTCGTTGATATGGCTCACGTTGCGGGCTTAATTGCAGCAGGTTTATATCCAAACCCATTACCATACGCACACGTTGTGACAACGACTACCCATAAAACCTTAGGTGGTCCACGTGGTGGTTTAATCCTTTCTTCTTGTGGTGATGAAGAGCTTTATAAACGCTTACAATCTTCTGTTTTCCCTGCAAACCAAGGTGGTCCATTAGTTCACATTATTGCGGCGAAAGCAGTATGTTTCAAAGAAGCATTAGAGCCAGCTTATAAAGAATATCAAGCAAACGTGATTAAAAATGCGAAAGCGATGGTGGAAGTGTTTAAACAACGTGGTTATGACGTGGTTTCAAATGGCACAGAAAACCATTTATTCTTAGTGAGCTTCATAAAACAAGGCTTAACCGGTAAAGCAGCAGATGCAGCGCTAGGTAAAGCGAATATTACGGTGAATAAAAACTCCGTACCAAATGATCCACAAAAACCATTTGTGACCTCTGGTATTCGTGTTGGTACACCGGCTGTGACTCGTCGTGGCTTTAACGAGCAAGACTGTCGTGAACTAGCCGGTTGGATGTGTGATGTATTAGATGCATTAGGCAAAGAAAACGAAGAGCAAGTGATTGCAGCAACCAAAGAAAAAGTATTGGCAATCTGCAAACGTCTTCCTGTTTATGCAAGCTAATTTTTAATCATTGTTAAAAGAAACGGTAACATCAGTAAAGAATGTTGCCGTTTTTTATTTCAATTTTTCTATTCTCCACTGAGAGATAGAGAAGCTAATCGCTTGATATTATAGTAACTATTTTTCTGAGTAATTGAATAGTTGAATAAAATACTATATTATTTGGTAGCTCAACTAAACGATAAATATATTAATTCTTCAGCCTAAAGAGCCTGGGTAAAAACCAGTCTCCATTATGCTTACTTAAATTGCCACGATAGTGGTTTCAACGTTACGGCGATTATTATCCAATTTGGTTAAAAATCTGACCGCACTTTTGTACTCAACTGAAATACATTTATCTCTCCAAAGGAAGTTCATGCTTAAAACATTATTTAATTTATTTAGAAAAACGGATAAAAACAGCCTTAAAACTTTACAGCAACGTATAGAGCAAGGGGATGCTGAGGCAATGTATCAGTTAGGCCGTTTTTATCATATTGGAGAGGTGGTAGAAGCTGATTATGACAAAGCGATGACGTTATATCACCGCGCGAATGCATTGGGTTATCCATTAGCGGCAAATAATATTGGTGCGCTTTATGATGATATGGGTGAGCCCGAAAAATCAGTAGAATGGTTTGAGCAAGGCATTCGTCAAGGCGATAAACGAGCGACAATCAATTTGGGACGATTCTATCTTTTAGGCATTGGCGTGGAGCAAGATACATTTAAAGGCATGCAAATGCTAGAGAAATATGACAATGATGGGCCTGCTTCATACCTCTTAGCGCAGGCATATGATGGCGTTATAGGATATGAAGTTCCAATTAATTATCCTAAAGCATTGGAATATTACTTGCTTGCTGAGAAGAATAAACAAGATTTAACCAATGAAGATTTAATGGCGCTTTATAATAACCTTGGGACACTCTACAACGCTCACGAGGATATTCCAACCAATTATGTTGAAGCGCAAAAATACCTAACCAAAGCTGCTGAAATGGGGTTTCCTAATGCAATGTATGGTTTAGCAAATTTACACGATTTTAAAGGGGATAAAAAGCAAGCCTTTAAATGGTATTTAAAAGCTGCTGAAAATGGCTTAATTGATGCCTATTACTATGTTGGTAATGCTTATAAAAGAGGTGAGGGCGTTCAACAAGATAGACAGAAAGCCGTGAAATGGCTAGAGCTAGCAGCAGAATACCAAATGAGGGATGCGGCTAGGGAATTGGCTGAGATTTACCAGGATGGGCTAGGTAATGTGCCACAAAATTTAGAAAAAGCTCAAGAGTTTTATCTACTTGCAAAAGAATCAGGAGAGAATGTCGAACGCTCAGTGCAACAGCTGCAAAGTCGTCTTGCTGTGCGTGATGATTTTGATGCATTACTTGAACGAGCGAAAGAAGGCAATCTTGAGGCACAAAAGGATTTAGCGATGGCTTACGTTCGAGGTGATGAAATTGAACAGAATTATGAAGAAGCCCTTAAATGGTATAAAGCTGCCGCCGAACAAGGCGATGCAGATGCACAAAATAGCCTTTATAACCGCTATGCAAAAGGCGAAGGAGTTGAACAAAATAGCGAAGAAGCGATGAAATGGCTACATCGTAGTGCCGATCAAGGTCATGGGCTGGCTTATTATAATTTAGGGTTTGAATATAGTTCAGGTGTTTTAGTCAAAAAAAATGAACTGGAAGCGATCAAATGGTATAAAAAAGCAGTAAAAAAAGACGTCATAGAAGCTTATTATCAACTCGGATTTCTTTATACTTATGGCGATACTATTAAAGAGGATTATAAGTCTGCACGGGAATATTATGAATTGGCGGGCGGAAGCTGGAACGGTGAAGCACAAAATGAATTAGGTATCCTTCACTTTAATGGGCTAGGG
Source organism: uncultured Haemophilus sp. (assembly GCF_905207935.1). Lineage (GTDB taxonomy): Bacteria > Pseudomonadota > Gammaproteobacteria > Enterobacterales > Pasteurellaceae > Haemophilus_D. The sequence goes on from NZ_CAJLNI010000003.1 coordinate 15,501, forward strand.
ACACCAAAAGATGATGCAAAAGCCTTTCTTTATTTCCAACTTGCTGCTGAAAACGGCAGTCCGGAGGGAATGTACAATTTAGGTGCGATGTATGCCAATGGCTTTGGCACAAAACGCAACCGCAAATTCGCCACCCAATGGTTTAAAAAATCCTGTGAAGCTGGATATGAAAAAGCATGCGAGATGCTATAAAAATAGAGCTTACTTTATGTTTATCCGTACAAAAGGATAGGCGTAATATATGGTCAATGTATTAGAATTAACTATTGTTTTTTGATCTTCTAGTTTACGCATAATGCTGATTCAGCTTTTATTTGTAATGTTAGCGGCGGTAAATATCGCCGCTTATTTTTTAATGTGGAAAGATAAAGTCCGCGCGGTTCGTCACGGCTGGCGAATTTCTGAAAATACCTTTTTTCTATTAAGTCTTCTTGGTGGGTTTATTGGCGTTTATTGCGGGATGAAACGCTTTCGCCATAAAACTAAACACTTCAGTTTTAAATTTGTTGTTATTCTCAGTGCCTTTATTTGGTTGATCTTAATGCCTTATTGGTATTTCTTTCTTGAATAATGTTGAGTACAGAATGACTTTCAGTAATAAAAAAGCCTAGAGAATATCTCTAGGCTTTTTAGTACATAATTTATTTAAAAATGAGACGTCTTCTTCTGCTTTTCTTCACTTGTGAAATAGTGATTAATCCCAACACAAGGACATAAACAGCAAAAATAAACACGAGCCATTGCACCATAGTGATACCGAAGAGTGACCATTGACTTTCGTTACAGCTACCTGTCGGATTGAAGACTGCAGGTAGCCATTTATGGAATGGTAAAGTTTCCGGAAAGTTTGGTATAAATTCACATTGTTTCCACGGTGCAGGGTTCATTTGTAAATCAAGGTGACGGATAGATATCATTAATCCTTTAATTGCACTAAATAAACCCACAATAAGAGCAAGAATGCGGATAATAAGCGAACTTGGGGCTAGGGCGCCGATAAGACCAGCGACGAATAAACCCACAACAGCTAAACGTTCATAAACACAAAGTACGCAAGGTTGCAAACCCATGCCGTATTGAAAATAAAGTGCGGTCGATTCTAAGGCAAATGCGGTAAATGCCAAAAAGATCCACGCTGAACGTTTAAGGGATAATTGCTTAAAAAAGTCGAGCATTCTTTCTCCTTATGCTTCACTAAATAGGAAGAATTAAGCCAAGGTTCGCAAGCAAAATTGTCATATCTGGTAAGATAAATTCGATGGCAAGGAAACCCACCACGGTTAATACGATGGTGTAAGGCAATGCCATATAGACCATTCTACCATAGGAAAGTTTAATTAACGGTGCAAGAGAGGATGTCAGTAAGAACAAGAATGCGGCTTGACCGTTTGGTGTCGCAACAGAAGGTAAGTTTGTACCTGTATTGATTGCGACCGCAAGTAATTCAAATTGGTGTGGTGCAATTGCTCCAGCTGTAAGCGCATTTTTCGCTTCATTGATGTAAACCGTTGCAACGAATACGTTATCAGAAATTGCAGAAAGTAAACCGTTGAAACCATAGAATAAGGCTAACTGAGTTTTCTCTTCTGCACCTAATACGAAGTGAATAATTGGCGCAAAGAGTTTTTGATCGATAATCACTGCAACGATAGAGAAGAATACCACTAATAATGCAGTGAAAGGTAAGCTTTCTTGGAATGATTTACCAATCGCGTGTTCATCTGTAACGCCGGTAAAGGTAGTCGCAAGAATAATCACACTTAAACCGATTAGACCAACAGCGGCTAAGTGGAAGGCTAGACCTAAGATTAACCAAATCGCGATAAGACCTTGAACAGAAAGACGTACTTTATCTTGTTTAGACATTTTTTGTGTATTTTCACGATCTAAATCAGCCAAGATTTTCCATACTTCTTCTGGTAATTTTTCGCCATAGCCGAACACTTTAAATTTTTCCACTAAAACACAAGTGAGTAATCCACAGATAAAGACCGGAATGGTCACTGGCGCCATACGGAAGAAGAATTCAATGAAGTTCCATTTTGCTTGTTCTGCAATAATCAGGTTTTGTGGTTCACCCACCATGGTCATCACACCACCTAGTGCTGTCCCCACACCTGCATGCATCATTAAGCTACGTAAGAAAGAACGGAATTTTTCGAGAGTTTCATGATTTTTAATTTTGTTATCATCAGAAATATCAACTGCATCTTGTAGTGTTTTACCGGATGCGACTTTGTGATAAACCCCATAGAAACCCATAGCTACGCTGATAATTACTGCAACAACAGTAAGTGCATCTAAGAAAGCTGAAAGAAATGCAGCACTAAAACAGAACGCGACAGAAAGGACGATTTTAGAACGGATACGGACTAATAATTTGGTGAACACATAAAGCAAAAGTTGCTTCATAAAGTAAATACCAGCCACCATAAAGATTAAAAGTAAAACGACTTCAAAGTTTGCCACGATCTCCGCTTTCACGTGTTCGGCATTCGTCATGCCAATGGCAATGGCTTCAAATGCTAATAAACCACCTGGTTGGAGAGGGTAGCATTTTAATGCCATGGCTAGGGTGAAAATAAACTCAGCCACGAGTACCCAACCCGCCACAAATGGGCTTACCCAAAAGAATAAAATTGGGTTAATTACCAAGAAGGCAATAATAGTTAATTTATACCAATCAGGACTCGAGCCCAGAAAGTTTTTCATAAATGCTTGTGTGTAAGTCATATTGAACTCCGTTTTTTATAGTCCTATCATTGTAATATATACTGCTTTAAAGGATAATAGACCAGTTAAAGATTTATTCAATAAATCACATTTTTTTGATCTTTTTAGACTTTTTTATATTTATTTCATACTCATGCAAACAGATAATACCCTTTTACGGGCTCAAAGCCCAGCCGCGCTTGCCGAAGAATATATTGTTAGAAGTATTTGGGATGATGTATTTCCCGCCGGCACCAATCTTCCTTCTGAGCGTGATTTAGCTGATAAAATCGGCGTAACACGCACCACATTACGTGAAGTATTACAGCGTTTGGCTCGTGATGGCTGGCTTACCATTCAACACGGCAAGCCGACAAAAGTCAATGATATTTGGGATACAGCTGGTCCAAGCATCATTGAAACCTTAATTACCTTAGATCGCCAAAGTGCGCCGTTAATTATTGAAAATATGTTGTCATTGCGTAGTCGCATGTCAGAATCTTATATTTATGAGGCAGTAAAAAATTCACCTAAAGCCTCAGCTGCCTTGTTCAAAGGAATGGATGCTTTAGAGAATACCGCTGAAAGCTACATGGAATTTGACTATGCCTTATTTCGTCAGTTTACCGTAATGGCTAATAAACCTTTCTATCGTTTAATTTTCAATAGCTTACGTGGGGTTTATCATAAAATTGGTTTGTTATTCTTTAGTGACGAAAAACATCGCCAAGTGACACATGATTTTTATGTGGAATTGCGTGATATTTGTGAAAAAGGTCAATCTGATTTAGTGGTGGAATGTATTCGTAAACACAAGCAAGTTACTTCCGCCTACTGGCGAGCCATTTTAGAAAGTTTGCCAAAAGATTTAACAACAGAATAATATTAAAAGTGCGGTTGAAAATGACCGCACTTTTTCCTTATATCAAGAACTCAATACTATGCGTATTCCAAGAATTTATCATCCAGAATCCCTTAAAAATCAATCTACTTGCCAACTTTCAGAGGATGCGGCTAATCACGTAGGACGAGTACTTCGCATGACTGAAGGTGAGCAAATTGAATTATTTGATGGAAGTAATCATATTTATCCAGCGAAAATTATTGAAGCGAGCAAAAAAAACGTTAAGGTGGACATTCTTGGTTGTGAATTGAGTGATAAAGAGTCGAATTTATCGATTCATTTAGGGCAGGTTATTTCACGCGGCGATCGAATGGAATTTACCATTCAAAAGTCCGTAGAGTTGGGCGTGAATGTGATTACACCATTATGGTCAGAACGCTGTGGCGTGAAGTTGGATGGTGAACGTATGGATAAGAAAATCCAACAATGGCAAAAAATTGCCATTGCGGCTTGTGAACAATGTGGCCGTAATGTTGTGCCAGAAATTCGCCCTTTGATGAAGCTACAAGATTGGTGTGCTGAAAATGATGGCGCATTGAAATTGAATTTACATCCAAGAGCCCAATATTCAATAAAAACCTTGCCTTCCATTCCAAAAGAAGGTGTTCGTTTGCTTATTGGTTCAGAAGGTGGTTTATCACCTCAAGAAATCGCTCAAACTGAACAACAAGGATTTACTGAGATTTTATTAGGAAAGCGTGTGTTACGTACAGAAACAGCCTCTTTAGCGGCGATTAGTGCGTTGCAAATTTGTTTTGGAGATTTGGGATAATGATGGATTTACAAGGGCAATTTTTAATTGCGATGCCACAGTTGGAGGATTATTTCCAAAATACCGTGGTGTATATGTGTGAGCATAATGAGCAAGGCTCAATGGGCTTAGTGATTAATCAACCCACTGATTTAAGCATTGCTGAGTTGTATTCAAAAATGAATTTTATGATGAAAAATGACCGCACTTTTAGCAATGAACTTGTGCTTGCAGGTGGTCCAGTGCATTCTGAGCGTGGTTTTATTCTGCATAAGAAAACCGCTAAAGAATTTGAGCATAGTTATAAAATTACCGATGAGATGTTTCTCACCACTTCGGCAGATATTGTGGAAACCTTTGGTTCAGAGGATGCGCCCGAAAAATATCTTGTTGCGCTCGGTTGTGCAAGTTGGACAGCTGGACAACTGGAACAAGAGATTGCGGATAATGCGTGGTTAGTTGCGCCTGCGTCAGATACTATTTTATTTGAAACTATTTATGAAGATCGTTATCCTGCAGCGAATCAATTATTGGGGATTAATCCTCATAATTTTGTCTTTTCACAAGTAGGGCATAGTTAATGGGCATCACGGCAATCGCGTTTGATTTCGGCACAAAAAGTATCGGTTGTGCGGTCGGGCAAAGTATCACAGGTACGGCGCAAGCTTTGCCTGCATTTAAAGCGCAAGATGGAATCCCCAATTGGGATGCTATTGAAAAATGCCTAAAGGATTGGAAGCCCGATGTCATTGTGGTGGGATTACCTTTAAACATGGATGGAACCGAGCAAGATTTAACACTTCGTGCGAAAAAATTTGCTAATCGCTTAAATGGTCGTTTCGGTATCAAAGTAGAACTGCAAGATGAGCGCTTAACGACGGTTTCTGCTCGAGATGAAATTTTCCAACGTGGCGGTTATCGAGCGCTCAATAAAGGCAAAGTAGATGGGATTTCCGCTTGCTTGATTTTAGAAAGTTGGTTCGAAAACTATTCAGAATAAGCCAAAAATAAACCGCACTTTAAGGTGCGGTTTGCTGTATTGATAGGTTTATTTTTTTATCCAAATCAGACTCGCCATTCTTCCTGTTTTGCCATCTCGACGATAGGAAAAGAAGCGCTCTTTTTCATTGAATGTGCAATGCTCCCCACCGTAAATTTGGGTAATCCCTAATTTGTTGAGGCGTTGTGTGGCGATTTGATAAAGATTGCCGAGGTATTTTCCTACTTCATTCGGATCTGGTCGAAAAGCCGTTTCTGCAATCGGGTCAAACGCCATAAATTGCTCAATCACTTCTTTACCAACTTGGAATGCATTAGGGCCGATAGCAGGCCCAAACCACGCAATAATCTCTTCGGAGGCAGATTGGAAACATTTCACGGTTTCTTCTAATACACCATCACAGAGCCCACGCCAGCCCGCATGTACCGCAGCCACTTCAGTCCCTTGCTTATTAGTGAATAAAACCGGTAAGCAATCAGCCGTCATCACTAAACATACTTGGTTCGGTTGATTGGTGTAAACCGCATCAGCCTCTAAATCATTGCCTTCATAAGGCAGCGTAATTACACGAGTGCTGTGCGTTTGAGTTAAAAACAACGGGAAATGTGGCAGATTAAATTTTTCGACCAATAAAGTGCGGTTAGTTTTGACCGCACTTTTATCATCTTCAACATGATCACCTAAATTAAAACTATCGAAAGGCGGCAGGCTTACACCACCTTCTCTTGTGGTTGTAAAAGCTTGGATATGTGGTGGAACATTCCAGTTTGGAACAATGGTTTTCATCTTAATAATCCAATTCGTCTTTATGTTCGAGGTAATCCGCTTTTAAGGCATGCAGTAATTCGACAAAGTCATCTGGTAATGGGGCATACCATTCCATCATTTCACCTGTAATCGGGTGAGCTAAACGCAACATGACCGCATGTAAGGCTTGGCGTTTAAAATTGCGTAGCACCTCAGTGAAAGCTTCGCTTGCATTTTTAGGTGGACGAGGACGACCACCATAAGTTTGATCGCCTAATAATGGATGTGCAATATGCGCCATGTGCACACGAATTTGGTGAGTGCGACCCGTTTCTAAACGTAAGCGTAAACGCGTGTAATTACGGAAATTCTCCATAATACGATAGTGTGTCACAGCCGGTTTACCCATTGGGTGAACCGCCATCAATGTGCGTTTTGTTGGGTGGCGAGCCATTGGCTGATCTACTGTGCCACCTTTGGTCATAATGCCACTCGCAATGGCTTCGTATTCACGAGTGATTTTTCGTTTTTGTAAATCACGCACAAGTTTGGTTTGTGCTGGAATCGTTTTAGCGACAACCATGAGACCTGTCGTGTCTTTGTCTAAACGATGCACAATCCCTGCGCGCGGTACTTCGGCAATAGGTGGATAGTGATAGAGTAGCGCGTTAAGTACCGTGCCACTTGGATTGCCTGCACCAGGATGAACCACGAGATCTTTAGGTTTATTAATCACGATAATATCGTCATCTTCATAAACGATATTGAGCGGAATATTTTGCGGCTCAAAACGGTTTTCATCTTCCACTTCTACCGAAATTTCAATTTGCTCTCCGCCATAAACTTTTGCACGGGGAATATCGGCAATTTCACCGTTCATTTTTACCTGTTTTGCTTCAATCCAGGTTTTTAAACGCGAACGGGAATATTCGGGGAACAACTCTGCGAGGGTTTGGTCTAAACGCTGTCCCATTTGTTCGGGCTGAATTTCAGCCGTTAAGGTCATTTGTGGCATAAAAAATCCATCTAAAAATTTAAAAAGTTGGCTTATTGTGTAATGTTCTATACAATATTCGTTAATTGTAACTTATTTATTGATTTTCGTAAAAATTAAGGAAAAAAGAATGCGTAAAATAAAATCTCTCGTGCTTATTGCACTTACCTCATTCGCTATTGCAGCTTGTAGCAGTGGTAATAAAGAAGTGGAGCAAGCTTCTGTTGATGAGCTTTATGCAAAAGGCGCGGCTGCATTACAAGAAGGAAGCTATTCTGACTCGATTCGTTATTTAAAAGCAGCAACAGAGCGTTTTCCTGGTAGTACTTACCAAGAACAAGCAATGCTTGATTTAATTTATGCAAACTATAAAACACAAGATTACACAGCAACGTTGGTTACCGTAGATAACTACTTACAGCAATTCCCACAAAGTCCAAACCGTGACTATGCAGTGTATATGGCTGGTTTAACAAACTTAGCAACGGCTGATAACATGATCCAAGATTTCTTTGGTATCGATCGTGCAACGCGTGAAACAACTTCAATGAAAACTGCGTTTTCTAACTTCCAAAGCTTAGTGCGTGCGTTCCCAAATAGTCCATATTCACAAGATGCAGTAGCACGTATGGCGTATATTAAAGATTCATTAGCTCGTCATGAATTAGAAATTGCGAAATTCTATGCAAAACGTGATGCGTGGGTGGCGGTATCAAACCGTGTAGTAGGTATGTTGCAACAATATCCGGATGCAAAAGCGACTTATGAAGGTTTATTCTTAATGAAAGAAGCATACGAGAAAATGGGTTTACAACAATTAGCGAACCAAACCCAGCAAGTTATCGATGCGAATAAAGATAAACAATTTGCGGAAGTGAAAAAACCGGAAGAGTCTGATTTAACTCAACCGGTTAAAAAATAATTCTCGTCCCTTGTGGGACGAGCTTGACTAAGCAAAATTATTCAAATAAAGGCTAGTCAAACTAATCAAATTGAGCTAGTATAAATTTAAAAGATTTCCTGGGGTGTTCGTGGATGGGTTATGTCCCTGAGCCGATACTTAGAACTTTATAAATCGGTTTCCCGCCATTGGTGTGTAGGCTTGACCTTTGACTTTGTCATTGGACTAAAGAAACCTAAAGATGGCCTTACCGATTTCCTTGGACCGTCGGGTTCAAGGACTACTACTCGTAGCGGCACTCTGGGACCTTCCTTTAAAACCATTCTTTCCAATCGAATGAAATCAACACAGCAAACGCTTCGCAATCAACTCCGTCAACAAATTCGTAAAACACGAGCAAATTTGACCGCACTTCAGCAGCAACAGGCGGAAGATTCCATCACTCAACAAGCGCTTGCATTAATTGAAGCACAAAATGCGCAGCATATTGCCTTGTATGTTTCCTTTGATGGTGAAATCTCTACGGAGAAACTTATCAAAACCCTTTGGGCACAAGATAAACACGTTTATTTGCCGGTGTTGCACCCTTTCAATCCTAATCATCTTTTGTTCTTACGTTATTTGCCAGATACACCAATGCTGAAAAATAAATTTGGCATTTGGGAGCCAAAACTCAATGTGCAAAACGTATTGCCTTTGGATGAATTAGATATTCTTTTTACACCACTTGTCGCTTTTGATAAACAAGGGAATCGTCTTGGCATGGGCGGTGGTTTTTATGATCGTACCTTACAAAATTGGCAAAATGCTTCTTTTATTCCTGTGGGATTAGCCCACCAATGTCAGCAAGTCGAACAGCTTCCAACTGAAGCGTGGGACGTGCCTCTTCACCGAATTTTAGTTGCTTAAACCTATCAAGAAATAGAATTTGATAGAAAAAATTAAAAATTGTTGATTTTTTCTCTTGAAATACCAAAAAAGGGTCTTATTTAATAACCCGTAAAGGGGGATAACCCCAAGAATTTAATCAGGAGAAGATAAGCATATGAATATTGAAAAATTTACCACAAAATTTCAACAAGCACTCAGTGAAGCACAATCATTGGCGCTAGGTAAAGATAATCAGTTTATCGAACCAGTGCATTTATTGACCGCACTTTTAAATCAACAAGACGGTTCAATTGCACCAATTTTAACGACCAGTGGTGTGAATGTGGCGTTATTGCGTAATGAATTAAACGCCGAATTGAATAAATTGCCACAAGTGTCGGGTAATGGCGGTGATGTGCAAATTTCTCGTCAATTACTTAACTTATTGAATTTATGTGACAAATTAGCTCAACAAAAACAAGATAAATTTATTTCTAGTGAATTGTTCTTATTAGCAGCGCTTGAAGAGCGAGGCACATTAAATGACATTTTGAAAAAATGTGGTGCGAAAAAAGAACAAATTCTACAAGCGATCCAACATATTCGTGGAGGACAAAGCGTGAACGATCAAAATGCAGAAGAAAGCAGACAAGCTCTTGAAAAATATACAATTGATTTAACAGCTCGTGCTGAAAGCGGCAAACTAGACCCCGTTATTGGCCGTGATGAAGAAATTCGTCGAGCGATTCAAGTATTACAACGTCGTACCAAAAACAACCCAGTATTAATCGGTGAGCCTGGTGTAGGTAAAACTGCTATCGTGGAAGGTTTAGCACAACGTATTGTTAATGGTGAAGTGCCTGAAGGCTTAAAAAACAAACGTGTACTTTCTTTAGATATGGGTGCGCTGATTGCCGGTGCGAAATACCGCGGTGAATTTGAAGAGCGCTTAAAAGCTGTTTTAAATGAATTATCAAAAGAAGAAGGTCGCGTGATCCTCTTTATTGATGAAATCCATACCATGGTTGGTGCAGGTAAAACTGATGGTGCAATGGATGCGGGTAACTTATTAAAACCAAGTTTAGCACGCGGTGAATTACACTGTGTGGGGGCAACCACACTAGACGAATATCGTCAATATATCGAGAAAGATGCCGCACTTGAGCGTCGTTTCCAAAAAGTCTTTGTGGATGAGCCAAGTGTCGAAGATACCATTGCGATCTTACGTGGTTTGAAAGAGCGTTATGAGATCCATCACCATGTAGATATTACTGACCCGGCAATCGTGGCAGCAGCAACGCTTTCACATCGTTATATTTCCGATCGTCAATTGCCGGATAAAGCCATCGACTTAATCGATGAAGCCGCTTCTAGCATCCGTATGGAAATTGACTCTAAACCAGAGCCGCTTGATCGTCTTGAACGCCGTATTATCCAATTAAAATTGGAACAACAAGCATTACAAAAAGAAGAAGACGAAGCAAGCCGTAAACGTTTAGAGATGTTAGAAAAAGAGCTTGCTGATAAAGAACGCGAATATGCTGAACTTGAAGAAGTTTGGAAATCAGAAAAAGCGACCCTTTCAGGTTCACAACACATCAAACAAGCGTTAGATGCGGCGAAAACTGAAATGGAACAAGCGCGTCGTGCAGGTGATTTAAGCAAGATGTCTGAGCTTCAATACGGTCGCATTCCTGAATTGGAAAAACAACTTGCTGCCGCTGAAACCAGCGAAGGCAAAGAGATGACCTTATTGCGCTATCGTGTGACTGATGAAGAAATTGCGGAAGTGCTTTCTAAAGCAACGGGTATTCCAGTTTCTAAAATGATGGAAGGCGAGAAAGAAAAACTCTTACGCATGGAAGAAGAATTGCATAAACGTGTGATCGGTCAAGAAGAAGCAGTCGATGCCGTTGCAAACGCGATTCGTCGTAGCCGTGCAGGGCTTTCTGATCCTAACCGCCCAATTGGTTCGTTCTTATTCTTAGGTCCAACGGGTGTAGGTAAAACAGAGCTTTGCAAAACGTTGGCGAAATTCCTCTTTGACAGTGAAGATGCGATGGTGCGTATTGATATGTCAGAGTTTATGGAAAAACACAGCGTATCTCGTTTAGTGGGGGCACCTCCAGGCTATGTTGGCTATGAAGAAGGTGGTTACTTAACTGAAGCGGTACGTCGTCGTCCGTATTCGGTAATTTTGCTCGATGAAGTGGAAAAAGCACATGCGGATGTATTCAACATTTTATTACAAGTGTTGGATGATGGTCGTTTAACGGATGGTCAAGGGCGTACTGTGGACTTCCGTAACACGGTTGTGATTATGACCTCTAACTTGGGTTCTGATTTAATCCAAGGCAGCAAAGACGAAAGCTATAGCGAAATGAAAGCCTTAGTGATGTCTGTGGTAGGCCAACATTTCCGTCCGGAATTCATCAACCGTATTGACGAAACAGTGGTATTCCATCCACTTGGTAAAGAAAATATCCGTGCGATTGCAAGCATTCAATTAGAACGTTTAGCAAAACGTATGGAAACTCGTGGTTACGAATTAGTGTTTACCGAAGCGTTATTAGATTTCATTGGTGAAGTGGGTTACGACCCAATTTATGGAGCGCGTCCATTAAAACGTGCAATCCAACAAGAGATCGAAAACAGCTTGGCACAACAAGTTCTATCTGGTCAATTATTACCAGGTAAAGTGGTCACAGTGGATTATGTGGATGGCAAAGTTCAAGCCAGACAATAATTTGTAAAATGAAAAGCCATTTAGTGAAAGCTAAATGGCTTTTTTATGCTTTGGTAAAAGATAAAATAGGGTAGAATGTCGCTGTTTATAGCGTACAAAAATGAGGAAGAAAATGACCGCACTTTTAAAAATTGGTTTGGTTTCGGTGTCAGACCGTGCATCAAGTGGTGTGTATCAAGATCAAGGGATTCCCGAATTACAACAATGGCTAGAGCAAGCGTTGGTGGATCCTTTTGAAGTGGAAACGCGATTAATTCCAGACGAGCAGCCATTAATTGAACAAACGTTGAAAGAATTAGTGGATGAGTACCATTGTCATTTAGTGCTTACAACAGGTGGTACAGGGCCGGCAAAACGTGATATCACACCTGATGCCACATTGGCTGTTGCTGATCGTGAAATGCCGGGATTTGGCGAGCAAATGCGTCAAGTGAGTTTACATTTTGTGCCAACAGCGATTTTATCTCGTCAAGTTGGTGTGATTCGTAAAAACAGCCTAATCTTGAACTTACCTGGGCAGCCAAAAGCCATCAAAGAGACTTTAGAAGGCGTGAAAGATGAGCAAGGCAAGGTCTTAGTGAAAGGGATTTTTAGTGCGGTGCCTTACTGCTTGCAATTAATCGATGGTATTTATATTGATACCAAGCCTGAAGTGATTACAAGCTTCCGACCGAAAGCCGCACGTCGCGAAAATTTGGAGAAATAAGATGAAAAAAATCGAAGCCATTATTAAGCCATTTAAATTAGATGATGTACGTGAAAATTTATCTGATATTGGCATTAGCGGAATGACGGTGACTGAAGTTCGTGGTTTTGGTCGTCAAAAAGGGCATACAGAGCTTTATCGTGGTGCGGAATACATGGTAGATTTTCTGCCTAAAGTGAAAATTGAAATTGTCGTGCCAGATGATTTGCTTGAACAATGCCTTGAAACCATTGTTGAAACTTGCCAAACAGGCAAAATCGGTGATGGGAAGATCTTTGTTTATGATGTAGAACGCGTGATTCGTGTTCGTACAGGCGAAGAAAATGAGGAAGCCATTTAATGGAAAAAAACTTAAATTTTAACCGCACTTTAGTCGCAATGGCAGCTCTAGTAATTGTGTTTGCAGGGATTAAACTTGCGGCAGAGATTGTCGTGCCTTTTTTATTGGCATTATTTATTGCCATTATTTGCTCGCCAGTGATTAAAGCAATGACACAACGTAAAGTGCCGCATGGTATTGCGATTGCCTTGCTGTTTATCTTAATTTTAATTGTATTCTTTTTCCTAGCGGGATTAATTAACAGCAGTGTGCAAGAATTTACACGCTCTATTCCGCAATATAAAGTGCTGCTTTCAGAGCGCATAAATGATGCCATGGTGTTAGCTCAAAAACTGAAATTGCCGATTGTAATTTCTCACGAAGCCATTATGAAGCATTTTGATCCAAGTGTGATCATGAACTTTGTGAGCCATTTATTATTAAACTTTTCTGGCGTGCTGTCGAATGCTTTTGTGTTGATTTTAGTGGTAATTTTTATGCTATTTGAAGCACCGACGATGAAGCATAAATTTGCTTTAGTGTTAAGTAATAATGAAGATGATGTTGTCGCGAAAGAACATCATATTGATCGTGTTTTAGACAGTGTGATTCGTTATCTTGGCGTGAAAACATTGATTAGTTTGCTTAGCGGTATCTCGACGTGGATTTTGTTGGACGTACTGGGTGTGCAATATGCGATTTTATGGGGAACCTTAACCTTCTTATTAAATTACATTCCGAATATCGGTTCAATTATTGCAGCAGTGCCTGTTATTGTTCAAGCGTTATTGCTGAATGGATTTGGTGTAGGCATGGGCGTAACCGTCGGTATTATTGCATTAAATATTGTGATCGGTAATATTATTGAACCGAAAATGATGGGTAAAACCTTAGGCCTTTCTACCTTGGTCGTATTCTTTTCCTTACTTTTCTGGGGATGGTTACTTGGTACGGTAGGTATGTTACTTTCTGTACCGTTGACAATGGCATTTAAAATCACTTTAGAAAGTTCAGAATCAACGAAGAAATATGCGGCTTTATTGGGTGATGTAAACGAATAAAGTGCGGTCATAAAATGACATAATTTTAGCAATAAAAAAGCCACCATTATGGTGGCTTTCTTTTTATCTCATGTTCGATAGATTAAGGTAAATCATCGATTTCTTTATCCACTTTTGGTGGAATCATATGTTCGCGGCGTAGGCCAACGTCATAAGCAATCGCAATCGCGATAAAGATTGATGAGTAAGTACCAAAACCGATACCGATTAATAACGCTAACGAGAAGTTATGAATTGATGGACCACCAAAGAAGAACAAGGCAATCACAACAAGAAGCGTTGTGAGAGATGTCATGATGGTTCTCGATAAGGTTTGCGTTAAGGAAATATCAATAATATCGATGGTATCTACACGACGAATTTTACGGAAGTTTTCACGCACACGGTCGAATACCACGATACTATCGTTGATAGAGTAACCCACAACGGAAAGAATTGCCGCCACGAAGGTTAAATCCATTTCAACTTGTAATGCAGAGAACACTCCGAGGGTGACAACTACGTCGTGGGCAAGTGAGGCAATACCGCCAACCGCTAAACGCCATTCAAAGCGTGAACCGATATAAATCAACATCATCGCAAGGGTCGCAAGAGTTGCATAAACTGCACCTTGAGCTAACTCTTCACCAACGTTCGGACCGACAAATTCAATACTGTTAATATGAATATTTGGATCAATCGTTTGAAGCATCCCTTTAACGTGTTCACCGATACCTGAGTCGTTATTGTCAGCTGGTAAGCGAATCATGACATCTTGCACAGAACCCGTTGTTTGTACAATTGGGCTTGAAATCCCGTTTTGGTTTAATGTGCCACGGATTTTCTCTAAATCAGCGGGTTGTGAGAAGTGAGTATCAAATACCACACCGCCCGTAAAATCTAAGCCCCAGTTGAAGCCTTTTGTAATAATGAAGAAGAGGGAAATCGCCATCAAAATAGCGGAAAATGCATACCCTACAAATCTCACTTTCATAAATTCAGTGAGAGGGAATGGCAATTTAATCCCATTCACTTCACGGATAAAATGTCCGTTTTTATCTTTTGCAAATAATCTCATCTTATCCTACCTAAATTGATAATTTTTCAAGACGTTTACCGCCGTATAGGAAGTTCACGATAGCACGTGTTCCGGTAATCGCTGTAAACATTGAAATTGCCACACCTAATGCAAGAGTTACCGCAAAGCCTTGAATTGGGCCGGTACCGACAGCATAAAGAATAATCGCCGTTAAAATTGTGGTTAAGTTCGCATCGAAGATAGAGGAGAATGCACCGTTATAACCTTCGTTAATGGCTTGCTGGATTGGACGACCATTACGAATTTCTTCTTTGATACGCTCAAAAATAAGTACGTTGGCATCCACCGACATCCCCAAGGTTAATACGATACCCGCAATCCCTGGCATGGAAAGTGTTGCCCCAGGTAGGATAGACATTAAACCGACTAATAAAACGATGTTAATCACTAATGCGAAGCTTGCGATAACGCCGAAGATTTTGTAGTAAATCAACATGAAGAGGATAACTACAATTAATCCCCAGAAGCTTGCATTGATACCTTGTTCTACGTTTTGTGCACCCAGTGAAGGACCAATTGTACGCTCTTCAACAATTTGCACTGGCGCGATTAATGCACCTGATTTTAATAACATAGAAAGGTTTTGTGCTTCCGCAGAGCTGCTTACACCCGTAATTTGGAAGTTAGAACTAAAGCGACCTTGAATGGTTGCGACGTTAATGACTTCTTCATTTTTCTCTAAAATGGTTTTGCCATTTTCGTCTTTTTTACCGTTGTCTTTGTATTCTACGTACAAGGTTGCCATTGGTTTTTTGTAGTATTTCTTGGTCGTTTGCGACATGATTTCGCCGCCTTCACTATCCAAGGTTACACTTACTTGTGGCGTACTGGTGTTTTGGTCTAAACCCGAGCTTGAGTTGATGATGTGTTCACCACCCAATACCGCACGTTTGTAAAGTGCAACAGGTCTACCTTGACGGTCATATTTGATTTCTGTGTCAGAAGGTAACATACCACGCGCTGCTGATTCTGGGTTCACCAACGAATTCACAATGCGGAATTCAAGTGTTGCAGTTGCCCCTAAGATTTCTTTTGCACGCGCAGTATCTTGAACACCCGGTAATTCGATTACGATACGTTCTGCACCTTGACGTTGGATAACCGCTTCAGCTACGCCTAATTCAGCAACACGTTTACGTAAAATCGTTAAGTTTTGCTCGATCGCTAAGTTACGTGATTCTGTTAATGCCGCTTCAGAAAGGGCAAGGTTTAAGGTGTTGTCACCAATATCAGACACTTCTAGTGTTGGGTGTAATTGACGAATAATACGCGCTGCTTTTGACATTTGGTCAGCGTTTTCTAATGTGACCGTTGTACCAAATTTGTCGCCATTTTTAATCGCCGTAAACTGAATTTTTTCTTTACGTAATTCGTTGCGTAATGTGTCTTGTAACTGTTCTTGACGTTTAGCAAGCGCAGAATTCATGTCCACTTCCATTAAGAAGCGTACACCACCACGTAAGTCCAAACCCCATTTCATCGGGTTAGCACCAATGCTGCTTAACCAAGCCGGTGTTGCCGGTGCAAGGTTTAATGCTGTGGTGTAGTTGTTGCCAAGTTTTTCTGCAATTTTATCTTTGGCAAGAAGTTGGTCATCTGTGTTGGTGAAACGGGCAAGAATAGAGCCATTTTCAAGAACGATAGATTTGGTTGGAAGGTTATTTTCTTTCAGTACGTTTTGTACTTCAGTTAATGCGGTGGTGTCTGCTTGTTGTCCGCGAGTACCGGAAATTTGCACCGCAGGATCTTCACCATAGATATTTGGAAGAGAGTATAAAGCACCAATGGCGACCACAAGGATCACCATTAGATTCTTCCATAATGGGTAACGATTTAACATAGTTTTCCCTTTAGGAATTTAAATTAGAGAGATTTTACAGAACCTTTCGGTAATACTGAAACGATGTAGTTACGGTTAATCGTGATTTCAGTAGTATCGTTTAAAGCGATAACAATTTCAGCACCTTCGGTTACTTTAGTGATTTTACCAATCAAACCACCAGCGGTTAATACTTCAGTGCCTTTCGCTAATTCAGACATTAATTTTTTGTGTTCTTTGTTACGTTTCGCTTGTGGACGGTAAATCATAAAATAAAAAATTAAACCGAAGATCACGAAAATAAATAACGTGGACATTGGGCTTTGTGCTTCCATTGTGTTTTCCTTATAAAATGAAAAGTTAAAAGTGTGCGTAAAATACCATAAAACGGCATTCAGTAAAAGCCGATGAAGGCAATAACAACTAGAATTTTGGAATTAATTGATTTTTTTCAAGCAAACTTCGAAGATTTGCTCGGAAAGCCAATGTTGATCCACTAATTCACATTGATTTTCTTCACAAAAAACAACAAAATTTTCTACCGCACTTTGACGATTTAATTGCAAAACTAATTCATCATTTGGCGCTAAATTAGCCAAAGCCTTCTTCGCGGTTAAAAGCGGAATCGGGCAGGAAAGTGCGGTCAAATTTAATTGATATTTCATGATTTAAGCTTGGCGACGAGCAAACATAATTTTGCCCATAGCCGTGAGTTGTTCTGCGGATAAATATTGCTTACCAAGCTCAAATAGCGGCTCTTCAAGGGCAATGTGTCTATCATAGCTCGCCACAAACAGCGTAATCAGCCTTTCATCTACATCAGTGCGTTTCTCTGCAATCAATTCTTCTAGCTGCTCAGAAAGCTTTGCCCAATTTTCATGCAAAGTAACATGCTGGCGCTCTAATTCATCCACCGACTCTTTCGCTTGCGGTGCTTTTTCAATTAAAGCGGGGAAAAAGTCTTTTTCTTCATCATCATGATGAAGTGGTGCGGCGTGATTAAAATACTGCAAAATAGTTTTTACATCATTTAATACGGCTTGATTCACGCCATTTTTTTCTAAATAACCAGGAAGAATCGTGAGTTGCTTGCAAAAGCGTTTCACTTTGCTATGACAAGCATAAAGCATATCAATCGGTTCATTCCAAGTGGCAAATTGTTGAGGTTCAAGGATTTGCATAAGGTTTCCTTTGTTAAAAAGTGCGGTCAAAAAACGCTTCATTTTTTTACCGCACTTTCAGCAATTATGAGTTATCCGCTAATTGTAATGGTGGAACTGGTTTGCCCATGCGAGCATAGAATTCTACAACAAAATCATCAAAACGATCGTCTTCGATAGCTTGACGAATTTCCGCCATTAAACGTTGATAATAGCGTAAATTGTGAATGGTATTTAAGCGTGCACCTAAAATTTCACCGCATTTATCTAAATGATATAAATACGCTTTGGTGTAGTTTTTACAGGTGTA
Organism: uncultured Haemophilus sp.; assembly: GCF_905207935.1. GTDB lineage: Bacteria > Pseudomonadota > Gammaproteobacteria > Enterobacterales > Pasteurellaceae > Haemophilus_D. The sequence continues at coordinate 33,579 of NZ_CAJLNI010000003.1, forward strand.
GCAATCACATTCAGGATCCAATGGGCTGGTATCATCACGATATTTTGCATTACGGATTTTGACAATGCCGTCAGTCACGAATAAATGGCCGTTACGTGCGTTACGAGTGGGCATTACACAGTCGAACATATCAATACCACGACGTACGCCTTCCACTAAATCTTCCGGTTTACCCACGCCCATTAAATAACGCGGTTTATCAGCCGGGATTTGTGGGCAGATGTATTCTAAAATGCGGTGCATGTCTTCTTTCGGTTCGCCTACCGCTAAACCGCCCACCGCATAACCGTCGAAGCCAATATTCACTAAACCTTCTAGTGATACTTTGCGTAATTCTTCAAATACGCCACCTTGAATAATACCGAATAGGGCATTTTTGTTGCCTAATTCATCAAAGCGATCACGGCTGCGTTTTGCCCAACGAAGAGACATTTCCATGGATTTTTTCGCATAATCGAAAGTCGCTGGATAAGGCGTACATTCATCGAAAATCATCACGATGTCAGAACCTAAATCATATTGAATTTCCATAGATTTTTCAGGCGAAAGGAAAATACGTTCACCGTTAATTGGGTTTTGGAATTTCACGCCTTCTTCGGTGATTTTACGTAATTTACCTAAACTAAATACTTGGAAACCGCCACTGTCAGTCAAAATTGGACGATGCCATTGCATAAAGTCATGTAAATCACCGTGTTTACGCATGACTTCTTGACCTGGACGAAGCCATAAATGGAAGGTATTACCCAATAAAATTTCTGCACCTGTCGCACGCACTTCTTCAGGCGTCATGCCTTTTACGGTGCCATAAGTACCCACTGGCATAAATGCGGGGGTTTCTACGCTGAACGTGCCTTGTGGACGTTCAAACACCAAGCGACCACGACGAGCACTACCGCTGGTTTTATCTAATTCATATTTCATTTTTTTCCTCAACGAATAAACAGTTCGTAGGTTGTTGTTCAATAAAAAAGCCTGTTAGTACAGGCTTCTTGATAGGTATTTTATGAGTTGGTTGAAAATAAGTCAAACCACTTATTCTAAGCCTTTCACATTGGGATTTTTAGTAATGAACATCGCATCGCCATAACTGAAAAAACGGTAGCGATTTTCGACCGCACTTTTATAGGCGTTCATGGTGTGGCTAAAGCCTGCAAAGGCAGACACTAACATAATCAATGTACTTTCCGGTAAGTGGAAGTTGGTAATTAACGCATCCACCACACGGAAGGATTTACCCGGGTAAATAAAAATGGATGTATCAGAAAAATAAGGTTCAATTAAATCTGGGTTGCCATTTTCTTCTGCCGATAGAGCAGCGGTTTCAACAGAACGTACTGATGTTGTACCTACCGCAATGACACGTTTACCCGCTTTCTTCGTTTCAATAATGGCATTGCAGACTTCTTGAGAAAGCTCCACATATTCTGCATGCATAATGTGATCTTCAATATTTTCAACGCGTACAGGTTGGAATGTACCTGCGCCCACATGCAAAGTCACAAATTCAAAATTGACACCTTTTTCGTGTAATTTTTGTAGCAGTTCATCATCAAAGTGTAATCCCGCTGTTGGTGCAGCCACTGCGCCAGGCACTTTGTTATACACGGTTTGATAACATTCTTGATCTGCTTCTTCATCAGGGCGATCAATATAAGGCGGCAAAGGCATATGACCAATTTCTTGCAACACATCAAGTACATTGCGAGTTTTATCCGCTAATTCCACTTCAAAAAGCGCACCTTGACGACCAACCATAATCGCTTTTACGCCTTTATTCTCACCCAGCTTATCTTCGCCTAAAAATAATTCAGCGCCTTCTTTTGGGGCTTTTGATGAACGAATATGCGCTAAGAAATGATGTTCACTTAAAACACGTTCCACCAACACTTCAATTTTCCCGCCGCTGGCTTTACGACCAAACATACGAGCAGGGATCACGCGTGTATTGTTAAAAATCAATAAATCACCTTCGTCGATCAAATCCAATACATCAGTAAAAGTGCGGTGAGAAATTTCCCCGTTTTCGCCATTGAGTTGTAGCAAACGGCAAGAAGAGCGATCTTCTTTAGGATAACGAGCAATCAGCTCATCAGGTAAGTCAAAATGAAAGTCAGAAACACGCATAATTGTAAATCATGAAAGCTAAAAATGGGGCATAGTCTAGAGCGAATAAGGGGGAAATACAAGGGAGAAATGTTGTTGGGTATGAATTGGGTTGAGAGATAGAGTAGGAAGGTAAATATTATACTATTCAAATTTATTAAGTTTTGTTTCAACACACAGCCGCCCGAAGGCGGCTGCGGACTCGCCTTGCTAATGCAATGGGGACAATTAAAGTTTCAACACACAACCACCCGAAGATGGCTGCAAAATGGTGCGGTAATATCAAATAAATTAGGTTTGTTTCAACACACAGCCACCCGAAGGTGGCTGCACTTTATTTTCTTTCAAAAAATTAGACTTGATATGTTTCAACACACAGCCACCCGAAGGTGGCTGCTTCACAGTTTCTAACACGTTTGTTAGTAAGTCAGTGGTTTCAACACACAGCCACCCGAAGGTGGCTGCATTTTTATTATCCTTCACTTCCCAACCATCAGAGTTTCAACACACAGCCACCCGAAGGTGGCTGCAACAACCCCATTTTCTTCATAACAGGTTAAACGAGTTTCAACACACAGCCACCCGAAGGTGGCTGCAACTATTTTGTAAGGAACTCAATAGTTCTTTTCAAGTTTCAACACACAGCCGCCCGAAGGCGGCTGCATCGCGATCCCGTTGATCCCGTTTACTTTTGAGAGTTTCAACACACAGCCGCCCGAAGGCGGCTGCGTGAAATTACTCTAAAAGCAAAACACGAAACCTTAGTTTCAACACACAGCCGCCCGAAGGCGGCTGCTCCCTACATAAAAAAGCAAGAAAAATCAGTGTATTAAAAAACTGTATTTCGCTAACTAATTTTATGATAAGAAGTTTGGTAAGTATAACCGCCACATTGTAGTTATACAAATAGATTAATTCATCCAAATTGTTAAAGAAAATAAGGATCGCTATCCCATTAAGGGTTTAATGAGAACAACAGGTTAGCGAACTAAATGACAAGCACGTTTTTAAATACATCCACTGCCGGTTTTGCGCCATGATGTTCCACTTTATTACGCCATTTACTGCCTAAATGATAAATACGCAGACTGTCACATGTGGGGTCGTAGGTTTCCAACAGTTTGTTTTTCAATATGACCCACTGGTCAGGCGTGACATCACATTCAAATACCGAATATTGCGCCCGCACGCCGTAATCTAAGCAATGTTTTGCGATGCGGCGCAATCTTGCTTGCCCGTTTGGATCGTCAAAAGAAATGTCGTAAGTAATCAGCATTAACATAGTTTATCTCATCAAAAACGGCGGATATTCCGCCAAATCTCCGCGCAAGTGCCGCGCCAACAGCATTGCCTGAATATACGGCAGTAGTCCGATTTCCACTTCTTCACCTAAAAACGGATGCACGATTTTCTCCTGCTTTTTCGCCTGCAAAGCTTGGAACAAGAGCTTACGCGCATCTGCTTTCAAGCTTACTGCGTCGCTTGCCTCGGTAACAAAAGCTTGCGGTTTGATTTGCCCACGGTTAATCAGCGACAGCACCAATCTGTCTGCCCACCACGCGCGAAATTCTTCCAAAATATCCTGCGCCAAACTGTCGCGTCCCGGTCGGTCGGCGTGCAGAAAGCCCACCTGCGGATCCAGCCCCACGCCTTGTAGCGCACCGCTGATGTCCTTGCCAAGAATGCTGTACACAAACGACAACAGCGCGTTTAGCCCGTCTCTGGGCGGACGGCGGTTGCGCCCATCAAAAGCAAAACCGCTTTTTTCGCTCAAAAGTTGCCCGAACACGCCGAAATAACGCGCCGCCGCATCCCCCTCAATGCCGCGCACCACGTCCAGCTCCGCCGCGCCCTTCAACTGCCGCAGCGAAATGTTTAAAGCATCGACCGCACTTTGAATCGTTGCATTCTCCCCGTAATTGCGAATCTGCCGCTGAAGCACCCGCTTACTCGCCTGAATCTTCGCCGCAATGATATTGCGCGCAATCGGCACGGGATTTTGCTCCGACACCCGATACTGCGCCCGACGCAACAGCACATTGCCGCTCTGCCGCCCCTGAAGCCGCCCCAAGAAACGTCCATTTTCGGTAAAAAACGCCAAATTCACATTATTTTCGCCGCAAAACCCCAGCAAAAACGGCGACACCAGCACATTCCCGAAACAGAAAATATGCCCGATGGAATGCACCGGCAACTGCGCTACCTTCTTACGCTCCTGCTCCACCACCAGCGTCTCCCGCTCCTTATGCAGATAGCTGCCTTGGGTGGTGATGTAGAGCGTGTTTTGCAGTTTGCGCATGAAAAACTCCTTGGGTTTTTACCTCGTTTTTGGAAAATAGAATTAGATATCAGGAATAATTATTTAGACTATATTTTTAATCCTATAGAAGGTAAAACGCAGTTATGATGCATTTAACTTACTAAACTTCAAACTCAAAAACTTGGGTGAATAAATCCCTCTTATCATTCGTAACATAAACAGGAAAATGGCATTCCGATGTTAACTGCTTAATAACCATACTTGATGGATGACCATAAGAGTTAGATAAACCAAATGAAATTGGAGATATTATTTTACACGTTCCTTTATCAAAATCTTTAAAGAAATCAATGCTAAATCCATTTTTACTGCCATGATGTGGAACTTGTATTGTATTAATTGGTAAATGATTACTGAAACTTTTCATTTGTTTTATAAAATTATTTCTAATTACTTTTAGATCTACATCTCCAGTATAAATACATCCAATTTTAAACTCATTATTTAAAACGCAATAACACAAGAAACAATCATAACGCAATAAGTTAAAGCTAAAGTCTTTACCAATATAGTTTAGTGAACAATTATATAATTTATCTTTAATGCCATTAGAGTATAACACTAACGAGTTTTGATTGATATTTCCACTTATTTTCTTATAACACTCCCTAATTAATTTAATATTAATATTTACATAATCAGCATCATTTAAATCTTTAATTGATAAACCCTTTGACTGAAGCTCAATTATTAATTGTTTATATCTTTTTTTATGATCATAGTTGTATGGCTTGTAAACCCAAAACTCTTTTCCATCAATAGAGAAACTAATATTTTCCCCGCTATTTAAAGTATCAGAATAAACTTCATTTATATTAACTATGGATTGAGCAGAATCCAAATTTACATCTTCATTAACTTTCTTAATACGAATAATCCTTGTATCATCATCAAAAAAAATATTTGGATTACTGATAATTTCTATAGAATCCTCATAATCTTTACCTAATGACTCATATAAAGCTAGCAAAATATACTTGTTCTCATCAGAGAGCAAAGGCATGACTACATTTTTTATTTTTCGCACACTATTTTTTAAAATTTTAATTTTATTAACATGATCATTATCAAAGTGAGAAATGAATAAAATATCTATATCTTCATTTTTATCAAAACTATTTGAAACTACTTTATCAATACCTTTTGATACTGAACCACAATCATACACAACATTAAATTTACTATTTTCTGTTGAAAATGATTCACTATAAAATCCCCCCTGTCCTACAGGATAAAAAACTCTTTGCATTTTTATTTTCATAAAATCACCTACAACATGGTTATAATTAAGCTTATTTAAATATTCACTCAATTCCCAAACAACCCCGCAACATACCCCACACTTCTATCCCACTTCCCCAACAACTCAGGCTGGCAAATTTCCACCAGTGAACAGGCTTTGCAGCGTTTACCGTAGTCGGGTGGAGGAGTTTGGCCACCGTTTAGAAGTTCGCGCACGGCGGCGATGGTGGCGAGTGTTTGGGTGCGCAGGTCGTCTGAAAACACGACGGGGACGCGGTGGCGGGTTTGCATATACCACAACGCGCCCTCAGAGACGATTTTCCCCGTCATTTCTTCCAAACACAAACCTTGGGCGCAAAGTTGGATTTCGTCCATCGGGTCGGGTTTAGGCTTGCCGCGTTTGTATTCCACGGGTTTCAGACGGCCTGTTTTTGTGTCCACTTCCACCAAATCCAACACGCCGCTGATGCCCAGTTTCTCCGCTGACACATGCACCGTCCGCTCAAAGCACACACCCTTGCGCGTTTCGGGTTCGCCCGAATCCACCCGCTCATGCAGCGCCTTGCCCTGTGCGGTCAAATAGTTCTCCGCCCACGCCTGCTCGTTGTGAATCAATGCGCATTGGCGCGGACAGAAGGTGTAGTGTTGCAGGGCGGAAAGGGGAATCAGGCGCATGTCCTGACTTTCCCCTTGGGTTTCGGTTGAAAGTGCGGTCATCTTTTTAAGCGTTTTTTAAAGTAACTCTTCCACACTCACGCCATTTAAGCCGTCTGAAACCACGCTGATTTTGTAATCACCAAAACCGCTTGCGGGCGTACCTGATTCGCCGTTTACGCGCTCCACTTTCACGGCATCAAACAATTTATGTGCAGGCTGGCTGCCGAGTGCACAGTCGTGTTTGAAAACGATCAGTTTGCGCGCCGCCATTTCGCCACGGGCGGCTGAGCGGTCGTGTTCAAACATCAACTTCAGGGCTTGCCAGAGTTTGGCCAAGTCGTCGTCTGAAAAAACGGTTTTGGCGGCAAGGTTGGCGGAGATAAAACCGTGCACGCGGTAGAGCGCGTAAGGGACGATGTATTTGCGTCCCATAGTGCGTTCTTTTTCCAAGTCTTTTTCGTTGGTTACCGCCATGCGGGTGATGGAAACTTCCAGCGGCACAATCGGGTCGATGGATTGGGCGAACGCCAGTTGTACCGGACCGCGCACTTGTCCGCTGTTGACTTCGGTGGTCATCACGGCGCCAAAAGTACGGATATCGAAGAAGTTTTTACACATCCAAGCGGTAATGTCGCGGGCTTTGGCTTCGTCTTTTGGCAGTTTTTTGGCTTCCGATTCAATGCCAAGTGCTTCATAAGCGCGTTTGTTTTGCAGGTTCAACACGCTTTTTTCTTTGACATAGATTTCGTAACCGGCTTCGTTTTCGCTGCTGATTTCTACAAAATTACGGATTTTGCGTTTTAAGCAGACATCGGTTACCAAGCCTTTGCTGGATTCAGGGTCAAGACGTGGCATATTGCCCGCATCGGGATCGCCGTTGGGGTTGCCGTTGGTAACATCAAAAAAGTAAACAAATTCATAGCGGTTTTGAATGGCAGACATTTTCTGGCTCCTTAGTTTTCAATGGTTTCAGCGGTTTCTTTTTTAGCAAAATAGCTTTGTTTTTGATGGTAATAGCCGATGGCAAAGCGGCCTTGCTCGTCAATGCTCAAATGGCGCGGAAAGGTTTCGGGTAGTTTGGCAATGATTTCGCCCAAATCTTTATCCAAATTCACCGCCATACCGGCTTTGTCTTTACGCAAGCGCGATAAATGGTGTTTTGCACCCGACAAAAGGCGCGGAAAAACCGAAAACGGCACGGCGGATGCGGAGCCGTAATAGCGGTCGGCAATACCGGCATTTAATTCGCCCAACGCCTGATATTGAATTCGCTCCAACACGGCAAACAGCCGCCCTAAAAGATAGGCGCGATTCGGACTTTCATTGTTCAAACTCATAGGAACTCCTTCTTCGATAAAACCTTTTCTAAAACGCCGCTCTAATACGGCTTTCATCATTGCCACGCGCAGACCGTTCACGTCGCCGTCGGCACGGATTCGGGTAATCAGTTGCGACAGCAAACTCAAGGGGTACGGCGTACCGCAAATCACGGCGCGGGTCATTTCACCTGCCAATACGGGCGAGATGTTTTCGCTTTTGCCCAATACGGCAGTTTGCAATAAGAGTCGCCAAATAGACGGCGGCGTTTTCCATGCACAAGGCTCAAGGGCTAAATCTTGCCAATGCTGTGCCAAATTTTCCGCCAACTGTCCAAACGTTGTGTCCAGCCAAAAGCGAACAGAAATCCGCGCGGCATTAGGGGCAAGCCCTAAGATATAAAAACGGGTATTGGGAGAGAGTTCGGGTGCAATTTCTTGCAGCGGACGACCTTTGCCGATCTGTTCCAATACGTTGAAAACTTTGGCGCTTTCTTGTTCGTCATCCGGCGGCGTGAACACTTGCGCGAAGAAGCCTTCGGCAGCCTGCGCCATGGCGCTATCATCCGCTTCCGCCCAAAAGACCGTGCTGGTGTCGCCAATCGTCAGGCAGTGATTATTTTCGCGGCGCAACAGATAGTTCAGCGCGGTGGTGTAGGCAAAGGCGGATTGTTCGGAAACAGGCGCATTTGCGCCTTGCTCTTTACCAAAAGAGGCAAAGGCTTCTTTGTTGAACGAGATAATCGAACCGCCGGAACTTTGCCCGCCAAACACGCCTTTAATCGCCGGATGCAGCCGCGCAATCGGGGCAGTATCGCCGCTAATCAGGCACAAGCCTTCGAGTGCTTCGTCGCTTTTCAGGCAGCCTGCCCACAAAGTTTGCGCGGCTTCGCGTTTATGGATAAGTGCGGTCGGTTTTTCAAGAGAAAATGCGATGTTGGCATCGAGCATTTCGGCAGGCAGATTTTTAGTAGCGAAATGTGCAGGCTGCCAGTTTTGCAGAAAACGGCACAAGGCTTGCAAGCCTTCGTCTTCGCTGTTTTGCAGTAAATCGAGATGGTATTGCTTGAAGGCGTCAAAGGTTTTTTCAGACGACGTAAACGATTTTTCTTTGGCTTCGGCTTTGTTTTTATTGGCTTCCACGCCAAGCGCGTAGGCGGTTTTATCCCACAAAAAATTCGGCTTGATACCTGACGTGCGTTTTTCAGGGCGCGGCACGCTCATCAGCTTCGGCTGCGGCTTTTTATCGGCAGTCAGATTCGGTACAACGGTTTTCAGACGACCTTCTTTATCCAACACCAAAATCCAGCCGATTTTTTCCTCGCTAAAGCCATAAGGCGGCACTTTCGGGTTGCCCATTTCATCGGTTTTTGCTGCCAAACGGCGGTAATAGCGGGCAAGGGATGCAAGAATCATGCTTTCACCTCCTCGGCGTAAAATGGCGGCACATCAATCACGCCCTCTTTCATTTGTGCGCGAAAAAAATGCGGTGTGTTGCCGTGGTCAAAATCAATATCGTGCAGCATCCAGCCTAAATCGCGGTTTGCCTCGCTTTCCAATAACGCTGACGACGGCAGTGGATCGCCTTCGTCAATCAACGCAAAATCGGCAGGAAATTCACGCACGCCCAAACAAGGCTGCTGGAAACATTGCCCCTTTTTCGCACGGCGTTTGAACATCTCAATATGCTTGGTAACGGTCTCATCCGCGCCCGCTTTTGCCGTCAGCACCGCATGGGCTTCAATCACATAAGCCACGTCTTTAAGCACCGTCGCCGCGCGCTGCTGGCGATCGTCTTCAATCAGCGTATATAAATCGGCAACGCTCTTGCGCTTCATCGCGCCGCCGACGGCGTGATGACATCATAAGACACCCGCTCCACCTTCATCTCCGGACGGGTAAAACAGGCATAATCGCCCCAAACGTGTAGGCGGATTTGGTTCATTTGGTTCTCCTTTTGGTTGCTATCGACAGTTATTCGAAAATTTCGAATAACTGAATTTTCTTTGCTTGGTTGGGAGGTGCGGCTTCAGACGACGTTTTATGGATTTTCATGTTCGTCTTCTGCTGATTTCCGTTTCAATTCTTTTGGAAGAAATTTATCTATTTCATCATCAGAAAAAGTCATATCTTCCTTATTTTTAAGAGCATCTTGCGCCTTTTGATAAGCCTCAAAATTCGTACTTGGAGCTCCTGAATAAATACTATGCAAATCTTCTAATAATTTATCTCTTTGCGAACAAATTTCATCGACTGACAACTGCTTCATACGAAGAGCGGTTAAAAGTGTCAGATATTTTTCACGAATAAGCCAAATTTCTGCGGCTACCTGACGATGTTTTTGTGCAATTGTTCCCAAGTCATAATCTTTTGTATAAGAATTAAGGACAAGTAGAATAGTGGATATTATTGCTACAATAACTTCGGCAATTTTTTTATATTCAGGGCAAAATTCAAAAAGCATAGTAATTACTCCACCAGCAATAATTGCTGAAAGAATAATCTGCCCCCATTTTATACAAGAATTTTGTTTGATTAGATCATCAGCATGCTTTTCATGTGTTTTATGAGTATAAACCACTCGTCCATAGCATTCTCGTAACTGCCCTTCTAGAATTTTTTCTTCATTAGTCATAATCACTTACATCCGTAACAATTGGAACATGGATTCTATCTTTAGCTACAACCACACCATTTTTAATGCAATAACATTCAACGATATGATCACCATAAAAATCTGTTTCTTCTTTTTTACACTCATATCCTCTATCTGGAACAATTTGTCCTCTAATACAATTTCTTTTTTTTGCTTCTTCACCTCGATTTAGAACCTTCCAATAAATTTCATATGGTTTATGTACTGAAATTTCTTTTATTTCAAATAGTAGATCTTTTCTAGATTTCAATGGGATTCTTCTTTTTAAAATCTCTCTAAGGAAAAACTTACGGAAACCATTTTGTTTTACTTCACAGTCAATCTTTAGATATTCACGAATATCAATCGGAAATTTATCTTCAACAAATTCTTCCGTATTCTGCCAATTCTGAGAATAACTTGCAGAAAGAGACTCCATTGCCATTTCAGTTTTTTTAGCAGGAAACGGTCGTCCATAAATTTTTTTCCATTTATCATTTACACTGCTTTGATTTTCGGCATCAATAGCCTTCAAGCACAAGTCATAGGCTTTTTTTGCTTTCTTCTGAAATTTTTTCTTTACCTTGACTCTTTGTTTGCTACCCAATGCAGCATATTCTGTTTGTTCTGGTAATTCAGACAAGTATTTAAAAAAGTCTCTACTGAGCCAATCATAATAAGAAAAACTTTTATCATCATAATAATCTGTTGATTTCAAAAAATTATAAGCTAGCGTATCAATAAGTAGTCCTCCCATTGCTACACCATGTTTATTTTTCCAAGCTCGTGCCATTTTGCACAAACTCCGTAAATTCTGATTTTTATCTTTATCAGCAGAAGAAATTTCATCTATTTCTTCTCGTGGTTTGGTAATTTTCCAACTTCCTCCATTTTTAGTATCAGGATATTTAAAACTTCCATCCTCCTGCTCAAAAACAGGCTGAACCTCAATATAAAAGTTAGAAAAAGTTACAGTAACAACCAACCTATCAACACTAACATCCGTGCGTGAATAGCGGTTTAAAATAGCCTCTTTTGTATCAGAAAGTAGTTTGTATTGCCTATTTTGAGCATTGTTATAGGTATCCCAACTAGACTTGGGCATGATATACAACATATCTAAGTCAGAAATTCCATTAATACCTGTTTTCCGTCCAAACGATCCTACTTGTAAGGTATTCGCCGTTTCAGAATCTGAATCACGGAACTGTTTATTTAATGTTTTAGTTAATTCTGCATAACGATCACTTATTGTCTGTTTATTAGAAATCGCCAGGTTATCGATAAATTCTTCAAACATCTGTGAAATACTCATTTTGTTTCCTTTATGGTTAATATAATTTTATTAATATCTCAAAATACTGAATTTTCAGCTTTGATAAAAACGTTATCTTCCCAAGAAAGCCCCGCCACATCATCATACAAATCCAGCCCGATCAGCGTATAAAACTGTTTGCCGAAGTTTTTTTCGTTAATCGGTTCGATACGCCCTGCTTTATACAAGGCGGCGAGGGCTTTTTCGGGGATTTGGACGGTGTACGGTTGCAGTTTGCGTAAGAGCCCGCCGATGTGGTCGGCGTGGTGCAGGCTGCTGATGAGGTTTTCGGCCTCATTGTTGAACGGAATAATCAGCGGCTGCATATGGCTTTCAATCATGTGGAACTTGTCGGCGATGGTTTGGAATGGAAAATCGAGGCTTTGCCCTGTATCGTTGTGCATTTTCAGGATTTTTTTATTGTCCAGTTCACTGCCTTTTAATTGATAAAGCTCAGCGAAGTAGGCGGCGACGGCTTGAGTGGATAAGAGGTCGTCTGAAAAGCTGTCGGCGGTCAGGCACATGACGGCAGCTTGGGTGGCAAGTTCGGGCGGGGCTTTCCATTGTTCTTCGGGCGCGAATATCCAGACAAAGCTGTTTTCAGACGGCCTTTTGCCTTCGCGGTTGCAGCGTCCGGCAGCTTGGGCAACGCTGTCTAAACCTGCTTCGGCACGCATCACCAGTGGAAAATCGACATCAACACCGGCTTCAATTAAGGAGGTGGCGATGACGCGGCAAGGTTCCCCCTTTTTCAGACGACCTCGGATCTCATCAAGCTTTTGGCTGCGGTGTTTGGCGCACATTAAGGTGGTCAGGTGGAATGTGCCGTCAAGGTATTTGACTTGGTTGTACAGGCTGCGGGCGTGGCGGCGGTTATTGACGATGACGAGCATTTGCGGGTGTTCGCCAAGTTTGGCGAGCAGGTCGGCGTCGGTTTGTGTGCCGATGTGCTGTACGGTGGTGCGGCGCAGTTTGTCGAAAAGTGCGGTCGGTTTTGGGGCTATTTCGCGCACGTTTACAAAGCCGCGATAGAAGCCGTTTTCGGCTTGCACGGCCGGCTGGGTCGCGGTGCACATGACGACGCTGCAGCGGTAGTTTTGCGCCAATTCTTTGATGGCTTGCATGATGGGCAGCAAAAGATTAAGCGGCAGCATTTGCGCTTCGTCGAGGATGATGACGGAACCTGCGATGTTGTGCAGTTTGCGACAGCGCGAGGAGCGGTCGGCAAAGAGGGATTCGAAGAATTGCACGGCGGTGGTCACAACAATCGGTGCGTCCCAGTTTTCCGAGGCAAGGCGCAATTTGTCTTTGGTGGCCTCATTTTGCAGTTTGCCGTCGTCGAAGGTGCTGTGGTGTTCCAACACGGCTTGTTCGCCTAATTCGCCAAAAGCTTTGCGGAATTCGGCTGCATTTTGTTCGATGATGCTGGTGAACGGGATGACGTAAATGACGCGCCGCATTCCGTGCCGTTTGGCGTGTTCCAGCGCAAATGCCATGGAAGTGAAGGTTTTACCGCCGCCGGTCGGCACAGTGAGCGTAAACAGTCCTTGCTCTTGTGCCGCTTGTTCTACGGCATGATCGAGAATTTCGCTGCGCAGGCGGTTTAAGGCGGCATTGCGTTTTTCGGCTTCGGTTTGCTTTGGAGCTTGGGCGATACGTCGTCTGAAATCGTTGATGAATTGATTGAAATTGTGTTGTAAGGCGTTTAAATCGGGATAACCGCCGCGCTCGACGGCTTTGTTTTCTAGCTTTAAATAAAAGCCTTCAGTGTCAAGATAATCGGCATCCACCAAGCAGGAATAGAGTATTCTAGTGAAAAAAGCGTAGGAGAAAAAAGGATGATGCGCGTCGGCTTTGAGTGGCGGTGTGGACAGATTTTTGGGGAGCTTGATTTCTTGTTGCCACAGGTTATCGAGGACAGGAATATCTGCGCCAAATTGTAACGCCAAACGCTGTTTCAATGTGCGGCGGTTATTACCTTCACCGCTCCCGTTGGCTAGCCCTGCATGATGCCCCGCAATGCAAAATGCCATCAGCTTGCCGATAACATTGCCCCAACGTTCGATGGCAATTTTGGCTCCGGCAGTAGCATGATCGACAGATTTTGCTTCTCCTTTTAAACGCTTTTGAAAAGGTAAACTGTATTTCCCCAAATCATGTAACTGCCCTGTATAACGAGCAATCTCATCTGCTCCAAAAACTTGAGCAAATGCTGCCGCTAGATTTCCAACATTGGTTGCATGGTTTTGTAAGGTTTGCCAATGTTCGTAAGGCAAGAGATTACCGAGTTCGTCTTGCGCGGAATGGGCGTAGTAGGAAAGTTTTGCAAACATAATATAATCCCTTATATTTATGGTTACTTTAATTACTTTACTTAATTTACTCCTGATCTTATTTTTATGTCAAGAATGATTTATTTATATATTTTTCCATAAATAATATGAAGTTAATTGATTTTAAAATGGAGTGCTCTATATGATTTTGGAGTGTATTTTTAGGGCATAAAAAAGCCCTTTCAAAAAGGTGAAAGGGCAAAATATTTGGAGTCATACTATGAGTTGTTGAATTAACAAATCAGGTATGAGATGTATTATAGTACATTCTTTAACAAATGCAACAATTTTTTAACAAATTAATTATGTGGATTGCGTGTGTTGGTGTTGACCAAGTTACGCATCAACAATGCATAATCAAGTTGGACGTCTTGTGGCACATCTAAAAAGACAAAATGGCCATCGCCAAGTGCGGCTTCCACATTTTCGTTTTTGCGATTGAGCATTTTTTCAATCTTAAAGACGATGTTGCCTTGTGGCGTCATCATTTCCACTTCATCACCAAGCAAGAATTTATTTTTCACCGCTACTTCAGCCATGCCTTGCTCGTTACGTTTACCGGTAAATTCACCGACAAATTGTTGGCGTTCAGAGATAGAGTAGCCATATTCGTAATTTTGGTATTCATCGTGCGTATGACGACGTAAGAAACCTTCGGTATAACCACGATGCGCAAGGGATTCCAACGTATCCATTAAACTTTCATCAAATGGTTTGCCTGCAGCCGCATCATCAATGGCTTTTCGGTAAACTTGTGCGGTTCTTGCGCAGTAATAGAATGATTTAGTACGACCTTCGATTTTTAGAGAATGAACACCAAGTGCGGCCAATTTCTCTACGTGTTGTACGGCACGTAGATCTTTTGAGTTCATAAAGTACGTGCCGTGCTCATCTTCAAAAGCGGTCATTTGTTCATCTGGCTTTTGTGATTCGGTGTAAAGGAAGACTTTATCCGTTACTGCACCTTCGCCTAAAGTAGGTGCCACATTTTTCACTTCAATTTGTTGCGCAGGATCGATTTTCGGCACGATGTTGCCCACTTCATCCGTGGTGCCTTCTTCCATTTTGTATTCCCAACGGCAAGCATTGGTGCAAGTGCCTTGGTTTGGGTCACGTTTGTTGATATAGCCAGAAAGTAAGCAACGGCCAGAATATGCCATGCACAATGCACCGTGTACGAAAATTTCGAGTTCGATATCTGGCACGTGTTGGCGAATTTCAGCGATCTCTTCAATGGATAATTCACGCGATAAAATCACACGAGTTAACCCCATTTGTTTCCAGAATTTGACAGTTGCCCAGTTTACCGCATTTGCTTGTACAGAAAGGTGAATATCAATATCTGGGAAGTTTTCACGCACCAACATGATTAAGCCTGGGTCAGACATAATTAAGGCATCAGGGTCCATGTCGATGACAGGTTGTAAATCTTTGATAAAGGTTTTGAGTTTAGAGTTGTGCGGTGCA
The DNA here is from genome assembly GCF_905207935.1 of uncultured Haemophilus sp. Taxonomy (GTDB): domain Bacteria; phylum Pseudomonadota; class Gammaproteobacteria; order Enterobacterales; family Pasteurellaceae; genus Haemophilus_D. The sequence continues at coordinate 48,970 of NZ_CAJLNI010000003.1, forward strand.
ATGTTCACCACTACATAGAATTTTTTGCCAAGAGCATGGGCTTCATCAATCCCGATTTTTAAATTGGCATGATTAAATTCATTGTTGCGTACACGTAAGCTGTAACGTGGTTGGCCTGCATAAACGGCATCTGCACCATATGCAAAGGCATAGCGCATATTTTTGAGGGAGCCCGCAGGGGAGAGTAATTCAGGTTTAAATGGGGTTGTCATAATATTCTCTTGTCTGATTTCAGGTCAGTAGCTTGCTTTTGGCAAGCCGTATTAAAGGCCTGTATTTTAGGCAGATTTAGGGATTTGTAAAGTAAAAGTGCGGTTGGTTTTTCGATTGTTTTTTAGGCTAGAAATAAAAAAGGCGAACCATTCGTTCGCCTTATCAAGATGCATTTAATTAAATCGCCCAACCGCCAGCATAGAATGTGACAAGGACAATGGCGATGATAATCGTGCCGATGTTGAGTTTTTTCACATCGCCACTCACGATACGACCAATCACTAATGCCGCAAAGCCAAGCATGATACCCGTTACGATGTTTGCCGTTAATACAATGAATACCGCACAAACTAAGCCGCTCATTGCACCCACGAAATCATCGAAGTCTAATTTGCTTACATTACTTAACATTAATAAGCCCACATACATTAACGCCGGTGCAGTTGCGTAGCCAGGCACTAAGAATGCAAGTGGTTGGAAGAATAACATTAATAAGAACAATACGCCGACGACGATAGCGGTGATACCCGTTTTACCGCCTGCGGCTGTACCTGCCGCAGATTCGATATAAACGGCGGCTGGCGCAGTACCAAATAAGCCTGAGAATAAGCTACTTACAGAGTCAGAGGTTAAGGCTTTACCGCCGTTGATGATTTGTCCGTCTTTATCTAATAAGTCTGCTTGACCTGCAACGGCACGAATAGTCCCTGTTGCATCGAATACCGCCGTCATCACTAACGCAAAGACAATGGGTAAAATGGCCGGTTGTAATGCACCTTGTAAATCTAATTGTAAGAAAAGTGAGTTTTCACCAAAGGTTGGCATTTTGAAGATTTGGCCATTGAATGTGACGTTTGGATCGAAGATTAAACCTACGATAGTAATGGCGATGATGACCCATAAAATTCCACCTTTCACTTTCATTTTTTCTAAGCCGATAATGAATGCAAGACCGATTAAGGACATCATCACAGGGAACGAGGTGAAATCACCTAATTTAACCGGTAAACCCGCTTGGTTGCCGACCACTAAGCCTACGCCGTTTGCGGCGATTAAAAGTAAGAATAAGCCGATCCCGATCCCCGCACCGTGAGCAATGCTTGACGGTAGATTACGTAAAATCCATGAACGAATACCTGTTGCCGAAATTAAGGTGAACACCAAACCCATGAGGAATACGGCACCTAATGCCACAGGAATAGAAACATGTTGACCAATTACCAAGCTAAATGCGGTAAAAGCAGTTAATGAAATGGCACAGCCGATCGCCATTGGTGCATTTGCCCAAAAGCCGATTAAAATTGAACCAAGACCCGCCACTAAACAGGTTGCGATAAACACTGATTCAGCCGGAAAGCCTGCATCACCAAGCATTTTAGGCACAACAATCACGGAATACACCATGGCTAAGAAGGTGGTTAAACCCGCAATGATTTCTTGACGAACCGTTGAACCGCGTTTGCTGAGTTCAAAGGTTTTTTCTAAACTTGACATAAAGTCCCCTAGGTTAATAATCAAAAAAAGACGTGCTATTTTATAGCAAATTGTTTAAAAGTAAACGTTTGCGCAACCGTTTTTTGTCAGTCTGGCGGGAAAGTGCGGTCAGTTTTGAGGATGTTTTTCGCATATTTTTTTATCGACTAAAAACTGCTATACTCTGAACGTTTTTAACGTAATCAAAAAAAGGAAAAACAATGGCTGATTTTAATCAAATTTTAACGCCAGGCGATGTAGATGCCGGCATTATCAATGTGGTAAATGAAATTCCAGAAGGTAGCTGCCACAAAATCGAATGGAACCGTAAAGTTGCAGCGTTCCAATTAGACCGTGTTGAGCCAGCGATCTTCGCAAAACCAACTAACTATGGTTTCATTCCGCAAACTTTAGACGAAGATGGCGATGAGTTAGACGTTTTATTATTAACTCGCCAACCACTTGCGACAGGTGTATTCCTTGAAGCAAAAGTAATCGGTGTAATGAAATTCGTTGATGATGGCGAAGTGGACGATAAAATCGTTTGTGTGCCAGCAGATGATCGCGATACCGGCAATGCATACAACAGTCTTGCAGATGTGCCAGCGCAATTAATCAAACAAATTGAATTCCACTTCAATAACTACAAAGCATTGAAAAAACCAGGTTCAACGAAAGTGACTCACTGGGGCGATGTAGAAGAAGCAAAAGAAGTGATTCGTGAATCAATCAAACGTTGGAATGAACGTTAATTTTTCATGTTAATGAATTTAAAAGGCATCAGATTGATGCCTTTTTATTTATCTATGAGCAAAAGTGCGGTCAATTTTGACCAACCCAAAAAGTTGGACCCAACGTCTAACTTAGGTCGTTTCAGGAATTTGTGGTAAATTCACGGCTTCCACCGAGCCTAATGCTTTGGCTT
>NZ_CAJLNI010000004.1 GCF_905207935.1 uncultured Haemophilus sp.
GGACCAGGTGGAATAAAGAGTTCGTTGGTCTCGTTACGTTTTTGGTATTCGCCAGAGTTCAACTCATCGAAGCGCGCCATACGTGCTTTGCTTTTCGCTTGACGACCTTTAGGATTTTGGCGTACCCATTCTAGCTCTTTCGCAATCGATTTTTGGCGCGCATTTTCAGCAGCTTGTTCTTGCTCTAAACGTTTCTCTTTTTGCTCTAACCAAGAAGAGTAGTTGCCTTCCCAAGGAATACCTTCACCACGGTCAAGCTCTAAGATCCAACCTGCTACATTATCTAAGAAGTAACGGTCGTGGGTAATTGCCACAACAGTACCTTCGTAGTCATGTAAGAAACGCTCTAACCATGCTACAGATTCTGCATCTAAGTGGTTGGTTGGCTCGTCTAATAAGAGCATGTCTGGTTTTTCGAGTAATAAGCGGCAAAGTGCCACACGACGACGTTCGCCACCAGATAAATGTTCGATTTTTGCATCCCAATCCGGTAAACGTAATGCATCTGCTGCACGTTCTAATTGATTATCTAAATTATGCCCATCATGTGCTTGAATAATGGCTTCAAGGTTGGCTTGTTCAGCCGCGAGTTTATCGAAATCCGCATCAGGATCAGCATAAAGTGCATAGACTTCATCTAAACGAGTCAGTGCATTTTTTACTTCAGAAACCGCTTCTTCTACTGCTTCACGCACGGTTTGTTGCGGATCAAGTTTTGGTTCTTGTGGAAGGTAACCAATTTTGATACCAGGTTGTGGACGAGCTTCACCTTCGAACTCTTTATCCACGCCCGCCATAATGCGTAAGAGGGTTGATTTACCCGCACCATTTAAGCCTAGAACCCCGATTTTTGCACCAGGGAAGAAGCTTAAAGAAATATCTTTCAAAATATGACGCTTCGGTGGCACCACTTTGCCGACACGGTGCATCGTATATACAAATTGCGTTGACATAATTTTCTCGATGTTATGAATAAAAGTGCGGTTATTTTACTTGATGTTTAGGGAATAAGCTATTTGAAAGGCAAAAAAAACCACCCATATAGGGTGGTAGGAAAGTAGTTTAGCTATATTTATGATTATTTTATTTAGGAACTTTATGAATATCAAGCAATCACTTGACGAGGCAAATAGTACATAAATTTCAGTTATAATGGAAATGCGAATGAATAATTTGTTGATACAAATCAAGAAAATCACAGGATTTTTTACGTTTAGATCGATTTTTATTCGATTTTGATTAGGAACTGCTTGTGATAAAATCTGTCTATTCAATTATTTAGCCCACTTTATTCTTATTTATGTTTAAAAAATTACTCCTAGGATTATCGCTGATTTCTCCTTTTTCGGTTCTTGCTCATCCTCATGCCTTTATTGATATGCAAACCAAACCCTTAGTGAAAGATAATCAATTAATTGGTTTTTCGACTCAATGGTTACTGGATGAAGCCAGCTCTTCAGCCGTATTGTATGACATGATGCAGACGAAAGGGGATAAAGCTGCTCAACAGAAATTAGTTGATGAGGTAATGGCAAACGTTGTGAATGAACATTACTTTAGTTATGTCTTTGATAAAGAAAATCACAAAATTAAATATAAAAAACAGCCTGAAAATTATGGCATGCGTGTTAAAGGAAATGAGGTGGAGTATTATTTTGATTTTCTTTTGGCTCAGCCACAGGAGTTAAAAGATAATGAGTTTACTTTGATGACTTATGATAGTACCTATTATGTGGCAATGCGTTATGTAGAAACAGGAAAAAGAGCGGTTGATTTTTCGTCTCTTCCTGGAAATTGCAAAGGGGAAGTGCTCGAACCTAATGTGGATGAAAAAATTAAATCCTATGCTTCATCATTGGATAAATCGCAAAAAAATGAAGATGATTCTCTTGGTGTATTGTTTGCGCAGAAAGTAAAAATTAAATGTGAATAAAAAAATGAAGTTAAAATTGACCGCACTCTTTATCGGCTTATTAGCGATTATTTTCGCCTTGCTACCTTGGCTTTTTGTGCAAGTAGCCGATTGGCAAAAAGCCTTTAATCAGCTGATTTCTGAAAATCTACACCAAATTCAAGCACATTCATCTACAGCAGGATTGTGGTTGATTTTTGCCGCCTTTTCTTATGGTGTATTACATGCATTAGGCCCTGGACATGGGAAATTTATTATTGCTGGTTATCTTTCTACTCACGAAAGCCAGCTTAAAACCAGCGTACGCTTAAGTTTACTTTCCTCTCTCATGCAAGGTTTTGTCGCAGTTGCAGCAACCTCCATTGTGGTTGTGATACTTAATCTTTCCTCAAAATATTTTAAACTTAGCCAGTTATGGTTGGAGCGTAGCGCTCTGATTTTATTATTGTTGTTAGGGCTTTATTGGATTGCTCAAGGTTTGAAAGGTTTAAAGAAAAAACAATCTTTTCGTATCACATCAATCCAATCGTTGCCGAAACAGATTGGAACAGCTTCGCCATTTAGATATGAGCAAGGAAAAGCAAACCAAGCGCAATGTAGTTGTGGACATCAACATCTACCCAATGATCAACAGCTTAAGCAATCGGGTGATTTAAAATCTCAACTCTTAGTGATTTTAACTATTGGCATGCGACCGTGTAGTGGCGCCATTTTTGTGCTTTTTCTCGCTTATATGCTGGATCTTTATTGGTGGGGAATTTTAGCTACTTTTGCCATGTCTTTGGGGACAGGATTAATGCTTTCGCTTTTTGCAGCGTTAGTACGCTATGCGAGAAATGTCGCAACTCGCTTAGGCCATTGGTATGGTTTAGCGGGGTCTAATCAAAAAGGCGAAGCCATGATCAAATGTATTGCGGGTGCAATGATGATCTTTTTTGCACTAAGCTTGTTATATGGCACGATGGGGGCTGTAACAGGTGGGGCAGTCTTATTTGGTGGATAAAGAAAAGGGCAGCGTTTGCTGCCCCTTTCTTTGAAAATAGATTATTCAACCCAAGTGACGATTTCTTCAATTGGTCGACGAGATTTTTTAGTAATGTCTCTCGCACGATAACCAAATGTTGCGGCTACGGATACACCCCATTCATTTGGATCAAAGAGACCTTCAGCGACTAAAACTTCATTCATTTTATCATAGTTAAAGCCTTCAATAGGGCAAGAATCTACACCGATAGCGGCAGCACCGGTAAGCATATTGGCTAATGCAATGTAGGTTTGTTTGCTTGCCCAGTCAAATAATGCACGCTCGCTTTCTGCGGTTTTCATTTCAACTTCTTGTAAGCCTTTATATTGTTCCAAGGTTTTTTCTAATTGCTCGCCTTGCAAACCTCTACGCGCCACAACATCACGGAAGAAAGGCGTGTCATATCGCGCATTTTTCTTCGCAAGAATGATCACTAAATGACTACAATCATCTAATTTATATTGCATACCCCAGCTAAAAGGTTTGAGCTTATCGCGCAATGCTTTATTTTGAATCACTAAGAATTGCCATGGCTCAGAACCGACGGAGCTTGGTGATAGACGAGCAAATTCTAAAATTGCCGAGAAATCTTCTTGGCTAATTTTTTTATTCGGATCGTAATAACGTGTTGCACGGCGATTTTCGAATACTTGAAGCATTTGTTCGCGTGTGATTTGACTCATGTTTTCCTCCTATTAACATTATCTAATTTGTGATCTTTTAACCGCACTTTAGCGTTCTTTCCAATATCCAATCCACTCTTTGAGTAATTGCATATTTTTGGTAATCGCGCCACCTTGCGGAATAAAATGCATCATATTAAGTCCATAACTGTCTGGTGTAATACCTTCACCTACGCTCGCAGGTAATATATCAAAACCTTGTTGTTGGAACAATAACTTTGCACGTTGCATATGCCATTCATTAGTGACTAAAATAATTTTATGAATACCTTCTTTTTCTAATATTTGTTTGGTGAAAAGTGCATTTTCTTTAGTAGTAAGGGCTTTAGGTTCAATCCATTTGGTTGGCACATTAAAGAAGTTTTGGAGTTCTTCGGCGGCGATTTTTGCTTCAATGGCGCCTGTTGGACTTGCCCCTGTAATTAATAATGGCAAGTGCGTTTCTTTTTGTAAGAAAGCGGCATAACGTAATCGTTCAAGTTGGATACCTGTTGAAGCTAATGGCGCATAAAGCTCTTTGCTATCACGCAAGCCACCACCAAGTAAAACGATCGCTTGAGCTTGTTGGTAATCTTGCAGTGTTAAATGATCTTCAGTGATGAGACTATCTTTAAGTACTTGTGCAGTGTAAGGGATACTTAAAAGATAGAGTAGTGAGAAACCAAGTGCGGTCGAAATTCGGCTTAATTTTTTGAAATTGAATTTAGCTAGAATAAGTGAAAGCCCCCATAAAATTAAAATATTAAATGGGGGAAGAATCATGGCCGTGATGAGCTTTTTTAATTCAAACATGATTTATCCAATTCAACGAAGTTTAAGTTTTGAGTCCATAGTTTTGCATAGCTACTATTTTTTCCATAAGAGTTATCACAAACAACATTTGGTATTTCTAACAAGCAGGAAAAAATATGACCGTGTAAACGAGTAGTAATCACTTTATCATTATCTAAGAATACTTGCGCAACACGTTTTACAATGCGTTGAGTATAGGCATACCAGAATTGATGGCAAAGATCTTTCAGCCAACCTAAGCCAAATTTGTTCGCCATTTTACTCATTCGCCAGCTTAATGCTAAAACCACATCATCTTCTGTTGAAAGAATGTCTTCCCAGTCTTTTACATTGCTGTTAGCGGGCAGTTGTGCGAGGATATTTTTCTCGATATCACTCGCTTCAATATCTTTACGTAAGAAGTAAAGTTGTTCACCCGTTTTGCCTTGCTTCGTTTCCATGGTGCCATAAAGTTGATGAGCCATGTCCGGTGACAAATAAACATGATTTGAAAATTGTGCAAATAAGTTCTCCGTTCTTTCGTCGCGAGCCAGTAAATGACAATCACTGTGGTTGCGGAAAAGTGCGGCTGATTTTTGTAGATTTTCTTCGTGCTTAAAATAAGCAGTTTGTGGCAACACAATAATGCGATTATTCGGGAAATGTGTCACCATTTCTTCGCGGATTTTTTGATGCTGTGGATAAAGATCGCCAAAGTTGCCGCCACCATGTAAAAGGATGGTAGTGTTCGGTGTAATTTTTGCTTTGACTTCTGTAAGATCTAAATCGTATTCACAGCGTTTTAAGGTCACATTAATGTGGTGATCTTTAAAAAATTGCTCAGTTCCGTGATAAATCAATAAATCGCCCACATTCAAATGAAGCGGGTAGTCAAAATAAAATACGTCGTTTTTATCTTTGATCAGTTCAACAATAGGATTCAGTTTGTTTTTTAAATCAATAAGGAGTTGATTCATTTTTTTACTCTTTTCTTTAAATAGCTAAACAAGAAATTTTTTTCTGCTGTGTTTAATCCGAAGATTAAAATGACACAGATTAATACCATTTCTAAGATGATGGATTGTCCAATAAATTCCAATAAAGAATAACTGCGGGTAGTATCGGATATATAGATGATACCTAATAGCAGGCCAAACACCACGCCGACATTCACTAAATATGAGACAAATTCTTTTTGGTTAAATTTAATTTTTTTATTAATAAAATATAATCGATAGATTTGTGAGATGACCATCGTACTAAATTTACCCACAAAGGCAAATACTGGATTATAACCTAGTGTGAACAAATAATAAGCCAATGGTACCGTACAAAGATCAATTAACGCGACGATGATATTGTATTGTTTTACAGTGGATGTGCCAATGGCTAATGCGCTCATCCAAAATGCACCAGCCATTGCACTGATTAATAAGCAAGCAATAATAGCTTGTACAAGTTGTTCAGTATATTGCGGAAGATGATCGCCTAACCAAAATGTCAGTAAGGTATGGGTGAAATACAATACAGGCGCAGAGAGAATCGCCATTAAATAAAGGGAATATTTTGAAATACCAAGAATTAATTGGCGATTGCGATCGTAATCTTTTGCCGCATAAGACTGAACCAACTGCGGATTAGCTGCCATTTGGAAATTATTCACAAAGCTATAAACAGCACCTTCTACCTGAGTCGCAATAGCGACAGCTGCATTGACTGCGACACCAAAGAATAAGTTAGATACCATATTCAAGCCTTGTGTTGAACCCACATAAGCGATTTGCCCCATAAGCATCCAACCGGAAAAACTCACCATTTCTTTGGTTTTGCTTAAATCTTTATATAAACGGAAACGTGCGGCTTCTTTGAAATAATATTTAGTGAATAACACATAAAGGGAGAGCACGATTAAACTGACTGAAAGCAATAAGCAACCATAAGTAATCAACTTATCGTAATGTGTGATATGACTTAAGATAAAGACAGAAGTCAGTTTTAAAATGGTTTCACCTAATCCCAACCATGCATAGAATCCCATTTTCTCGTGCGCAACAATCATGGCATTGAATGGCACCTTGATGATTTCAACAAGGGCAATAATTAATGCCAATTGGTAAACAATGTTCGCAGCTTGCAAGCGTTCAGCGGGGATCACCAATTTGTGATTTAAAAACCATAAACCTACGGTTTCGGCTAACACGAATACGATAAAAATAATGAGTAAGTGATTTAAGATACTAATATTAAAGACTTTATTAACACGTTGAATGTCATTAGAGGCTTTTTCCACGTTAATAAAACGCTGAGTGGTGGCGGTCATTGTGCCATTAAAAAAGGAAAATAAGACCACGACACCCATCACAATGTTGTAGATACCAAAATCTTCTACTCCCAAAACCTGTAATACCACACGGGAGATATACAGCATCGCCCCCATGTTGAAGAGCATTCGGATGTAAAGAAATAGCGTATTTTTAGCAATAGTTTTATTTGACATTGTGAGAATGAAATTAGAAAAATTGAGGGAATTATAGGGGGGATTGGGGTGTGTAGCAAGCATTGTGCAAGTTCTTAGCAGCTAGGACTTATCAAAAAGAAAAGGCTAAATATAAATTTAGCCTTTTGTTATTTAGACGATGCAAACAGCCAAATCCAACTGCTTATTATGGAATTGATGCAATGTACCACGATGACCCACGCTCAGAATGATCATATTGGGTAACCGCTCTTTAATTGTTTTATAAAGGAGGTACTCGGTTGGCTCATCAAGTGCTGATGTGGTTTCATCTAAAAAGACCACTTCAGGTTTCGTCAGTAAAATCCGAATAAATGCCACGCGCTGTAATTCACCTGGCGACAAAATTGCCTGCCAATCGTTATCTAGATCTAAGCTATGAAGATATTTATCCAAACAACAGTCAGCCAGTGTTTTTTCCAATTCAGGATGATAAGGATCAATATCTGGATAGCAAATCGCTTCACGTAACGTACCTTGTGGCATATAAGGGCGTTGCGGTAGGAACAAACTGGTCACACAAGGATGTTCCACCAGACCAACTGTTTCAAAAGGATAAATTCCTGCCATCGCTTTTAATAGCGATGTTTTTCCCGTACCAGAAGGCCCTTGAATTAATAAAGCATCACCATTTTTTAATTCAATATTCAAGTTATTAAGCAACAATCTGCCTTGGTCATCTTTAATACCAAAATTTGATAACGCAACACGGTTTGAGCATTTCATGGGTTGATGAACCTCTAAATGATCTAATTCATCCAACTTCGTCATAAAACCATAAAGACGATTTAAACGCGCTTGGTAGAGCGTAAATTCTTCATAGAACAAACGGAAGAAGGAAAGTGCGGTCATTAATCGGTTAAATGCTTGCACAGTTTGGTGCATATCGCCCAGTTTGATTTGTCCAGTGAAAAAACGAGGTGCTTGCAGCATTAACGGTAAGAGTTTTGCAACGCGCGTGACACTTCCATTAAAGCCGTCTAATCCCAACATTCTTAATACAATTGCCCAACGGTTATGAATGATTTGAGCAAATTTGTTTTTTAATAAATGTTGTTCTTGCAGTTCGCCTTGATAGAAAGCGATACTTTCCGCATTATCCCGCACTCGAATCAAAGAATAACGATAGTCACCATTGAGTTTTTCTTTATTGAAATTTAACTTAATCAAAGGATGACCAATCCAAACGGACATTAACGTTGCGAGGATAATAAAGGCATAAATAAAGAAAACGACGCCTTTTTCGATATTCAAACCGAAAAGACTTAATATTCCAGAAAGTGACCAAAGAATAATAGTGAATTCAATGGTAGTCAAAATCGAATTAATCATACCGCGCACAATTTTGACGGTGCTACTGATAAATTCACGTGCATCTTGTTCAATACGTTGATCAATATTATCGGGCAGATCTTTTTCGTATTTGAGGCGATAGTATTTTTTATTTTCTAACCATCGCTTAACAAGGACTTTATTCAAGCTTTCCAACCAACGGATTTCAAATACTTGTTGCAAGAAATAATCGGCGATGGAGTGGATGACTTGTACCAATACTAAGAGTGCATTCAGTTTTGCAAAGAACCAAAACTTATCCGCATCTAATTCCTGCATGGAGCTATAAAGCCCATTATAGAAAAAAGAGTTGAGTACGCTAAAGCGCACTTCTAGCAAAATCATCGTAAACAATACCAGTAGCATAAGGATGATTTTGATGCTGTTACGACGATTAATCGAAGGGGATGCAATATGCCAAAATTTTTGACCAAATGTGGTTTGTTTGAGTGCCAGTGTCGTCACGCTAAAGCATACAATCACCCAGAAAAGTGCGGTCAAAATCCAGCTTAAACTTGAGTTAAGTTCAGTTTGCCAATTCATTGATTATCCATAAAGTAAAAAACGAAAAAAGGGCGAAATATTCGCCCTAATATTGTGCGCTCAATTAAAACTCAACTTTCGTGTTGAAGATAAATTCACGTCCATAACCTAATGCAACAGGGATTAACGTGTTTGTTGCGTTACCAGAGGTAGATGGATAGTAAGTTTTATCTGTTAAGTTTTTACCGTTAAGTTGGAAGGATACTTTCTTGCCAGAGATTTTGGTGTCGTAAGCAATAAAGGCATCATATACCACGGCATGAGGTAATTTGTATGCTTTGGTGTAATCACTGTTATAAGCATGCCAAGAACCTAAATAACGAGCACCACCACCAACACGGATGTTACCAAAATCAAATTCACCTACGTTATAAGCTAAGAATAGAGAAGCTTGATGTTTTGGTACACCTGAAAGTTGTTGATTTACCGCATCAGGATAAAGTTCATTTTCAAGTGATTTTACCTTGGTGTAGGTATAGTTAGCCGCTACGCTTAGACTATCCGTAATTTGACCATTAAGATCGAATTCCACCCCACGAGAACGTTGTTTGCCGACGATATTCAATTGCGCATTTGAACCAGAACCAACAGACTCAGCTACATTACGTTTGCTGATATTAAATAATGCAAGTGTCGCATTAAAGCCTGAGTTTTCATATTTTGCACCAATTTCAAAAGATTTACCTTGTTCTGGTTTTAAATCGCCGCTAACAGGTGTTGCAACACTCATTTGTGGACGGAAAGACTCAGAGTAGTTCGCAAAGGTCGCGATATGTGGCGTAAATTTATATACGGCACCTAATTGATACAATAATTTACCATCGTGCTGATCGGTATTTCCGGTTTTTGTTAGATTTTGACCTTTTTTACAGTTTGCCGCATTTAAGCAATGACGTCCTGCAAATTGATCAAAGTACTCATAACGTAAACCACCCGTCATGATAAAGTTATCTGTAAAGTAGGCGGTATCTTGAATATAAACACCAACGGTTTTGAGATAGTTATATTGGTAGGCGTTGCCATTACCATTTTTATGTTCCGCAACAGGGCTGGTATAGTTTGGATTATCAATATTGATATCAGAATTCATGATGCCTTGGTTATAAATAGGACCAAGATCACGAATATTACGCATTGCATCAATACCGGCTACAAAGCGGTTAGCAATATCACCAATACCAAATTCACCAACAATATTTAATGTACCGCTATGAACACGTTGGTCACCTTGTTGCTGCTCAATCGCGCGACGGGCTGTACGTGTTTTCACGTTAATATTTGTAATACGAGCTTGATCGTAGAAATATTTGTAACGCGCATAGCTATAACCCGCATTTAATTTCCAACCATCACTTAATTTGTGTTCAATTTTGAAATCAATGTTATCGGTTTTTGCGGTTGTTTCATTATTTGGTTCATCTAAACGACGCGATACAGGAATATCCGGTAATGCATTAGTTGCCGTTAAAAGATTTGTACCACGATCAAATGGCTCAAGAATATCTTTATGTTCATAAGAAAGAAGCACTTTAGTTTTATCATTTTCCCAAGAAAGTGATGGTGCGTAAGTGGTATTTTTCACTTTGCCAAAATTACGCCAGTAGTCTTTTTCTTGTTTGTCATAGATAAAGCGGTAAGCAAAACCATTTCCTAAGCCACCAGTAAAATCTAATTGCGTTCCCCACAGGCTATGATTACCTAAGGTTCCACCAACGACATAACGTGGCGTTTGTTGCGGTTTTTTAGTAATGATATTAACCACACCACCTGGATCTTGAATACCATAAAGTACAGATGCAGGTCCTTTTAAAACTTCAACGGTTTCAGTTGTCGCACTAAAGTTTTTAGCTGGGCCAGCTTGTAAACCGTTACGCATAATTGAGTTGTCACGGTTTCCACCAAAACCACGTTTTTGAATAGAGTCAAACATACCACCTAACGTATTCGCTTGACTCACACCGCTGACGTTATAAAGTGCATCAATGAGTGATTCAGGTTTGCGATCTTCTAGTAGTTTGGTCGAAAGAATATTTACTGTGTTTGGTGTGTCGAATACAGGCACTTCAGCTTTTGATACGACAGATGTCCCTGTCGTTTGATAACCATTTTGCTTAATACCCGTATCTTGAACGTTAATTTGCTCAAGCGTCTCGGTGTTTGTATCTACGGTTTGCTCAGTTTCTGCAAACGTAGAAATGGAAAAACTGGTTAAAAGTGCGGTTGAAATAAGGCTTAATTTAAAATTCATAATCGCTTCCCAATAGATAATAAAGAGCCTAAAGTATAGCGAAAACGTTTTCGTCAATCAATACAAATTATTTTCATTTGTATGTATGCTTTATTCAGAAAAAAATTTATTCAAATTAAACAGGGGATAAAAAGAAAAATCCCAAGCTAAAAAGCTTGGGATTGTAATATGGTGCACTAGCTGAACCCGAATTCACTTGTAGAATATTGATTTTTAATGTTTATTTTTCAAAGTCTAAAATATTGTTACTAAGCTTGTTACTAAAATTCAAATTCACCACAAATCAATGATAGTTTCTGATGCCATAATACCACTAATAAGCCGCATGTTAAAAATTTTATAGAAAAACTGTTCACCTTGTTCACCAATCCTTAAAACTCTTTATTTATTATATAGTTATATTCTTTTCTATTGTTCACCAATTGTTCACCATTATTCACCTTTGTTCACCAGTTAAAAAAACACCTAGATATAGAGTATTTACCTTATTTTTCTGTTTATTTTTTAGCCAGTTAAATACATCCAACTTACCGTATTTAAACTTATTTAAACTATTGAAATTTAAGCTATTTACTCATGTCTTTATATGTTTATAGTGTTGTATTGGCTCATTGTGAGCCGTCTAAATTTAGGCTTTTAGAATATACAAGGAACATAAATCATGTTTAAAAAATTAATTGAGTTACGCCAACAAAAGGCGGGAAAAATTGCAGAAATGCGAGCAATGCTTGAAAAAGCAGAAAAAGAAAATCGATCATTAAATGAATCTGAATCGGTGGAATTTGAAAAGCTAAAAGATTCAAGCAAGCAGATTAGTGCAGAAATCAGTAAATATGAAACTGTAACAGATGAAGAACGTAGCCTTGAAGGCAATGTTAGCCCTGTAGAGCAACGTAGTGCTAAACAATTTTCAAATGATGAACTGCGCCATTATGTTAAAACTGGTGAACTTCGCAATTTAACTACTGGTAATGGTGAAGATGGTGGATATTCAGTTATCCCACAGTTAGACAAAGATGTAATGAAACGCTTAACAGACGATAGCGTAATGCGCCAACTTTGTAACGTAGTGCGCTTACCAGCTGGAGCGAAAGAATATAAAAAATTAGTATCTGCTGGTGGTGCGGCTGTAGAGCATGGCACAGAAGGAACTGCTCGCAGCGGTACAACAACTCCGAAACTTCATGAAGTAACAATCGCTTTAAATTCAATCTATGCTTATCCTAAGACTACTCAAGAAATCTTAGACTTCTCAAGTATTGATGTTTTAGGTTGGCTAACTGATGAAATTTCTGAAACCTTCACAGAAACAGAAGAAACAGATTTAACTTCCGGTGATGGTAACAAGAAATCAAAAGGCTTCTTAACCTACCAACGCACAACCGAAGATGACAAAACTCGACAATTCGGCAAACTTCAAAAAATTGAAGTAGCAGGTGTAGCGAAGATTGATGCAGATACTTTAATCGATGCGTTCTATACACTTCACAGCAAATACCGCAAAAATGCCGTCTGGGTGATGTCATCAACCATTGCAGCAGCATTACAAAAACTTAAAAACAAAAACGGCGATTATATCTGGCGCGATGGTTTAACAGCCGATGCCCCAGCAACATTATTAGGTCGTCCAGTCCACTTCTTAGAAACAATGCCGACAGGCGGAGCAAACAAAGCAGTAATTGCCTTCGGTGACTTCAAGCGCGGATATTTCATCGTAGATCACGAAACTGGCGTGCGAACTCGTCCGGACAACTTAACCGAACCGGGATTCTATAAAGTACACACCGATAAATATTTAGGTGGTGGCGTAGTAGATTCAAACGCTATCAAAGTGATTGAGACAACAGCATAAATCATATAGGGGCGAAAGCCCCTTTTTTTGCTTAATAGGTGAAATATGAATAAAGAATTTGAAATCCGCTCCGCAACACTTTCCACCGATGAAGAAAATCAAAAGCTAGTCGGTTATGCGGTGAAATGGAATAGCCCTTCTAAAGTGCTTTACTGTGATTTTGTGGAATCCTTTGCGCCTAAAGCTTTTACTGAAAGCTTAGCCAGTGGCGAAGATATCCGCGCGCTCTTTGAACACGACTACACTAAATTACTAGGTCGCACCAGTGCGGGAACATTAAAGCTAGAAGAAGATTCAATCGGTTTACGCTTTGAACTAATCCCACCTGATACAACGACAGGAAAAGATTTATTAGTTAGTGTTTCACGTGGTGATATTACAGGGATGTCTTTCGGATTCCGAGCGATGGAAGAAGAATGGAAATTTGATGTGGAACCTTATCAAAGAACAGTGATTAAAGCGGAGCTATTTGAAGTTACCGTAACAAGTATTCCAGCTTATCCAGAAAGCAGTGTTGAAATCGCTAAGCGTTCGATGGTGGCCGCTAAAGAAAAAACGCAAGATAAATCTACCGCACTTTTAAGCAAGTGGGTTGATGTAATGGGGGCGTAATATGTGGAATCCTTTTAGACGAAAAGAGCAACGCAGCGAACCAATCACTATTGATGAATTCATCTCTTACATGGGCGTAAATAATACTGGCGCGGGCGAATATGTCAGCCCACAAACGGCAGAGGCTCTACCAGCGGTTATGAACGCCGTAACAGTGATTGCCGAGGCAGTAGCATCTATGCCTTGTTATCTGTACGCACTGAAAGAAGATGGGCGAGAAAGAATCTACCGTCATCCGGTTGAATATCTTTTAAATGAAATGCCTAACCGAAATCAAACGCCTTACCAGTTCAAATATACGATGATGCGCCATTGTTTGCTAACTGGTAATGCTTATGCTGTGATTGAGTGGAATAACAAGGGCGAACCTGTAAGCCTTACATCTTACCAGCCGAGCGCAGTAAATATCTTCCGTAAAGTAACAGGCGAACATATTTACCAAGTAACGGACTTAAACGGAGTAACTAGAAACTATCTTCAAGATGAAATGTTACACCTACGCCATAGTTCCCTTGATGGATTTATGGGTCGCTCACCCGTGACAGTTTGCCGTGAAACGATTGGACTAGGTTTAGCACAACAACGACACGGCGCATCAATTATGAAAAACGGATTGATGGCAAGCGGACTAATTTCAACGGCTGAATGGTTAGACGATGCGAAAGCACAGAAAGCAGTGAAAGCCTTAGAGCGTTATAAAGGGGCGAAGAACGCGGGGAAAACACCAATCCTTGAAGGCTCAATGGAATACAAACAATTAGGCATGACAAACCAAGATGCTGAATGGTTACAAAGTCGAACCTTCACAATTTCCGATATAGCCCGAATCTACAACATAAGCCCGATTTTCCTACAAGACTATTCAAATAGTAGCTATGCGAATTTCAGTGAAGCTAGTAGAGCGTTCTTGTCACAAACCTTGCGCCCATGGCTAACTAACTTTGAACAACAACTCAAAGATGCCTTAATGATTGACTTAACGAGCAATAGCAAGAAACGGCACTTAATCGAATTTGACACAAGCGACTTACTCCGCACAAGTCAAAATGAACGTTTCAAGAGCTATGATGTGGCGATTAAAGCGGGCGTAATGTCACCTAATGAAGTGCGCAGACGCGAAGGCTTATTGCCTTATGATGGTGGAGACGAATTCAGTCAAGCATGGAAACAAACTGTAGAAGTTAAACGTGGTGATGGTGGATTTAATGGGGTAAATAATGGCGCGGATGATTAGAGCTGGTAAGTATAACAAGGCAATAAGTTTACAAAAACAAGTAAATGAAAGTAATGATTATGGTGGAGTTGTAAGTAAGTGGAAAACCGTTGCGAATATACGGGCAGCGGTTGAGCCGTTACAGGGTAGAGAGTTCTTTGCTAGTGCAAGTGTAACGAATGAAAACATTGTGCGAATCCGTATTAGATATGGAACGAGTGTGGATAACACAATGCGCGTGAAATATGGTAATCACAATTTAGAAATAACCAGCATCATTGATAGCAAGGAATCACACAGAGAATTACAACTTATTTGTAAAGAGGTAAGCAATGGAAAAAACTGATTTAACGCTTGAAGAAATTAAGCAACATTTAAACGTAGATCATGATTTAGATGATGACTTAATCGAAAGCTATAAGGTAGCAACTTTTGAAGTATGTCAAAAGCATATAGGCAAAACCTTTGGTGATGAAGAAACAGAAAACACCGTTCCATTTACTCCAGCTATCAAAGTGGGTTGCTTGATGTATATCGGGCATTTGTACACTAACCGAGAAATAACAACAGATACGCAGCAAACAATAATCCCAATGACGATTAAATCATTATGGGATGTTTATCGTGATCCCTGCGCTTACTAAGGATTTAGTAACCAATATGCCTTATCAACCGTTAAGACGTTGTAGCTTTCCAGGATGTAGAAACAAAGTGAGGTCAGGCAGATGTGAAGAACATAAGCCCAAAGACACAAGAGCCAGCAGTAGCGCGCGAGGATATGACCATAAGTGGAGCAAGTACCGCGCGCAATACTTACGCTTTCATCCGCTTTGTGTCATGTGTTTAGAAAAAGGAATCTACACACCCGCAACGGTAATAGACCATATTAAGCCAGTAGAGAACGGACAGGCAGATCCTCTATTCTGGGTTGAATCTAATCATCAAGCTTTATGCCGAAATTGTCACAGTTACAAAACACGAGTAATAGACCAACGCGGATATGGAGCAAAAAAGAATGGTTAGACGGGTGGGGGGAGTTTTTAAAACAAAGGCTCAATTCCTCAGAACCGCCCCCCTATACAAATTTTTACGCAAGGCAATTTTTTTGAAAATAAGGAAATACAATGACAACAAAAAACAAGAAAAAAACGCATAATCCACCTAGTTTTTTAGATCCAATCGCTAAAGCAGTATGGAAAGAACGAATTCCACAACTTCTTGAACGTGGTGATATTCAAGATGCGGACTTAATTCACCTTGAATTATATTGTGTTAATTACTCTCTTTTCCGTGCTGCAGTTGAGGATATTCATAAAAACGGCTTTTCAATAGTAAATAGCCAAGGCACGCAATCAAGAAACCCCGCACTGTCAGCGAAAGCTGATGCAGAAAAAGTGATGGTGAAAATGTCTTCGCTTTTAGGTTTTGATCCAGTCAGTCGCAGAAAAAATCCAGTTGAAGTTGAAGCTACAGATATGTTTGATCAAGTTCTTACAATGTAGGTGAAAAATGGCAATTTGGCAGACGTATGCGGAAAAAGTTCAATCTGGTGAAATAGTGGCTTGTAAAAAAATAAAACAAGCTGTGGCGCGCTATTTTGACGATTTAGCGAATCCAGCTTATTTCTTTGATGAAGGCGTAGTAAATAAGTTTTTAGCTTTTTCTAAATTATGTCCGCACGTAAAGGGGCATTTGCGGGGTGAGTCAATCATTCTTTCTGATTGGCAAGCTTTTCTATTTGCTAACTTATTAGGCTTTAAGCGGAAAGATACTGGATTAAGAAAATATCGTTCTGCTTATGTTCAAGTGGCACGAAAAAATGCTAAATCGACAGTAGCGGCAGTACTGGCTAATTGGTTTTTATTGGTAGAAGGTGGGCAACAAGATATTTATACTGCAGCCGTAAGCCGAGATCAGGCGAGAATCGTATTTGATGATGCTCGTCAAATGTGCTTGCTTTCAGCCCCATTGAAAAAACGCCTTAACATTCAGCAACACAAGCTAATCAATCCGAAGAATAACAGCATTATGCGACCGCTTGCCGCTAAATCTTCAACCATTGAAGGAACTAACCCTAGTTTAGCTATTGTTGATGAATATCACCTACACGCAGACAACAGCGTATATAGCGCGTTAGAGCTAGGGCAAGGCGCACGCCCTGAAGGTTTACTCTTTGCTATTACAACAGCCGGAAGTAACGTTATTTCAGCCTGTAAACAGCATTATGATTATTGCGCTCAAATCCTTGAAGGAAATGAGCAGAATGAAAGCCTATTTGTGTTGATTTTTGAGTTAGACGAAGAAAGCGAAATCGACAATCAAGAGAACTGGATAAAAGCAAATCCGAATATAGGTAAATCCATTCCTTACCTTGATTTTGAGAACACTATCAAGAAGGCTAGGGGTATTCCGTCCGAATGGGTGGAAATGCTAACCAAGCGTTTTAATGTATGGTGTCAAGGCTCTACGCCGTGGCTAGGTGATGGAAACTGGGCGCAATGCGAACGGAAGTACACTGAAAGCGATTTACTTCATCAAGATTGCTATTTAGGGCTGGACTTATCAAGCACCAATGACTTAACAAGCCTTTGTTATACATTCCCATACGGAAACAAAGTGCGCTTGCTTACAAGACACTACATTCCAGAATTTCAGCTTAACAACGTAGCAAATAAAAACCGCGCAATGTATCGAAACTGGGTGCGCAGTGGTTGGCTAATAGCAACGGAAGGGGATTGTATCGACTACGACAAAATCAGAGACGATATTCTGAAAGATGCTGAACGTTTCAATATCAAAATGACAGGCTTTGATGTATGGAACGCAACTCATTTACGAACACAATTACAAGCGGCTGGGCTTGAAGTAGAGCCATTCCCGCAAACATACCAACGATTTAGCTCAGTGGCGAAAAGTGCGGAAGTTTTAATAAACAGACAAATGATAGAACACAATGGCGATCCAGTGCTTGCTTGGGCCTTATCAAATGTAGTTATGGAAACTGATGCGAATGCCAACATTAAACCGAACAAGAAGAAAGCCGCAAACAAGATAGACCCAGCAGTCGCCTTTCTAATGTCTTTCGGCACTTATCAACTTGAATACGGTGATTTAATTTTTGAACTATCAGACGAACACAAACAGGCACTAGAAGAATTTAACGGATTGGATATATGATTAGATGTAAAGAGGCTAAGCAGAATTTACTATTATCGGCAGTAAAGCACTATAAAAAAAAACAACCACACTTTTACCTTTATCAGTCTTTATGATGATGAAGAACCTTATCCAATAGAAGAAGTTATTTATGCTTTAAGGTGTAAATGTAATGCTGCAAAACGTGAAATAGATAGCAGACAGAATAGTCCTAATATGGAAGTGTTAGAAACAATTTACCATATTGCGCACAAAAATCTTGAAGATATGAAGAGGGCCGAAAGAAGAATTGCGAAAAGAAGATAAAATAAATCCCTACGTTTCACAACGTGGGGATTTATTATACGTGACTACATCGCACGAACATATTATCAAATTGCTAATTTTTAAAATTTTCCCTAAAAAATGATTTAGGGTACGTACTACAAATTTGTAGCGAAGTTATTATAATCTAAGCGCAAAAATAAGAAATAAACGTAGCTTATCGCATTTAAACTTTGATAAAATAGAACAATAAATAATCAAAATATTAAAAGGGGTTAATATGATTAAATATGTCTTGGCTGCATTTGATTCCTTTGTGTTTTCTGCTTTAGATTTTTTACTCTTTTTAGCAATATGCCTTTTTGTAATCCTGTTAGGTTACTTTTTTTGGCCAATCTTAAAATTACCTATATTGATCGGTGCAATATTAGCTATTACATATTTTTGTTATCAACTTTATAAATTAAGAGCAGAACAAAAACGTATAGAACAAACGACAAAATTAGCTGAATGGTCTAAACAAGAGTTACAGCGCCCAATCATTCAACAACTTTTGAAAAAAAAACAATAAGAAAGTAAATCATTCATTCCCGGAACAATAATTAGTAGTAGCAATAAAGAAACTATGCTAACTAATATCTCCGTGAGTATGAAAAATAAGGCCAGATATGGAAAATAAAGAGTATATACTTAGTTTTTTTGTAATAGATAGTATGGGAAATGAAGTAGATAGAGATACCATCTCTATAAATGCGGTAGATAAAATAGACGCTAGAACGAAAGCTGTAAAATTTCTGCAAAAAAATTATAAAGGCAATAGATGGGAAATTGAATCTATTACAATAGCTGAATAACCAAATAAAGCGCATCTAGGCTGATCCCCGAAAGCAAGAAACCTTATCTTGTTGGTGCGCTCCTATCAATAAGGACAAATGCGAAAGGGGCGTTTATGGAACTGTTACCACTAGATTTTTATTCTTTAACTCAAGCTATTGATTTTATCAATCAGAAAACAAATTCATCAATAAAGGAAAATTCTTTATATTCATATGCTATAGAAGAAAAGATAAGATTTTTATTGAAAATTGAAATAAAAGATAATCAGCTTATTAAGATAGGGAGGAATGATACTGAAGGATTTTTTATTTCTAAAGATTCAGAATTATTTTTTAGAGGAACTGCACTAAAGGATGAAAAAGAAGATTCTTTATCATTATCCGATAAATTTTCATTTTTAGAAATTGATAAAAAAGAGCCTTTAAAGGCGGATAATGATGATTTATTTTTATCTCTTGATAATTCAAAGGTTAACAGTTTCAAAGGTTATATTGTATTACACCCAGAACTACTAGATTTATTCTGCAGGGATTCATTGCCGCAGCATAGTTTAAAGAATACTAATTACCTTGCCTTAAATGAATTTACACTTCAAACACTAGATGATTCTGATATTTTTAGCTCATTTAACTTCGTGTTGAACTATCCCCTTTATGATGAAGATGAACGGTTGTATATCAAACATACTTTTCGTATAAATTTTAGTGATATAAAAATATTTTATGATGATTTGATCAAACTTGCGCCATCCAATAATTCTTTAACATGTAATGATTTAGAACAAGAAATCAAAAATTTAAAATTAGAACTAGAAGAAAAGCAAAAGATAATAGACTCTCTTAGCTTAACAAACCCAAAAGGTAGAATAAGCTCTCCACAAAAGCAACTATTCGCGTTATTGGTGAAAAGATGTTATTCAGATATAAAAAGTAGAAATAAATTGTTTGATGTAATTAATGCAGATCTAAAATCCTTAGAAATTAGAAATGCCGATATTTCTGCTGATACTTTTTACAAGTTAATTGATGAATCAAACGATATTATAAAAGCAATTTTCCCGCCTAAAAAATCATAGTTTCCTATAAAAGCCTCTTAATCTTTCGATTTAAGAGGCTTTTTCTTTCGATTTAAGCCATTTTTTCTTATTAAGAATCTAATTAATTGAATTAAAACGCAAATTTTCAAAAAATACCTATCGTTCGAACAATCTAACGGAATAAGGCTTTATTCCACGTATTTAAACTAACGTGAGGTATTTTTTTATGGAACAATCTCAAATCCAATCACAAAAATTAATTCCTGGTAAAACCGTTTGCCGCATTGTTGGCTTCCAGCGCACAAAACTAAATTGTTTGGTTAAAGAAAAAAAATTTCCACAACCTATTCGGCTTTCACAAACCTTTGTTCTATGGGATGTAGAAGAAGTAAATCAATGGATTGAAGAGCAAAAAGCCGCACGGGCTTAAGGTGGTGGAATATGGGCGAAATAAGAAAACCAACTCAATTTTTAAAAGTTCTTTATCGCTTAATAAATTCAAGTATTAGCGGAATTGATGGTTACGCAATGGGAATGACTTCCGCACGTAATTATGTAAGTGAGCTAGAGAGAGAATATTTAAGCGAAAAATTAAAGCGTACAACAGAAAAGACCTCGGATGGAGCAGGTCAATATTACCGTTATGAAGTTGCAAATGCTAAACAATTAAAAGAAGTGGTTGCAACTTACAAAGCTAAAGGGGGCGAACTTTCAGCGGTTGAAGAAAAGCAAGCCTATTCACGGTTTGAATAGGAAAGAAAAACGCCGCAAGGCTATCCAATGCGGCGTTTAAACCTTCAAAAGGTAATTTTTATCAATACGTTAAGGTCATTTAAAAATATGGAAAAACTAACCATTAATTTAAATCATAAATATTTTAATCAATATGAAATATTTTTCAAGTTATTTTTGATTGAAATCGCTTTACAAACCACAGTTAATTTTGGCATCATGAACACGCAATCAGAAAAAGTGATTGCCAGCCGTGGAAAGCTGAATATTAAGTTATTGGCGAACGATAGCACGCCACAGAACCGTGCTTTTTTTGTTCGTAACATTCGCACACCAAAAGAATATGCGGATTTTGTTTTACATATAAATCCGATCATTCTCTCAATGGTAGAGCGTAATGGGCCGTCTTTGACGGGCTGTTTTCCAATAACGACAGTTTTCCACCCTGTTACGTTCTACCGCCCGACCGTGGAAAGTCTAGCGGTAGATTCTAAAAATAAGTTATTGGAATCTACGCAAATGTATCAATTCATCTTCGCGGCTATTCGCCGTACTGATTTATCAAATCACCTTCAAAAAATCCGTATCACCGCTGATAGCGAACGCAACGCACGCGCTAAGCTTGCCCGTGAGTTCGTCTTAGTGCTTGCTGGAAGAATTAATCTTCAATCAGACCGCACTTTATCGGCAAATACTTTCCCTTCAATCTCTTTCGCGGAGGTGGACCATGCTTAGTTATGATGCTATTCAAATAGCTCTTCAAGATGTTGTTAATAGTAACGATGTAAGTGAGCAGACCTTAGAGAAAATTCGCACAGAAAGCGAATGTCTTTGTGAATCTATCGAATATGGCTTAATGGAATTGGGCAATATGATAAGTCGTTTAGGTTTCTTTGCTGAGAGTAAGCAAACCTTTGATCGCCAAGCGATGAGCAATGACAATGTAAAACATATTGGAGCATTAATTCAGGCTAACGCTTATTTTCTTAATACCTTACGAGAAACTGCTATTCAAGCGACTGAACATATCAATGGTAGAGATAAGGGGCGAAATAATGAAATCTAAAAAAATCAAATCATTTAAAGAGCCATACGTACCAACACCAGAGCAGTTAGAGAAAGCCTGTAAACGTATTAAACAATTCTTAGCCTTTGCAGAAGATTATCTACACTCTGGACACTACAAAGGATTGGCGGCATCAATCGAACAAATCAAGAAAGCAGCAACAATTAGAAAGGTGGTAAGAAATGAAACCAAATAACCCTATGGAACAGCTAAAACAATGGAAAGCGGCAAGTGATAAAAATTTAGTAAGCAGTGGCGAAAATCGCCACCAGTTACAAAAAGCGCCACCGGTGGCGAAAAGTGCCACTGGTAATGGAGAACAGAAAGCTGAAAAAAGAAAAGGTAAGCTGTTTTTTAATCCATTGGCTTTGAAATATTCCCAAATTTCACGTCAATTCCAACTAATACAGGATAGTAACAAACGATGTCTTGAAGTTTATCCGGGGGATTTTCATCACAAGATCAAGTTTCGTGATGAAATAGTGGATTTAATGAATAAATTGGCTGGTGGTGGAAATTTGCTTAACGCATTGGCCAAAGACAGTAATCTATCCCGAGAAGATACGGCCAAATTGAAATATTTCAATCAAGCTAATAAATATCTGCTCTATAAGTTTAGTGAGGTGGTGGAACAGATAGGCGCTTTAAACTCTGATCGAGCTGAACAACAAAAGGGGAGTAAGTAAGATGAATATGAATGAAAAATTAGACTACTCAAATTTAAGTGCGGTCGAATTGAAAGCGATTATGCTTTGTCAGATGAATTTTGAAAAGAAAGAGGGAGATGCTCTTTATTTACCTTTACCTTATCTGGGTGAAACAATCGTAACGTTAGCAGAAATTTTTGAGAGTTATCCTTCTGAAAAACTCTATGTGTTACGAAATCTACACGATGAACTGTTAGCGGCTAATAAGCATTTATTACAACTAGCACCGAATCCGCCTTCATTTAATCCGGAAGAAATAGTAGCAAGTTTAACTAACGATGAAATCATTGATGGATTGCTGAAAAATAGCATTGTCATTTCTTTAGTTGAAACTCTTACATACTTTCAAAAAGTAGTTGCTGAACGTATCAATGATATTGAAAACGGAGTACTTAAAGGGGTGAACAATGGCTCGATTAATTAATGCTCCGCATCTTGCGGAGCAACCGCATGAACCTTATTCCGATTTATTTGTGCTAGCTGGCTCTAAAGCATGGCAAGCATGGGATAATGGAAAAGGTGAAGAGTGGCTCTTATTGTGTTCGTTGGTGGATGGTCTAGAAAGTAATCAGAAACCAGTTATTCTAGGTGAAAATCAACTTGATAATATTTCTTCAACGCGTATAGCTAAAGAAGATCAGCAGTTAGTGAAGATTGCTCAATATGGCGAATTAAAACAGGAAGAAATCACCGAAATTTGTCAGAATTTAGCAAAAAATACTTCTGCTAGAGAAGTGAAACTCATTGATGCGGCCGCACAAGTAAAAGAGGATTTAAGCTCTTACATTCAACGCTTGCGAACAGATAAAAAGGCGGCAGATTTAGCAGACCAATTAGCACCGCCCGAAAAACTGAAAGAAAATGACGGAGTAAATAAGAAGGCACGGGCTTTGACGAAGTGGCTAAATATGGATTTAGCATTAAACCCAAAAGACCGAGAATTATATCGCTATGACGGCATAAGCTGGCAGCTAGTAGATAAATTTGAGTTCTTAGATAATGCAGTAACTTTCTTTGATGAACAGGACTTCAATTATAGTGCGCGCTCAATCGAAAGCATTATTGATACAATCAAAATCCAATCGCCAAAAATGGGAACACAGGCGCAAGAGTTGATTGCTTTCAATAACGGCACTTTAAACCGCACTACGTTAGAGTTCTTGCCCCATTATCGGGAAAATTGGCTAATGTCTTATATTCCGCATGAATATCTAAATTCAGCGCAAAATACGCCTTATTTTGATAAGTGGTTAGAGTTCGTAAGCGGTGGTAAAAAAAAGCAAAAAGAACGCTATTCTAGCGGCTTTATACGCGGTTTTAACTAATCGCAACGACTGGCAATTATTCTTTGAAGTAACAGGCGATGGCGGAAGTGGTAAATCTGTTTTTGCTAATATTGCCACGTTATTAGCTGGTGCGCAGAACACAGAAAGCGGGCGCTTAGTGGATTTAGATGAACCGCGCGGGCGAGAAAGCTTTGTAGGTAAAACTTTGCTAATTTGCCCTGAACAATCGCGTTATGGTGGTGATGGTGGTGGATTGAAAAGTATTACAGGTGGCGACCCTGTGAATATTGACCCAAAACACCGCACTAAATTTAAAGCTGTTATTTCGGCAGTAGTCTTAATCGTTAATAACGAGGCGACTAGATTTACAGAGCGTAGCGGTGGGATTGAGCGAAGAAGGGTAATCTTTCACTTTGACAAAGTAGTACCTGAAAACGAGCGAGATCCTAATTTTATGGATAAGATTGAGAGGGAAGTAGGGGGTATTATTTACAAACTAATACATACCTTTGAACAACCTGAAACCGCTAAGGCCGCTTTAAAAGAGCAACAAACAAGTGATGAGGCTTTGGAAATAAAAAGCGAATCCGACCACATCACCGAATTTTGCGGATATTTCTATACTACGCCACAGAATGACGGCTTGTATATAGGAAATGCGAATCAAGGCAATAAGTCAAGAACGCATCTTTATCCGGCATACTTAGCCTTTTCGAGAGCGAGCGGCATTACAAATACCCTTACTTTGAGAAATTTCTCAAATTCATTAAAGCAAGGATTTGCTCAACATAAAAATAAATTTGAGTTCTCTAAGATTAAGGGAAGATATGGATATCGCTCCAATGTTCACTTCAAAAACTATGAAGAGTTCCGAAATGAGTTCAATTCATAAACTAGGGAAAGGGGGCAAAAGCCCCTTTTTTATGCTTTTCTCTTAAAAGGTGAATAATTAGGGTGAACAATAATGTTCACCTATTCACCCTTAACTATATGAAATAAAAGGTTAAATTAGCAAGATGAACAGGTGAACCATTTTTTGTAATATTTTTTACACGCCGCTAATTCACACGCTTTCTTTTTCGCATTGCTCCACAAAATCACTCCATAATTGCATCACAGGGCGGCGGAGTTCTACATAATCGTAACGGTTATACGCCTGACTTGTTTTATTCCCAATGCTATGAGCAAGACAACTTTCAGCAATACGGAAATCAACTTGCTGATCTTCTAAAAACGTTCTAGCTATCGATCTCAATCCGTGAGCATCTTGAATCCCTTTGTAACCTATTTTTCTCAAGGCGTTAGCTATTAGTTCTTTACTAGCTGATTGGTTAGGTTTGTGATAGTGAGAAAATACGAATTTGTCATCACCTGTTATAGGTTTCAATTCTTCTAAAATCTTAAGCATTAAAGATGAAAGCGGAACAATGTGAGGAAATTGCCCTTGTCTTGTTTTTTTCATTTTTTCGGCTGGGATAGTCCATAACTTTTTATCAAAATCAATTTCAGACCATTCAACAGAAACCGCCTCAGCCGGACGAACCATAGAAAGTAATTGCCAGCGGAACAAAACTTTTGTTAGATGATCTCTACTTGAATTTTTAAAATCTCGCAATAGTTTCGGTAATTCTTCCGGTTTGATTGCTGGGTGATGTTTTTGAGACTCCTTATGGTAAGCATCAGATGCTTTCAAGCAAGAATTAAACGAAATCAATCCTATTGTTACCGCATAATTTAAAATCTGATTAGCGAGGTTTAATAAACGGTGCAGCGTATCATTAAAACCTTTTTCATTTAATGGCCGAACAGTTTTAATCAATAAAGGGGAAGTAATCTGATCGATAGGGTAATTCCCAAGAGTAGGGAATAGATAGTTTTCTAATCTTGCCCAATTCTTTTCCATTGTCATAGGCTCAATTTCTTTACTTCTTTTTTCTTTCCAAAGTAAAGCGACTTTATAGAAAGTATTTTCGTTCTGACCACTTTTAATTAGTTCTTGTTCTTTTATGTATTCTTGCGGATCGATGCTTTGAGCAAGTAGGGCGCGATATTCTTCACGTTTTTGACGAGCTTGCGCAAGTGTTATAGCTGGATAAGTTCCAATAGTAAAAGAAGTGCGTTTATTTGTTACTGGGTGATAATAATTAAAAATCCAAGCCTTAGCACCAGTAGGCTTAATGCGTAAAAAAAGACCGTTACCATCACTTAGATTGTATTCTTTATCCTTTATTTTCGCTTTATCTACTTCGGTATTTGTGAGCGGTTTAGTAACACGAGGCATCATTTTTCCTTGGTTTTAGTAACAAGATTTTTCGAAGTTTATCACCTTGTTACTAAACTTGTTACTAAAAAATGCGGTTAAAGACAATTAAATCTGATTAGTGGCGATAAGTAAAAGAGCTGAAAAGCCTTGAAAACACTAGGAAAAACAAAACCCCGCGAGTGGTTTCGCGGGGCTGTGTTTAGGGTAAATGGTGCGACTAGCTGGACTCGAACCAGTGACCCCCACCATGTCAAGGTGGTGCTCTAACCAACTGAGCTATAGTCGCGTAAAATATGTGGCAGATGATAAACAGTTTTAATGATGAAAACAAGGGGATTTGTTTTAAGTTAAATTTAGCTGCTAAAAAAATAACCAAAATTTGTTGCAAAAACTCTCAGTGCTTGTTTTGATTTTGTGGTGGTTTAAGCGTATAATGCGCGACGGTTTTTATCTCGGATGAGCCGAAATTAAAAAAGCTTTTTTAAATTGTAACCATTTGTGGAGTTTAGATAATGTCTAGAAAATTAAGAAGAACTAAGATTGTATGTACAATGGGTCCTGCAACAGACCGCGATAACAATCTTGAAAAAATTATCGCAGCAGGCGCTAATGTTGTACGTATGAACTTTTCTCACGGTACACCAGATGATCATATTGAGCGTGCTGAGCGTGTTCGTTCGATCGCGAAAAAATTAGGTAAAACCGTGGCAATTTTAGGTGACTTACAAGGTCCTAAAATTCGTGTTTCTACTTTTAAAGACGGCAAAATTTTCTTAAATGTTGGCGATAAATTTATTCTTGATGCGGAATTACCAAAAGGTGAGGGTAATCAAGAAGCTGTTGGTTTAGACTATAAAACTCTTCCACAAGATGTTGTTCCTGGCGATATTCTTTTATTAGATGACGGTCGTGTTCAATTAAAAGTCCTTTCTACTGATGGTGCAAAAGTATTCACTGAAGTGACTGTTGGTGGTCCATTATCAAACAATAAAGGGATCAATAAATTAGGCGGTGGTTTATCTGCAGACGCATTAACTGAAAAAGATAAAGCAGATATCATCACAGCTGCACGTATCGGTGTAGATTACTTAGCGGTATCTTTCCCTCGTTCAAGTGCAGATTTAAACTATGCGCGTGAATTAGCAAAACAAGCAGGTTTAGACGCGAAAATCGTTGCTAAAGTTGAACGTGCTGAAACCGTTGTTGATGAAGCAGCAATGGATGATATTATTCTTGCTTCTGATGTAATCATGGTGGCTCGTGGTGACTTAGGTGTTGAAATCGGTGACCCAGAATTAGTTGGCGTACAGAAAAAATTAATTCGTCGTTCACGTCAATTAAACCGTGCAGTTATTACTGCAACTCAAATGATGGAGTCAATGATCAGCAACCCAATGCCAACTCGTGCAGAAGTGATGGACGTGGCAAATGCGGTATTAGATGGTACTGACGCGGTAATGCTTTCAGCAGAAACTGCAGCAGGTCAATATCCAGCTGAAACTGTGGCGACAATGGCTCGCGTATGTTTAGGTGCAGAAAAAATGCCAAGCATCAATATTTCTAAACACCGTTTAGATCGTGAATTCAGAGATATTGAAGAATCTGTAGCGATGTCTGCAATGTACGCAGCAAACCACTTAAGCGGTATTGCAGCAATTATTACATTAAGCCACTCTGGTCGTACACCATTATTAATGTCACGTATCAGTTCAGGTTTACCAATCTTTGCACTTTCTCGTGTTCAAGAAACATTAAACCGTTGTGCATTATACCGTGGTGTGACACCAGTTCATTTTGATGGTGAATCTCGTACTTCTGCAGGTGCGAAAGCAGCGATTAACCTATTAAAAGAAAAAGGTTATTTGGTTTCTGGTGATATTGTATTATTAACTCAAGGTGATGAATCAGTAGGCGCAACTAATGTTTGCCGTACCTTAATCGTTGAGTAATCAATATTTCTTATAAAAAGAGCGGTGGATTTTTCCACCGTTTTTTTATATCTAAAATATTGAAAATATTGACCGCACTTTTTTCTTAAAACCACCTCGTATTTGCGGTATCATAAGCACAGTTTTTTAGTTTAAATTGAAATCCTTATGGCATCACAACGACAAATCCAATCTCCAGATCAGAAAACTGAACAAGTTAGCATCCCGCCTCACTCCACTGAAGCCGAACAAGCAGTACTTGGTGGCATTATGTTGAGTAATCAGCATTGGGATGGTATTGCAGAAAGAGTGATCGCTGAGGATTTTTATACTTTTGCGCATAAAGCAATCTTCCAAACCATGGAAGAATTAATGCGTAATCAAACGCCGATTGATTTAATCACCCTTGATCAAGCCCTTAAAGCGAAAGGTATTAGCGATTCTGTAGGCGGTTTTGCTTATCTCGCTGATCTTTCTAATAACACCCCAAATGCCATTAATATTTTGGCTTATGCTGAAATCGTGCGTGAAAAAGCGATTTTGCGTGAGCTTATTGCTGTGGGAAATCGTATCGCAGAAAATAGCTATTCTCCGAAAGGCAAAGACATCAAAATGGTGTTGGATGAAGCTGAAAGAGAAGTGTTTGCTATTGCTGAAAAACGCAGTTCTTCAACAGAAGGACCACAAAATGTGATCAGCGTGTTGGAAAGTACTATTGCTCGAATTGATACCTTAAGTAAGCTTGAAAATCATAGCGGTGTGACAGGGGTCACAACAGGCTTTATTGACTTAGATAAGAAAACAGCAGGGTTACAACCTTCGGATCTCATCATTGTTGCGGCACGTCCTTCTATGGGTAAAACCACGTTTGCGATGAACCTTTGTGAAAATGCCGCCATGGCAAGTGATAAGCCTGTGTTGGTATTCAGTTTAGAGATGCCTGCGGAACAAATCATGATGCGTATGATTGCCTCTCTTGCTCGCGTGGATCAAACCAAAATTCGTACAGGCCAAAACTTGGATGAAACGGAGTGGAGCAAAATTGCCAGCGTGTTTGGGATGTTTAAGCAAAAAAACAATCTTTATATTGATGATTCATCTGGCTTAACTCCAACAGAATTGCGTTCGCGCGCGCGTCGTGTGTATCGCGAAAATGGGGGCTTGAGCATGATTATGGTGGATTACCTTCAATTAATGCGCGCACCTGCATTTTCAGATAACCGTACCTTAGAAATCGCGGAGATTTCCCGTTCGTTAAAAGCATTAGCGAAAGAATTAGAAGTCCCAGTCATTGCACTGTCCCAGCTTAACCGTACTTTGGAACAACGTGCGGATAAACGTCCGGTAAACTCAGACTTGCGTGAATCAGGTTCCATTGAGCAGGATGCTGACTTGATTATGTTTATTTATCGTGACGAAGTGTATAACGATAATTCTGAAGATAAAGGGGTTGCTGAAATCATTATTGGTAAACAACGTAACGGTCCGATTGGTCGTGTACGTTTAGCATTTAACGGTCAATTCTCACGCTTTGATAACCTTGCCGAACAGCGTGAATACAGAGATGATTATTAGGCAAGAGATAACGGATTAGAAAAATGAACGTAAAACCGGCAACAGCGAAAATCAGTTCGCTTGCCTTAAAACATAATTTACAAGTTATTAAAGAAAAAGCACCCCACAGCAAGATTATTGCCGTCGTGAAAGCAAATGCGTATGGCCACGGTGTGGTATTTGTCTCATCTGCTTTAGAAAGCATGGTGGATTGCTTTGCTGTGGCACGCTTAGAAGAGGCGTTATCTTTACGCTCTAACGGTATTATTAAACCGATCTTATTGCTAGAAGGCTTTTTTGATGAAAAAGATCTGCCTATTATTGCAGTAAATAATATTGAGACGGTGGTACATAACCGCGAACAGCTTGAAGCATTAAAACGAGCCGTAGTACCAAGTCCAATTAAAGTCTGGTTAAAAATTGATACCGGTATGCACCGTTTGGGTGTGTCGCTTGATGAAGTGGATTATTTTTATCAAGAGCTGAAAAAACTTCCTCAAATTCAACCGCACTTAGGTTTTGTGAGTCATTTTAGCCGTGCTGATGAGTTAGATTCCAATTACACTCAAGTTCAGCTCGATCGTTTCCTTCAAGCTACAAAAAATAAAGAGGGAGAGCGAACCATTGCCGCATCAGGTGGGATTCTATTCTGGCCAGAAGCGCATTTAGATTGTATTCGCCCAGGGATTATTATGTACGGCATTTCACCAACAGATACTGTCGGCGCTGAATTTGGTTTAATCCCCGTGATGAATTTAACGTCATCTTTGCTTTCTGTACGTGAACATAAAAAAGGGGAGCCTGTTGGCTATGGCGGTATTTGGACGAGTCCGAAAGATACTAAAATTGGCGTGGTTGCCATTGGGTATGGTGATGGATATCCGCGTGATGTGCCAGAAGGTACGCCAGTTTATCTAAATGGTCGTATTGTTCCTATTGTTGGTCGTGTCTCAATGGATATGCTAACGGTAGATTTAGGCGAAGATAGCCAAGATAAAGTGGGTGACGAAGTGATTTTATGGGGTAAGGAATTACCAATTGAAACGGTAGCTAAATACAGTGGTATTTTAAGCTATGAATTGATTACAAAATTGACCCCTCGTGTTATAACAGAATATGTCGATTAATTGTTTTTGCAAGAAAGCAAAAATGTAAAGAATTCAATTTTTAAAAGGAAATATTCATGAAAAACATCAATCCAACCAATACACAAGCTTGGAAAGTACTTGAAGCTCACCAATCTCAACTGGCTCATACAACGATTGCAGATTTGTTTAAGCAAGAAGAAAATCGTTTTAACGATTATTCTTTAACTTTTGAAAATCAAATCTTAGTGGATTTTTCAAAAAATAAAATTAACCAAGAAACTCTTAAATTGCTTCGTCAATTAGCCAAAGAATCTGCATTAGATGAAGCGATTAATGCTATGTTTACAGGCGAGAAAATTAATCGTACAGAAAATCGTGCCGTATTACATACCGCACTTCGTAACCGTTCAAATACACCTGTATATGTAGATGGCAAAGATGTGATGCCAGAAGTGAATGCGGTATTAGCGAAAATGAGTGCGTTCTGTGATCGTGTGATTTCAGGTGAATGGAAAGGTTATACCGGAAAAGCAATTACTGATGTGGTGAATATCGGTATCGGTGGTTCGGACTTGGGCCCTTACATGGTGACCGAAGCGCTTCGCCCTTATAAAAATCACTTGAATATGCACTTCGTTTCAAATGTGGACGGTACACATATTGCGGAAACGTTGAAAAAAGTTAATCCTGAAACTACACTTTTCTTAGTCGCATCTAAAACCTTTACCACACAAGAAACCATGACCAATGCGAACTCTGCACGCGATTGGTTATTGGCGGCAGCGAAAGATAACAGCGCGGTGGCAAAACACTTTGCCGCACTTTCGACCAATGGTAAAGCGGTAGCAGAATTTGGTATTGATACAAATAATATGTTTGAATTCTGGGATTGGGTTGGTGGCCGTTATTCTTTATGGTCTGCAATCGGTCTTTCAATCGCACTTTCAATCGGTTTTGACAATTTTGATGCGTTATTAAGTGGTGCGCATGAAATGGATAAACATTTCCGTACTGCGCCATTAGAAGAAAATATTCCTGCAACATTAGCATTGGTAGGCTTATGGAATACCAATTTCCTCGGTGCACAAACTGAGGCAATTTTACCTTATGACCAATATTTACACCGTTTTGCGGCGTATTTCCAACAAGGCAATATGGAATCAAATGGTAAATATGTCGATCGTAATGGCAATGTTATCCGTGATTATCAAACAGGCCCAATTATTTGGGGGGAACCGGGTACAAACGGTCAACATGCGTTCTACCAATTGATTCACCAAGGTACGATGTTAATCCCTTGTGACTTTATCGCACCGGCACAAAGCCATAATCCATTAGGTGATCATCACAGCAAATTGTTATCAAACTTCTTTGCACAGACTGAAGCACTTGCTTTCGGTAAAACCAAAGAAGAAGTCGAAGCAGAGTTTGTGAAAGCCGGTAAATCGTTGGATGAGGTAAAAGACATTGTGCCATTTAAAGTCTTTACCGGTAACAAACCAACCAACTCTATTTTAGTGCAAAAAATAACACCATTTGTTCTGGGTGCATTAATTGCGATGTATGAACACAAAATTTTTACACAAGGTGTGATTTTCAATATCTTTAGTTTCGACCAATGGGGCGTGGAATTAGGTAAACAATTGGCTAACCGAATTCTTCCTGAATTGGCAGACAAAGAGAACGTTTCAAGCCATGATAGCTCAACCAATGGATTGATTAACCAATTCAAAGCATGGCGCTAATATAAAGTAAAAAGTGCGGTTAAAATTGACCGCACTTTTTTATTTTCATTAAACTGATTTGACTTTCCACATACAGCCTACGCTGATAAAAATTAATGCCACAGCGACATAAAAAACAGAGTTGTAATGCCAAATTTCCGCAATAATACCCGCAATAGGTCCTCCGATAATCCAACTACTTTTTGCTGCATTACTAAATAAGGTGGTGGCAGTGCCCATTTTAGTCGGCATTAAGTCTTGGAAATACACCATCCCAATGGTCGCGATAATACCGATAAAAATCGCATTAAGCATTTGTAATCCGATAAGCTGCCAAGTTTGTTCAGCGAATAACAAACTTGAATAGAAGGCGAGACCTGAAACTAAAGCAATCATCATCAAGCGCTTTTTACTGAAATATTTGGTGAGATAGCCTGCGAAAATCATCACAGGGATTTCCAATCCCGCAGCCGTCCCCATTAATGTTCCCGCCAGTTCTTTGTTTAAATGTAATTCATTAATCACAAATAATGGCATATTAATGAGATACATGCTGTTACAGGTCCAAAGCAATAGATTAGCGATGAACAAGTAAATCACACTTTTTCTTGGTGGCGTATTGTCTAAAATCTCTTGATTTTTAACCGCACTTTGACGAGGAATTTTCGGCAATAATTTGCTGACGCCTGCACAAAGTAAAAAGGCTGACCCTGCCACCAAATACATGTAATCAAAGCCCCAGTTTAACGCAATGAAAAAAGAAAGCGGTGGCCCAACAATCCAAGCCAATGAGATTTGAGTTCGCATAATTGTGGTGAACATCACTGCTTCACGATGGCTGCTTTCAGCATATTCTCGTGCTAAAGCAAAAGATTGCGGATTAGCGGATGAACCTAGCCCTAATAGCGTTGTGCCGATTATAATCAACATATAATAATTTCGGCTATAAGCAAAAATCAGACAGCCAAGCACAGCAATTAAACAGCAAACAATCATCACTTTGCGACGATCATCTTGTTTATCAGAATATTTTGCGAGAATTTGGCTTAAGATAATGCCAATAATGGCATTAACTGAATAGAATAAGCCAACAAAAAAAGGTGAAACTTGAATCTCTTGAGAGAGATATAAACTCAAGGTCGGCGTTTGAAACGCAGAGGCAATCCCCGTTAAAAAGGCGATCAATAGAAAATTGAAGGCTACAAGATTAGATGGTGTTGCGTTTTGTTGTTGAACAAACATAGTCATTACTTAATAAAAGAACATAGTTGGAAATAAAAGTGCGGTTAATTTTAACCGCACTTTTATTCATGTTCTATTTTGTTGTGTTAGAACGTTTATCTAATTCGGCTTTGATTTTAGCCATATTTTCTTGCGTGAAGAAATTATCAATATTTTTCCAAACAGAATGATAGCCGTAAGGGCCTTGTTGCATTTCACGTTTGGCTTCATTGAGATCCCAATTTTGATAAATCACACGGTAGCTTGCAACAATTAAGCCTGTTCTGTCAGCACCATGATAACAATGCACTAAAACCGCACCATTTTTTTGATGTTGTTTAATTTGCCACAAAATATCAGCAACTTCCTCTGGGCTGATTGACCAAGTTAGTAATGGGGTATTAATCAAATTGATCTTAGTATGACCAAATGCTTGTTTATCATCATTACGGTCAAAAAAGCGTAAATTCACAATAGTGTGAATATTCAATTTATTTAATAACGCTTCAGATTGTGCTTCTAATTGCTCACTACGGTAAAATTTATTATCCACCTGATGTAAATTTTCCTGTTTGCTGATTAGAGTTGCCCAATGTTCTGTATTTTTTGGCGGTTCACTTGGTGTTGTCGTACAGGCGACTAATGAAAAAGCTGTTAAAGCAAAAAGGACATTTTTGCTCATCTTGTATAAGATGAAGTATTTTTCTAATAACTTTTGGCCATCTTTATTAGATCCCACATCAAATTGATTTCCACCAAAGCTTGGACCACTAGAACCATATACAGCATCAGACATTTCATATGCACCATACCCCCCATGCAATTCATTTACCATCATAGCTTGATGTAGATAATATTTAAAACCATCTTTAGGGGTTAAATGATCGCCACCGGTAAAACGAAGGCCATGATTCGCTTTCTTTGCCATACTTTATTCCTTTCTTAAAACAAATTAGAAGCGCTCCAATGCTTTCAAATGAGCTTGCGATTGCTCAATTCGGCATTGAAGAATATACCAATCAGATGCAGATTTTAGATCTGTATTATTTGTAGGATCAGAACAAAGTTGTTCTCTATATGCATTCCAAGTTTTACGTACTTTAATAAAATAAGAGGAAGGCAAAGCATGTAGAGCCATATCTTTTTGTTTTACTCGTCGGTATATCATCTTATATTTTTCATCAATTTTTTTTTCTAAACGGCTATCCCAAACATCCAAGCAATCATAACTAACATTTTCAATATTTTCTAATGCACTTTTAGGACAGACTTCTTTTTTATGCTCTATATTTTCCTGTGCAAAACATGAACCTGCCCCTAATAGGCAAACAGAAAGAAATAATGCTTTTTTCATTTGAAACTCCTTAAATTTGTAATGGCTTAGCCCATTATTCTAGCACCATTTTGAAAACTTAGTACGAATAAATAACTATCAATTAGATTTTAAAGATAAAATTTAAAAAATAACTGTTCTTTTATTATGCTTCTATAATTTTCATAGAAATAGATGATTTTAATCCTACCTATTTTTTCAAACATCCTTTAATACGAAATGATATATGCAAGTCCACGAACTGTAGTTTAAAACAATAAAAACAGTAAGTTAAAAATACACTATACAATTATTCTCAAAATAAAAAACAGGCCGTCTGAAAATCTTTCAGATTGAAATGAGTTTTTTGCATAAAAACCTTTTAAATATATTGAATAGTCGGTAAATAACCGATCGTTAAATCTAACGGGCGATTGCTG
The DNA here is from genome assembly GCF_905207935.1 of uncultured Haemophilus sp. GTDB lineage: Bacteria > Pseudomonadota > Gammaproteobacteria > Enterobacterales > Pasteurellaceae > Haemophilus_D. Next base: position 35,320 of record NZ_CAJLNI010000004.1, read on the forward strand.
GTTATTGTATTTTTTCTGTTCTCAATGAAAAATCTTGATGTCATGGCTTTTTCACCATGATTAAAGAAAATTTCAATAATTGAGCGATCAAAGAAAATTTCAACAGTCTGTAGATTTTCAATTTCGCAGAAGCGTTTTGTATCGAATTTCTCCATTAATTCCGTTTGTTCGCTTTGACTGCGATCTAAGCAGATCAAGCCATTTTTATAAGATAGACGCAGTGATTGTCCTTTGTCATTTTGGAAGAGGATTAAATCAAAGGCTTGGTTATTCACCTCAAATTTGATATAAGCGCAATCTAAATTTTCAATCTCGGCTTGTCCATTAAGATGATACGGATAAAGTGCGGTCAGATTTTCGTATATTTTAGCAATCGGACGTTGATAAATTCTTGTGCCTTCTAAGCGCAATTCTCTTGGTAAAGTTAAAGCCGAATGCCATTTAAATTTGTCTGTTGGGTAAGTTAAATCTGGTAAACCAATCCAACCGAAAAGCACCGCATGAGTTTGGTTATCTAAGCCAGCAAATGTTTGTGGTGCGTAGAAATCAAAGCCCTGATCTAATTCGCCGATATATTCTGCCTCAAAGGTTAAATCTGTTAATTTGCCCACTGCATAAGTCGCATGATAATTATTTTGGAATTGATGCGCTTCACGCTCTTTACCTTGTGGCGACCAAATAAAGACATCTTTATCACCGAGTTTCAATAGGTCAGGGCATTCCCACATAAACACGTTTTTATTGTCAAAAGCAGGCAAGGAAAGCTCACCTAATAAACGAGGCGTATCTTCAAGATTGTCCATTTTAAAAATAATGGCTGTTCCTGTGAGGTTTTCTCGCTGTGCACCACAGATAAAACGGATTTTTCCATCTTCAGTCAAATACGGTTTAGGATCACGAACATGCTCTGTATAACCTTCAGGCGCATTTTCAATTAATGGACGTTTGCTAAGCAATTTCCCATTAAGATCGAAAATCGCTAAATTTTGATAAGGCACACGTTGATTATCACTTGGACGACGAGTATTGCCAGTATAGAACATGGCTAATTTGTCACCAACTTTTAAAGCGCCACCAGAATAACAGCCGTGAGACTCAAAAAGCTCGCAAGGAATCAGATCATCTGCTGATTGATAATGTTGAAAATCTTTCGTGATTAAATGCTTCCAATGTTTCATCCCGTGAATTGCATCGAATGGAAACCATTGGTAGAACAGATGATACTTTTCACCATCAAAGATCAAACCATTCGGATCATTCATTAAGCCAGTTGGTGGGGCAATATGAAAGTGCGGTCGAAAATCCTTGTCTTTTTGCACAGTTTCAGTAATTTTTGTGAGTTCACCCGCTTCTGCGGCTAGGATACTTTTGTATTTGCCATTATTGAAAATAAACATAATTTAATCTTATTTGGGTAAAGTATTTTTTAAGCAATCATAGCGTTGATTCATTGCTTCAGCCCATGCTTTTAATGATTTGATGGTTGCATGTTGTGAAGCATGAGTCCAAGCATCGCGGAACAGTAGGAAATCAATTGCACACACGGCATTCAATGTGCCGATATTTAATTCTTCACCAAAACTATCAATGGCTTTTTTTAGTTCAATTAAGCTTCGCTCAGTGCGGTCAAAAATTTGCTGATGACGTTCAAGCCACCATTGCTCTTGTGGACGAAGGTGTTTTTCAGGTGCTACGGATATTTCATTCTCTAAAATACCATCTGCTAAATAATGTAAACGGAGAATTTCCCACCGTGTCTCGCTGTTTCCATAAAGTGAAGGTTGTGTAGCGAGGTGATCGAGATATTCTGCAATAAGTGAACTATTATAAAGCCATTCGCCATTTTCTCGTTGTAATGCCGGTAAACGTCCAAGGGGATTGTCTAGGTTATGTGGTGAGTTCTTATCTAAGCCACTGGTTGCGAGGAGTAATTCAACATGATCTTGCAATTGATGATATTGCACTACAGCACGGGCTTTTCTTGCATAAGGGCTAGAGTTGGAATACCAAAGTTTCATAAATATCTCCTAAATTATCTTCATAAATAAAAGGTGTGGTTATTCGCAGCTTTGCACGCTAATTCGCTAAAAATGCTGCTAATTGTGTTTGATTTGGTAGAGCAGACATCGCCCCTTTTGCTGTCGTAGCCAGGGCTCCGCAGGCATTAGCCTGACGGATGATTTGCACTAGCACATCATTTTCTTTCCAGTTTGGATGCTGTGAAAGTCCAGCAAGTAGTCCACCAACAAAGGCATCACCTGCACCTGTTGTATCAACCGGTTGTAAGGCTTTTCCGGCAACTATATCTTTCTTACCTTCTAAGTGATAGAGTGCGCCATCTTTACCTAAAGTCACGATAATCAATTTTTCAGGATAAAGTGCGGTCACTTTTTCAAAGGCTTTTTCAAGACTATCGGTATTAGTCAGAAGGGTTAATTCTTCTTCAGAGAATTTCAGAACATCCGCTAATGCCACCGCTTCCATTACCACAGTTTTCATTTCTTCTAGGCTAGACCAAAGTGACTCGCGTAAATTAGGGTCAAAAGAGAAGAAACCGCCAGCGGCTTTAATACGCCGAATGGCTTCGAAAGTCGCTTCGCGAGATGGATTATTAATCAGCGCAATAGAGCAGCAATGTAGCCATTCACCTTGTTGGAAAGGCGGTAAATCGCTTGCTTGTAAGAACTGGTCCGCACTTGGATTTACCATAAAGGTAAAGCTGCGTTCGCCATTATCTAAACCAACCACAACCGTAGAGGTGCGATGTTGCGGATCTAAAATCATATGTTGTGTATTCACATTTTCCGCATTTAAGGTGTCTTGCATAAATTGGCCAAGGGGATCGTTACCTACGCGACCAATAAAGGCACTTGGGCTGCCTAAGCGTGCTACGCCAACAGCCACATTTGCAGGCGCACCACCGGCACAGCGTAAATAATGATTTTCACCGTCAGGAATAAGATCGACAACCGCATCGCCGGTTACCCAGATTTTTTGGCTCATTTATTTCCCCTCTATAATGGATATCAGTTAAAAAATAACCGCACTTAAAAAGAGCGGTCATTTTTATAGATGTTTTATGCGATGGTTACGCGTGCAAACTTACGTTTACCGACTTGGTAAACATTTGTGCCTTTTGGCGCATTGGCTTTCATGTCTTCGATTTTTTCGCCATTGATTTTTACACCACCTTGTTTCGCTGAGCGAATCGCTTCAGAAGTAGAAGGAACCAGTCCCGCTTCTTTTAATAAGGTTGCTAAACCAATTTCGCCTTCAAAGGTGAATTCAGGCATTTCATCCGGCATAGCACCTTTTTGGAAACGGTTAATAAATTCTTGCTCAGCCGCCTCTGCCGCTGCTTCATCATGGAAACGTGCAATGATTTCTTTGGCTAATAAAATCTTCACATCACGTGGGTTTTTACCATTTTCCACTTCTGCTTTTAATTCAGCAATTTCAGTGAGTGGACGGAAAGAAAGTAAGTTATACCAATCCCACATTAATTCATCAGAGATCGACATGATTTTACCGAACATATCGCTTGGTGCATCTGTCACGCCAATGTAGTTGCCTAATGATTTAGACATTTTCTTCTCACCGTCTAAACCAACAAGTAATGGAAGCGTAATCGCTACCTGTGGTTTCTGACCAGCTGATTTTTGTAACTCGCGACCAACAAGTAAGTTGAATTTTTGGTCTGTACCACCAAGTTCAACGTCTGCTTCTAAAGCAACAGAGTCATGGCCTTGTAATAAAGGATAAATAAATTCGTGAATTGCGATAGGTTGATTGTTACCAAAACGTTTTTTGAAGTCATCACGTTCTAGCATACGGGCTACGGTGTAGTTGCTCGCTAAACGGATCATCCCTTCAGTACCCAATTTACCCAACCATTCAGAGTTGAATACGATTTTCGTTTTTTGTGGGTCTAGAATTTTGTAGATCTGTTCTTTATAGGTTTCCGCATTGCGAAGCACATCTTCGCGGCTAAGCGGTGGGCGAGTGGTATTTTTACCAGATGGGTCGCCGACCATACCGGTGAAATCACCGATTAAGAAATAGACTTCGTGGCCTAATTGTTGGAATTGACGAAGTTTGTTTAATACCACGGTATGCCCTAAGTGAATATCCGGAGCAGTAGGGTCTGCACCAAGTTTAATTTTAAGTGGGCGATTTTCTTTCAGTTTTTCGATTAAATCTACTTCAGAAAGAATCTCATCAGTACCGCGTTTTAGTTCTGCGAGAACGGTATTAATATCAGTCATTCTATTTCCTAATGTTATTTTAATATTAAAGGCTACATTATAGAGAATATGGCTGAAATGAAAAGATTGAGATGAAAAAAAACGCCTATTTGTGGGGAAATAGGCGTGAAGTTGGAGTGATTATCTGTTTGTTTTTGGAATGGCTAGATGATAACTATTATCAAATACCTTGTCAACAACAAAATGCAAATAATTCTCAATTATTTTTTTAATCGATGTAAGGTACACTTTCTGTGAGAGAAAGTGCGGTCGGAATTCCATCTAAAATGTCAAATTTTCCCGCATAAGCATAAGCTTCAACGCCCTGAGATTTGGCGTCTTTTAAAAGACGATCATATTCAGGATCTACAAATTCAGCGATTTTAAAACGATCGAATCCATTATGTAATCCGGCAAAGAGAACAACAGCGCGATGTCCTTGTTTTTTCATGGCTAAAAGCTCACGAACATGTTTTTGTCCACGAGTAGTCACCGCATCGGGAAACATCCCTAATGTGCCTTTTACGAAGGTGATGGATTTTACTTCAACATAACAATCTGGTAAGTCCTCACCTTTAAGTAAGAAGTCGATACGGCTATTTTCTTCACCATATTTCACTTCAGGATAAATTTCATCATACATAGCGAGTTCTTTGATTTGTTTATTTTGCAAGGCTTCAAAGACTAGCTGGTTGGATCTGTGCGTATTAATGCAAACAAGTTGGCCATTTGCTAATTGAGTTAATTCCCAACTGTGTGGATATTTGCGCGTTTGGCTATCAGAATGAGAGTACCAAACGGTATCACCTTTTTCACCACAGCCAGTCATTGCACCAGTGTTTGCACAATGAATCGTGATCACTTCACCATTTGGTAATTCAATATCAGTCAAAAAACGTTTATAACGACGAATTAATTTTGCAGATTGTAGGGTAGGGAGTTGCATGTGTGCCTTAAGACAAGTTTTTGTTTTATGTTATTTCTTTTTAATGATAATCTATTTTTTACAATATCAATCATTTTCTGTGTAATATAGTGTTGTACCACATGTTCTACATACATGAGCCAAAGCATATGGTTTATCGGAATCATATGGAGCATATTTATAAACTATGACAATAGCACTACCACCACATACATTACATTTTACATAGCCGTCTTTTACTAGAGTTGGATTGTTTTCTTTATAATTAAAAAAAGAATTCAGTTTAATTTTTTCTCTAAATTTTTTCTCCTTATTATGTAGGTTTAAAAATATCATAAAAAAAGAGAATACTATGATTAAACCTATTATGATAAAAGGTAAAATTTCTCTCATTATAAGCTCCTATTTTTTACATATTAAGTTATTTCTATTTTTAATGATTTATTAAAATATGATATTGGTTATCATGTAATAGATTGATGAGTAGTGTGGTTTTTATAAAAAAATAAATAAGAATTTAAGTTTGATTATGCTGGCTAATAAATATTAGATATTTCATAGTTAACGGCAGTTATTAGTATAACTTTATGTTATAAACTGCCGTACTTGCTTTTATTAGCATTTAGTAAATATTAAACAATTATTCAATTGCATATTCAATGGTCACGACTAAGCGTGCTTTTTTCTCAATCGTGCTTGTGTCGTAGCTACCAGTGTAATCGCTAGAGTCATCCGCATCAGGATTTGGTGCTTGGATGTAGAATGGCCCTTGTGAAGCGGATTTTAATACGCCAACTTTTACATTACTGGTTTTCGCAAACTCTTCAGCACGAACATGCGCATCTTGTGTGGCTTTTGAAATTAATTCACGCTTAATTTGTTCAAGATTTTCTAAGTAATAATTTGGATCACCAAAACTAATGTCTTGGTTGTTGGCAACCAATTGGTGAATATTGGTGAGTGCTTTTTGTAACTTAGTTAGTTCTTTAGTCGAAATGCGGATTGCTCTGGAAGCATCAAAGCCATTCTCTCTACTTTTGGTTTCACCTTTTTCATTTTCATAATAGTCAGTATGAGTAGAAACATCTAATTCTGTGATTTCTCGATTTTCATCAGCGAAACCTTGAGCTTTAAGGAAACGAACGGCTTCATTCAAGTTTTTCTGATTCGCTGCCATTGCATCATTATAAGTTGGGCCCCAACCATTTACACGAATAACCCATGTACCTTGTGTTGAGGTGTAGTGACTTTCTGCCAAGCCTTTAACTGAAATAGAGCCGGTTTGGCGTAAATTTTTAAATTGATTACCTAAGATAAACGCTGATGCCATCAATCCAACTGCAAGAATGATGCCAAAAATAGCGAGATAAGATTTTTTGCTGTTCATATAATGTCCATGATGTGAAATAAATAGAATGCTCATTATAATGTAATTCAGCTTGTTGAGTAAGTTAATTTATTCACTATAACGCATATAAAAAATAACTTTAAAAGTTGACCGCACTTTTACCTCCTTAAATTTAAAAATTAAAACAAATTCTTGATTTACCATTGACTTTTTTAGCTGTAGCCCTTACTTTACGGATTGATGTTTCATCAACTTTATTCTTTGTAAAATAAGGAGCTTTTATGCAATCTCGCATTGTTGTTAATTCACAGGAAGAATCACTACTTAGCACACATAAAGTGCTACGTAATACCTATTTCTTATTGGGATTAACGATGGCATTTTCGGCAGTTGTTGCTTATATCTCTATGAGCTTAAACCTGCCTTATCCAAATCTTATCGTGTTACTTGTAGGTTTTTATGGTTTACTTTTTGTCACAAACCGTTTAGCAAATAGTGCATGGGGAATCTTGGCTGCATTCGCGTTTACTGGTTTCATGGGCTATACCATTGGACCAATTTTAAATATGTATGTGGCGAGAGGAATGGAAGATTTGATTATGCTTGCTTTCGCAGGTACAGCCATCGTCTTCTTTGCTTGTTCAGCTTATGTGCTCACAACTAAGAAAGACATGTCTTTCCTTTCTACCGCGATTTTCTCATTATTTATCGTGTTATTGTTAGGGATTGTGGCAAGCTTCTTCTTCCAAATCCCAGCACTAGCGGTCGGGATTAGTGCCTTGTTTGTGGTGTTCTCAACAATGACAATCCTTTATGAAACCAGCAATATTATTCACGGTGGCGAAACAAACTATATTCGTGCAACAGTGAGTATTTATGTGTCGATTTACAACTTATTCATTAGCTTATTAAGATTACTTTCTATCTTCTCAAGCGATGACTAGTCAGTATTAAATTTAAAGACGCTCCTGATTAGGGGCGTTTTTTGTTTTGAACTAATTTTCTTAAGATAAGTCTTAGCATACAGGTTTGCTTGTCGCACCTATTAATAACAAAACAGGAGTTTTTATGAAATCTTTAAAATCACTTTTAACATTAACATCTCTTGCATTAGCCGTATCTGGTTCTGCATTAGCAACGAATACATCTGTATTGCCAACAAAAGAAGATGTTGTAACAAATTCAAAATCAATGGTTGAAAGTACAAAAGCTGACGTGAAAAATGCGGCAAATGATAAGCTTAAATCAATGACAGATAGTGCAAGTTCAACAAAATCAAATGCATTAGATAAAGTAACTGAAGCTAAAGAAAAAGCAACATCCGCGAAAGATGCAATGAAAGATAAAGCAACTTCTGCAAAAGATGCGGTAAAAGAGAAAGCATCTGCTTTAAAAGAAAAAGCGACTGAGAATAATCAACCGTCCATGAAAGACAAAGCCACTGAAAAATTAAATTCAGTGAAAGATAATGCGAAAGAAAAAGCGTCTGACGCAAAAACAAAAGCAGCAGATAAAGTAAAAGAAGTGAAAGAAAAAGCGACTTCAACAAAAGAGCCAGCTAAAGAGAAAGTGGCTTCTTCTGCTAAAGTAAATATCAATAAAGCTGATGCAGAAACTCTACAAAAACTTTCTGGCATCGGTGAGAAAAAAGCACAAGCGATTATTGATTACCGTAACAAAGTGGGCAAAATCAAAAGTGCTGCCGAGCTTTCAAATATTGATGGTATCGGTGAAGCTACAATTGAAAAAATTACTCCATTCTTAAGTTTCTAAGAAACTCAGATAAAACGGACCGCACTTTATGTGCGGTTTTTTATTGAAGTAGATCACAAAATTGTAACAAAGTGTGATTTGAGGATTATTTCTTTTTTTATCCTATGTATAATGGGCGGACAACATCATGTAATACAAGGGGTAGATATGCAGCATAACAATGCCTTTGATGAATGGTTGGCTTCAACCGCTTTAGGTGGTTCTAATCAATCGTATATTGAGGAATTATACGAACGTTATTTAGAAGATCCATCTTCAGTCGATGAAAGCTGGCGTGCCACATTTGATGCATTGCCGAAAACAACCGCAGTAGAGCAACCACATTCACCAGTCCGTGATTATTTCCGTCGTTTAGCGAGAGAAAATACAACAGAAGCTGTGACGATCATCGATCCAGAAGCCAGTGCAAAATTAGTCAAAGTCCTCCAATTTATCAATGCTTATCGCTTCCGCGGTCATTTAGAAGCGAAACTTGACCCAATCAATTATTATCGTTGGAAAATCTCCACCGTACCTGAATTGGATTACCGTTATCACGGTTTTACCGAACAGGATCTCAATGAAACCTTCAATATTAATCACTATGTCTATCATCGCGATAACATCAAATTAGGTGATTTAGCTGAAATGCTGAAAGAGACCTATTGTGGCTCAATTGGTCTTGAGTTTATGCATGTTCAGGATATGGAGCAAAAAAATTGGCTACAAAGTAAATTAGAAAGCCAATTAAATAAACCGCTCTTTACCAAAGAAGAAAAAATTAATTTATTAAGCGAATTGACCGCTGCAGATGGCTTAGAACGTTATCTTGGTGCGAAATTCCCAGGTGCAAAACGTTTCTCTTTAGAGGGAAGTGATGCCTTTATTCCATTGATGAAAGAAATTATTCGTCATGCGAGCAAACAAGGCGTAAAAGATGTGGTGTTTGGTATGGCACACCGTGGTCGTTTAAACATGTTAGTAAACGTGCTCGGTAAGAAACCAGAAGATCTTTTCGATGAGTTTGCAGGTAAACATTCAGGCGAGCGTACAGGTGACGTGAAATACCACCAAGGTTTCTCTTCTGACTTCGCAGTTGGTGATCGTCGTGTACATTTAACCCTTGCATTTAACCCGTCGCACTTAGAAATTGTTAGCCCAGTAGTTATTGGTGCGGTACGTTCTCGTCAAACGAAAAAGAACGATACAGAGCGTAATCAAGTATTAGCGGTTACTGTTCATGGGGATTCCGCGGTAGCTGGACAAGGTGTAGTACAAGAAACCTTGAATATGTCCAATGCGCGTGGTTATACCGTGGGTGGAACAATCCGTATTGTGATCAATAACCAAATTGGTTTTACCACCTCTAACCCAAATGACACCCGCTCAACAGAATATTGTACTGATATCGCAAAAATGATTCAGGCACCGATTATTCATGTGAATGGTGATGATCCTGAAGCAGTCGCTTTTGCCGCGAGAATGGCGGTGGAATATCGTAATTTATTCAAACGCGATATTTTCATTGATCTAATTTCTTATCGTCGTCATGGTCATAATGAGGCTGATGAACCATTAGCCACTCAACCAATGATGTATAGCATCATCAAAAAACATCCAACGCCACGTAAAGTCTATGCAGATCGTTTAATTGCTGAAGGGGTGATTACCGAAGAAGAAGCCATTGAAATGATGAATCTCTATCGTGATGCCTTAGATAATGGCGATCGCGTAGTGAAAGAATGGCGAGAAATGGATACCGCCCAAATGGATTGGTTGCAATATCTCAACTATGACTGGACATCTCCTTACGAAAGTAAATTCCCACAAGAGCGTTTCCAAACTTTAGCGGAGCGTGTCAGTGAATATCCAGAAACATTGCGTGCACATCCTCGTGTAGAAAAAATCTATGCAGATCGCCGTGAAATGGCTAAAGGCGAGAAATTGTTTGATTGGGGTATGGCAGAGACTATGGCATACGCAACCTTATTAGATGAAGGCGCTAATGTTCGTTTATCGGGTGAAGATTCGGGACGTGGTACGTTCTTCCATCGCCATGCAGTTGTGCATAATCAAAATGACGGTACAGGTTATGTACCATTAACACATTTACACGCCAACCAAGGTCGTTTTGAGGTGTGGGATTCAGTATTATCCGAAGAAGCCGTATTGGCTTTTGAATATGGTTATGCGACGACAGATCCAAAAACATTAACCATTTGGGAAGCACAGTTTGGAGACTTCGCAAACGGTGCACAAATCGTGATTGACCAATTTATCAGTTCTGGCGAACAAAAATGGGGCAGAATGTGTGGCTTGGTGATGTTATTACCACATGGTTATGAAGGCCAAGGTCCAGAGCACTCATCCGCTCGTTTAGAACGTTATTTACAACTTTGTGCAGAACAGAATATGCAAGTGTGTATTCCATCTACTCCAGCACAGGTTTATCACATGTTACGTCGTCAAGCGATCCGTAAAATGCGTCGTCCATTAATTGGCATTTCACCAAAATCTTTATTACGTCATCCACTTGCCGTGTCAAGTTTAGATGAATTAGTAAATGGCACATTCCAAACAGTCATTGGTGAAATTGATAACATCGATCCGAAACAAGTTAAACGCGTAGTCCTATGCTCAGGTAAAGTGTATTACGATCTCTTGGAACAACGTCGTGCGAATAACCAAACAGATGTGGCGATTATTCGTATTGAACAGCTTTATCCGTATCCACATGAAGATGTGAAGAAAGCGTTAGAGCCTTATGCTCATGTGACGGATTATGTATGGTGTCAAGAAGAGCCATTAAACCAAGGTGCTTGGTATTGTAGTAAGCATAACTTTGACAGCTCGCTTCCTGAGCATGTGAAGTTAAAATATGCAGGTCGTCCTGCCTCTGCTTCACCAGCGGTAGGTTATATGTCTTTACACACCAAACAGCAAAAACAATTGGTAGAAGACGCGCTGACACTGTAAAAGTGCGGTCGAAATTTTAGTAATTTTTAAAGTAAAGAATAATTTAAAGGAAAATAAAATGACAATCGAAATTCTTGTTCCAGATTTACCGGAATCCGTTGCGGATGCAACTGTTGCAACATGGCATAAAAAAGTCGGTGAGACGGTAAAACGTGACGAAGTATTAGTGGAAATCGAAACAGATAAAGTGGTACTTGAAGTGCCTGCATTAAGTGATGGCGTAGTGGCTGAAATTCTTCAAGAAGAAGGTGCAACGGTAGTAAGTAAACAGCTTTTAGGTAAGCTTTCAACCCAACAAGCGGGCGATATTTCAACTGAAACAGTGAAAGATAATGAACCAACACCAGCTGATCGCCAAAGAGCAGCCATTGAAAATAGCCATAATAATTCAGCAGATCAAGGCCCGGCTATTCGTCGTTTATTAGCTGAACACGATTTAGATGCTGAGAAAATTCAAGGCTCAGGCGTGGGCGGTCGTATTACCCGTGAAGATATTGCACGTGAAGTGGCAAAACGTGATGCTCAAAAAGCAAAACAAGATGTGGCGACAGAGCAGAATACCATTAGCACCGTGGCATACAGCTCGCGTTCAGAAAAACGTGTACCAATGACCCGTTTACGTAAACGTATTGCGGAACGTTTATTGGAAGCAAAAAATACCACAGCAATGCTCACCACATTCAATGAAGTGGATATGCAGCCGATTATGAAATTACGTAAAACATACGGCGAGAAATTTGAAAAACAACATGGTGTACGTTTAGGCTTTATGTCTTTCTACATTAAAGCAGTCGTTGAAGCATTAAAACGTTACCCTGAGGTGAACGCTTCAATTGACGGTGATGATATTGTGTATCACAACTATTTTGATATTAGCATTGCTGTTTCAACGCCACGTGGTTTAGTGACACCAGTATTACGTAACTGCGACAAACTCAGTATGGCGGATATTGAGAAACAAATTAAATCACTCGCAGAAAAGGGCCGTGATGGTAAATTAACGGTTGAAGATTTAACTGGTGGTAACTTCACCATTACTAATGGCGGCGTATTTGGTTCTTTAATGTCTACACCAATTATCAACCCACCGCAAAGTGCAATTTTAGGCATGCATGCCATCAAAGAGCGTCCGGTTGCGGTAGATGGCCAAGTGGTGATTCGCCCGATGATGTATTTAGCCTTATCTTATGATCACCGTTTAATTGATGGTCGTGAATCAGTAGGCTTCTTAGTGGCGATTAAAGACTTATTGGAAGATCCAACTCGTTTATTATTAGAAATTTAAGCACATAGGCTTTTCTCTTTTGAAGGGAAAAGCCTTTTTTACATTGATGTAAATAAAAGGGCGGGAACAATGCCCGCCTTTTTATAGTTAAAATCCAATCTTTATTTAGCTATTTTGCGTACTAAGATTGCTAAGATAAAGGTAATGATGATAACAGGGAAAGTCAGACCTAAATCGGTTTCCCAACCTTTTGCCATAAGAAAACGATAGAGTACGAAGCCGACAAACCAAACGCCGAGTCCAACACTATCAACTGATTTTCTAACATCATGTTGTTTAAGCACAAAGAAATCAGCGATAAGCACGGCGATCATCGGTGCGAATACTGAACCAATAAAGAACAAGAAATGTTCGTATTCTGTCACTGGTAAGGTTGAGGCTAATATAATGCCCACAATCACGGTAAGTACGGAGATTGGCGTGACTTTTAATTGAGGGAAAATATTATTTAAACTCATACCGGTGGAATAGGCAGGAAGTGCAGTGTTAATCATGGTAGAGGCGATGACAATTAATACGCCGATAACACTTACACCTGCAAGAGAAAGAATTTGTGAGATTTCAGATTTACCGGTCACTAATGCTGCACCTAAGCCGAGAGCATACATCCAGCAGCTGGTCGCGGTATAAGTCAGCGTTGAAAGTGCGGTCGTTTTAAATGGTGTTTCGCTGTTCTTCGTGTGGTCAGATACTACTGGTAACCAAGAAAGTGGCATGACGGCAGCAATTTCTACAGCAGTACCAAATTTAATATTTTGCGCAACGTCCATGGCAATAAATGGCTTATTAGCTACTTGAATACTTAGCCACAGCATCAGTAAAAACATGGTGACAAGTGAGAGGCTTTTGAAGATACCTAATTTAGTGAAGCCGAGTAGTAGCCAAAGTATGATGAGTATGCCTAAGCCAAGTGTAAGGAATGGAAAGATGGAAGCATCAGCTGTTTGATTTAAGATAGAAATGACTTCAGCCCCCATATAAATCATGACAGCAGTCCATCCCATCAGTTGCATGGCATTGAGTAAAGAGAAAAGGGCAGAACCTTTTTCACCAAATGATATTTGTACCGTTTGCATGGCACTTTTTTGGGTTTTTGCACCGATGTAACCTGCGCAGAAAAACATCGAACCACCAATAAAGTGCCCAACGACGATGGCAATTAAACCTTGTTGCCACCCTAGAGGAGCAAACCAAGTACCGGTGAGAATTTCTGCCATTGAAATAGCAGCAGTAAACCAAATGAGCGCAATCGCAAGATTGCTTGATTTTTTTGTTTGCATGTTGTTATCCTTAACATGGATTGTGGTTATTCTGGCTCAGTATATAACTCAATATGTAAAGAGCAAGCCCAGAATTTAAATAAAACAAAGTGCGGTCAAATTTTTGTTTGTTTCGCTAAACAACATCAAAATAGGAAGGAAATATGAATTTACATGAGTACCAAGCCAAGCAGCTTTTTAAGCAATATGATCTGCCAGTGAGTGAAGGTGTCGTATGTCAAACAGCAGACGAAGCTGAAATGGCGCTCTTTCAGCTGAATGGCGATGTTTGGATAGCGAAATGTCAAGTTCACGCAGGTGGACG
>NZ_CAJLNI010000005.1 GCF_905207935.1 uncultured Haemophilus sp.
CAATAGCTGCTTCACGCACCCCAAACATTTTGTAGGTGATGAAAAAGAGAACAAGAGGAATAAATTCAAGAAGTTGCTTCATATTATGCCTTCATAAATAAGCTGTAAAAACGGTAAGTAAATACCAAAATAAACATTTGAAATAATGCAGCCAAGATACCAATGATAGCACTTAAAAATGATGAACCCAAGATTGCACCGATGGTATTCACCACTAAAGGAAGAAATAAATAAGTGAGCAAGGCATAAATAATTAATACGCCATTACGTTTAATACCTGCACGCCACACCTGTAAAGCACTTTGCCCGATAGATTGATTTGCGGCAATGTAATGCACAGGCGATAAGCATAGGCGAACAAATAAAAATAAACCAAATACCATTGAAACAAAGGCTAGAGGGGAGAGGGCATTTTTGCTTAAAAATGAGCTCATGACATCCGCTATGCCAAAGAGAAGTGGCAAGCTCATAAAAATATCTAAAACGACCACACCTAAAAAACGACGCAATGTAAGCATGAGACCTTGATTAATAGGATTTTCATTTTGCAGACTAATATGATGAATGGTTGCAATACCGAAGGTCGCAATAAAAGACATCAATAATTGTTGGAATAAAAAAGATCCAATCAGTGCAGTTGGCTCCACTTTGCTCAATGCATCAATAATATCCTGTTGTGATGGATTAGGATTATCACCCAAACTCGGCATTGGGACACTGACTAATGCATTAATTAATTGTGAGATGACGAAAATACCAACGAAAAGTAGCACGGTTTTTCGCTGATTACGCATAAAGTTGAGGCTATCTTGAAAAATCTGAGTAAAATTAATTTGCATACTATATCCCACAATAATAAAACCCCGATTATACAGGGTTTATTGTTTTTTTCATAAAATCAGGTTATTTAATGGTGATTTCATTTACCATTTTCAAGAGAGAATATCGTTTTATTCATAAGCATAGCCACTAGGCGGTAGCAACTTACCATCTAAATAAGCTTGATTTTCAATCAGTTTTAATCGCTCTTCAATAAACCATTTAATCACTAAAGGATAAATATTATATTCCTGTTCACGCGTACGAAGTTCAATTTCCTCGACGGTATCACCAGGGAAAATAGGCACTTTAGCTTGTAACACAATGGCACCGCCATCGATCTCTTCATTGACAAAATGCACGGTTGTACCGTGTTCGCTGTCGCCATTCTCAAGTGCTCTTTGATAAGTATGTAACCCAGGATATTTTGGCAGAAGGGAAGGATGAATATTTAAAATTTTCCCAGTAAAACGTTGTGTGAATGGCTTGGTTAAGATTTTCATGTAACCGGCTAACACAATGAGATCAATATTGAGAGCGTCTAAATAATCCCCTATAGCCTTATCCATAGCGAGATTGGAACTAAAATCTTGGCGCAAAAAAACTCGGCTAGGAATGCCCGCACTTTCAGCGCGTTCTAAGCCAAATGAATCAATTTTATTACTGATGACAGTCACGACCTTTCCTGGAATAAAGCCTGTTTGACAAGCCTTAATTATCGCTCGAAGATTTGATCCTTGCCCTGAAATCAGGACGGCAATTTTTTTCATATTATTCTACATAAAAGAAGGGCGAACCTTTCATTCTGAAATTTTCGCCCTGAAATGGAAAAGAGAAATTATTTAATAATAACTTGTGGTTCGTTATCTGTCGCATTTTCAATATGACCGATTAACCAGGCATTTTCACCGGATTGTTTTAAAATCGCTAAAGCGGTTTCCACTTGCGATTGTGGTAATGCAATCACCATACCAACGCCACAGTTAAATGTACGGTACATTTCATAGGTTTCAATGTTGCCTTTTTCTTGTAACCATTTGAATACGGGTTGCCATTCCCAACTGCTTTCATCAATAACCGCTTTGGTATTTTTCGGTAATACACGAGGGATATTTTCCCAGAAACCGCCACCCGTTAAGTGTGCGATAGCATGGACTTCCGTTTGTTTGATTAAAGCGAGAACAGATTTTACATAGATTTTTGTCGGTGCAAGCACTTGTTCACTTAATGGACGAGCATCTAATTGCTCAGTGGCTGGATTGACGCCAGCAACATCAATGACTTTACGAATTAAAGAATAACCATTTGAATGCGGGCCACTTGAACCTAGTGCAATTAAAGCATCTCCTACTTTAACTTGGCTACCATCAATGATTTCTGATTTTTCAACAACACCCACACAGAAACCTGCTAGGTCATAATCGCCAGCGTGGTACATACCCGGCATTTCAGCGGTTTCGCCACCCACTAATGCACAACCCGATTGTACACAGCCTTCTGCAATGCCTTTTACCACATCAGAGGCAACATCCACATCAAGTTTTCCTGTCGCATAGTAGTCTAAGAAGAATAATGGTTCGGCGCCTTGAACCACTAAATCGTTAACACACATCGCAACCAAATCAATACCAATGGTATCGTGTTTTTTTAAGTCAATGGCTAAACGTAGTTTTGTTCCTACACCGTCTGTACCTGAAACGAGGATCGGTTCTTTATATTTGCCTGGAATAGCACATAATGCGCCAAACCCACCTAATCCCCCGATGACTTCAGGACGAGTAGTTCGTTTCACGTGTGGTTTAATACGTTCAACTAATTCATTACCGGCATTAATATCCACGCCTGCATCTTTATAACTTAATGATGGTTTGCTCACAATGCTATCCTATATTTTTAGGTTAAATGATAAAACGGCGTGATTGTATCAGATTAAGCAAACGTTTGCGATAGTGATTTAATCGGGATTTAAGCAAAAAAATAACCGCACTTTATTTTGCATGATAAAGTGCGGTCAATTTCTAAAATATTTTTAGCGATTTGCTAATTCGAAAATCATCGCTTCAGCTTGGCAGCTAAATGTAAAACGCGCCGTTAAATTGGCGCCATTTTCAGTTTCTGTGATTTCACTTTTAATGTCGCAAGGATCGCTTTCTGTTTTGCGTGCTTTTTCAATGAAACGATTAAGTGCCGCTTCAGCTTCAGCTTTATTCGCATAGGTTTGATGAATATCAACAGAGCAATCTGAACCGTCAATAATCGTCCCCACATCAACACAACTACAAGTGAGAGATTCTTCTGCTTTGCATGTTACTGTCATAGGATTTCCTTATTTAAAATTAAGATTGGTTCTATTCTAGCATTTTTAAAACGCTCTGCCAAAGTACCGCATTTTTTTAATTTAAATATCATTTATTTATCACTGGTCGGAACACTTTTAAATTAATCTAAAATAATTTGCACTCCATTTATTGGAGTTTTAGAATCTCGCGGATTTTTTCATTATTATTAATAACAAAAGGTTCCAAATGACAAAATTTAATAAAACGCTATTAGCAATGACCACATTGTTAGCAGCAAGCGGTGCAAATGCAGCCGCATTCCAATTAGCAGAAGTTTCTACATCAGGTCTTGGTCGTGCTTATGCCGGTGAAGCAGCAATTGCTGATAATGCTGCAGTAGTTGCAACTAACCCTGCATTAATGAGTTTATTCAAAACTAATCAATTCTCTGTGGGTGGCGTTTATGTGGATTCTAAAATTCACATGAGTGGTCCAGTTACAGTTAATGCACTAGGTCGTACCGTTGCTGTTGGTTCTGCAGCTCATAATAGTGTTGTTCCTGGTTCATTGATTCCAAATATGTATTTTGTGGCACCAATTAATGACAAATTTGCCATTGGTGGTGGTATGAATGTGAATTTTGGATTAAAAAGTGAATATGAATCAGATTACAATGCAGGTGTATTCGGCGGTAAAACCGATTTAAGCGCGATTAACTTAAATTTAAGCGGTTCATATCGTGTTTCTCAAGGTTTAACTGCTGGTGTGGGGTTAAATGCAGTTTATGCCAAAGCAGAAATTGAACGTCGTGCTGGTATTTTAAGTGATGCAGTAAAAAATGTTGCACCATTAGTTCCTGGACTAGTTAAAGCAGGAAAAATTCCTCAAAGTGCTGCCGCATCTTTAGCTCGCTTACAAGGAGTGAATAAAGAAACTGTACTAACCCACTTACAAGATAAAAATGCATGGGGTTTCGGTTGGAATGCAGGTTTAGTGTACGAGTTTAACGAAAATAACCGTGTTGGTTTAGCCTATCATTCAAAAGTCGATATTGACTTTGAAGATGATAATGCTGTGAGTGCGAGTCGTACTATTCGTGGTCAAGGCCCTGCTGCAGGTGGATTAACATTACACTTACCAGATTATTTAGAATTATCAGGTTTCCACCAAGTGACAGATAATTTGGCATTGCACTATAGCTACAAATTTACACATTGGAGCCGTTTCAAAGAGTTACACGCCACCTTTAATGACGGTGAACTTGCTTTCCATAAAGATGAAAAATACCGTAGCAATTCTCGTTATGCATTAGGTACAACCTATAATGTAAATGATAAATTAACGCTTCGTGCCGGTATAGCTTATGATGAAGCGGCAGCACCAACAGAACATGTGAGTGCATCTATTCCAGATACCGATCGTATGTGGTATAGCGTAGGGGCAACTTATAAATTTACCCCGAATCTTTCTATTGATGCGGGCTTTGCGCACTTACGTGGTAAAAAAATTCACTTCACCGAAAGCCAACCAATTGGTGGTTTAGCAACAGTAACAGCGAATTATACCTCTAAAGCAAGTGCTAACCTTTATGGTTTAAACTTAAACTACAGTTTCTAATTTGTTAAAAATTTAGCATAATACGTAGCACACCGAATGAATGTTCGGTGTGCTTTTTTCTTATATGGTCCCATAAAAAACGGGAGAAAAATGACCGCACTTTTTTATGCTTATATGGATTCACCAATCGGTCGGTTATTAATGCTTTCTGATGGTGAAAACCTTACAAATTTAGATTGTGAGTTAGAACAAACCACGCCAAATCCAAATTGGATTTTACGAGAAGATTTACCGCTTTTTGAAAAAGTGCGGTGCGCTTTAAGGCGTTATTTTAATGGTAAGCCAGAAAGTTTCTCTGATATTCCTTTATCGCCTAAAGGTACCGCATTTCAACAAGCGATTTGGACAGCATTGCGTCAAATTCCTTATGGTAAAACAGCCAGTTATGGTGGATTAGCCGAAAGCATTAATAACCCTAAGGCGGTGCGAGCAGTTGGCGGTGCTGTTGGGAGTAATCCCATTAGTATTATCATTCCATGTCATCGTGTATTAGGGAAAAAATGTGAAATCACCGGTTTTGGTGGTGGATTGCCGGCAAAACGCTTTTTATTGAAACTAGAAAGTATTCCTTACATCGACAAAGGCGTAGAATACGTTAAACCGAAATTATTGAAGAAATACCACGCATGATCCCACAAAGCGAACAAGCCTTATTAGAAAAAGCGCAATCTATTGCGGGGTTAACCTTTGGCGAACTTGCAGATGAGTTAAATATTCCTGTTCCGCCTGATTTAAAACGCGATAAAGGTTGGGTTGGAATGTTGCTTGAAACTGCATTAGGGGCGACTGCCGGCAGTAAAGCAGAGCAGGACTTTTCTCATTTAGGCATTGAGTTAAAAACCTTACCCATTAATGCCGAAGGCTTTCCCTTAGAAACCACGTTTGTCAGCCTCGCGCCCTTGGTTCAAAACTCAGGGGTAAATTGGGAAAATTCGCACGTTCGTCATAAATTATCGAAAGTCTTGTGGATTCCCATTGAAGGTAGTCGAGATATTCCTTTGCGTGAGCGCCATATTGGTCAACCTATCTTATGGCAACCTTCGACTGAACAAGAACATCAATTACGCCAAGATTGGGAAGAGTTGATGGATTATATTGTGCTCGGAAAGTTAGATCAGATTACGGCACGTATTGGTGAAGTGATGCAACTGCGTCCAAAAGGTGCAAACAGTAAAGCTATTACGAAAGGCATTGGTAAAAATGGGGAAGTGATAGATACCTTGCCACTGGGATTTTATTTACGGAAAGAGTTTACAGCAGGCATTTTAAACGCTTTTCTTAATCATAAAAATGGGTAAATCATCACCCATTTTTTTATTTCTCTAAGTTCTGAAAAACACGGAAAAAACCCACCGCACTTTGTAAAGTTTCACCATAAAAAATGAGTGGAATACGATTTCGTTGCCAAGGCGGAACGCCGAGCTCTTGCCAGATTTTTTTCATGGTTTCGGCAGGACGATTATGTTGGCGTTTTACTTTGCCAGTATAAGTAAATCGTATTTGAATCGGTTCTTGCGTATCGGCAAGTTGAACCTGTTTTTCGTTCCAATTGACTAAAATGCCTGTTGCATTGTGGATTGCATAAATTATTCCAAGATTATCAGGCAAGACAATCTGTTGATTTAATGGCATATCAAGACAAGTTTTCGACAAATCAGTGAATTTTCCCGTTAAATAGAGACATTGTTGATAACGGCGAATAATACGCTCCCCAAGTTGAAATTGTGGGGATGCATCTGCTTTAGCCAGAATAACATCATCAATAATATGCATTAATTGAACCTGCGTTGGCATGGCAATCTGATTTTTAGCTAGCCACATTCGCAAAAGTGCGGTTTGTTTTTGCGATGAATATTCTAGAAAGTTTACGAGTGAAAACTGTTTTTGATCCTCAAGAATGTGCTGCTCAAAGCAGGTCTGTAATAATTCATTAATCAGTTGTTGTTGCTCAAAACAATGTTGTGCGGCACGCTGAACTGCATGATCAAAATGTCCCCAGCGTTGGCGTATTTCAGGCAAAATTTGGTTACGTAAGAAATTGCGATCGTAATGATTATCTTGATTGCTTTCGTCTTCTACCCAAGATAGATTTTCTTGCTGAATGTAATCTTCTAATTCATTACGGGTAAAAGAAAGAAGAGGTCGTAAAATAGGCATCCCGAACAATTGACTTTCTTTTTGCATGGCACCTAAACCTTGCAATCCTGCTCCGCGTTTTAGCGCCAGGAAAAAAGTCTCAGTTTGATCATTTAAATGATGTGCAGTGACCAGATATTCATCTGGCTGAATATGTTTTAAAATCGCCTGATAACGCGCTTCTCTTGCCCCAGCTTCAATGCCATCATGCATTTCCACTTTGACTTTTTCAATAATAAGTGGAATCTCAAATTGTTTACAGAGTTGTTGGCAATGAGCCGTCCAAGCATCCGCATTCGGGCTTAATCCGTGATGGATATGGATAGCTCGCAGACTTAAGTGCGGTCGTTTTTCGCTGAGTTTTTTAACTAAAGAAAGCAGTGCAGTTGAATCCAAACCACCGCTAAAAGCGATGAGAAGCTTATTGGCGGTGGTTGGAATTTGTGCTTGGAATAATGAAAAAAGATCCATTAGGCAACTTTAACAGCTTTGTAGTTTGTGCTTGGATTTAAGATCTCAAAACGTGCAGCAATAGGTTGGAGTTCGTAAGATTTCAAATCAAACGTAGTTTTCATTACACCCGCCACAGCATTATTCATTTTTTCAAAAGCTTCAACATCATTGCCACAGTTTAAGTAATGTGCTAAAAAAGTCCCCGCAATTAAATCACCCACACCAACAGGTTCAAAGTTAAATTTATAAAGCGGACGGCTTAAATGCCATACACCTTCAGGTGTCGCCATAATAATTTCAAAGGTATCAGGATCATTTAATTTACCCGCTTTACCTAAGTGTTTAACCAACACTTTTTTCACACCTTTAGCCACTAATGCATTGGCGGCTTTCAGCACATCGTCAAACGTATTGATAGGGAAGTCAGAAAGCGTACGAAGTTCGGAAAGATTTGGGGTCATGATGTCCGCACGTGGAATGGCTTTTTCAATTAAGCGTTCACGTACGCCATCGGCTACCACGCAGACTTTTTCGGCATTTGGCATAACAGGATCGCACAAGTAAAGTGCATTTGGGTTACGTGCTTTGATTTTTTCTAAAGCATAGATAATTTTGTCAACTTGCTCAGCTGAACCTAAATAGCCAGAAAGCAGCGCATCACATTCTTGCAGTTTTCCAATGGCATCTAAACCGTTAGCAATTTCACCAATTTGCTCTTGTGGAATCACCATCCCCGTCCATTTGCCATATTGGGTATGGTTAGAGAATTGCACGGTATTGAGTGCCCATACATCTACTCCTAAGAGCTGCATTGGGAAGGTTGCAGATTTATTGCCAGCGAAGCCATAAACCACGTGAGATTGGATAGCTAATACGTTTTTCATTTTAAACTCCTTTTACGTTATTTTTATTTTAGCATTGATGCATTTTCTAGCATCCATGTATTATTCTTTAAACACAAAAAAGAGCGGTTAAATTAACCGCTCTTTTTATATATTATTAACAATAGCCATAAGACATTAAACGTTCATAACGTCTTTCTAATAGGCCATCTTTGTCGAAGGTATCTAATTCGTTTAATTCTTCAATAAGACATTGTTTTAAATTACGTGCCATTTCATGATAATTACGATGTGCACCACCTAATGGCTCTGGAACGATATTATCAATTAAACCTAGCTCTTTTAAACGATCGGCTGTTAAGCCCATGACTTCTGCTGCGGTAGAGGCTTTTTCTGCGCTCTTCCATAAGATAGACGCACAACCTTCTGGTGAAATAACGGAATAAGTTGAATATTGCAACATATTCACTTTGTCACCCACACCAATTGCTAATGCACCACCGGAACCGCCTTCACCGATTACAGTACAGATAACAGGTACTTTTAAGGTAGACATTTCACGTAAGTTACGAGCAATCGCTTCAGATTGACCTCGTTCTTCCGCACCGATGCCCGGGTAAGCCCCTGGCGTGTCGATAAAGGTAATAATAGGTAAGTTAAAACGCTCAGCCATTTGCATTAAACGTAATGCTTTACGATAGCCTTCAGGTGCCGGCATACCAAAGTTACGAGTCACTTTATCTTTTACTGTACGACCTTTTTGGTGACCGATAATCATTACCGCGCGACCATCTAAACGAGCAAGACCACCTACGATTGCTTTATCATCTGCAAAGGCACGATCGCCCGCAAGTTCTTGGAAATCAGTAAAAATATGTTCGATATAATCAAGGGTGTATGGACGATTTGGGTGACGTGCCATACGAGAAACCTGCCATGCATCAAGATTTGCAAAGGTTTTTTTGGTTAATTCATCGCTTTTCTTTTGTAAGCGTTTAATTTCATCGTGTAAATCAATTTTGTCATCAGATGCTGAACGTAGTGCTTCAATTTTGGCTTCAAGTTCAGCAATAGGTAATTCAAAATCTAAATATTCTTGGCTCATTTCTTATCCTAAAATATCGTCAAAAGTTGCCCGCACTTTATCAAGATTTAAGGTGCGGTGCAAATGGTTTTCACTGGTTGGAGCGGATTATAAATATTCCTTTTTTAGTAATGATAACAAAAACAAAAATGCGGAACAAATCACGACAGAAGGCCCCGCCGCTGTATCATAAAAGGCGGAAAGGAATAACCCGCCAACGATGGAAAGCATGCTGATTAAAATCGCAATAAACACCATTTGTTCAGGTGTTTTGGCAAAACGTCTTGCTGTTGCGGCGGGAATAATTAAGAGCGATGTAATAATCAGGGCTCCAACAAACTTCATACTTAATGCGATTGTCAGTGCGGTCAAAATCATTAAGATAAATCGCATTTTTTTGATGTTAATGCCTTCCACTTGAGCCAGTTCAGGTGAGACTGTGGTGGAGAGTAAGGCTTGCCAGAAGTAAAGCAGTGTGCCTAATACAATGACGACACCCGCGCCAATGTAAGGTAAATCGTTAAAATTAATGGCGAGCAAATCCCCAAAAAGATAACTCATTAAATCTACGCGGACATTTTTAAGTAAGCCAACCGTGACCACACCAAGAGAAAGACAACTGTGTGCGATAATGCCTAAAAGAGTATCCACTGAAAATTGCGTGTTACTTTCGAGCCAAACCATTAATACGGCGAGAATAATCGTCAAAATTACAATGGCAACATAAGGATTAATTTGTAGGAAAATCCCTAATGCCACACCAAGCAAGGCCGAGTGGGAAAGGGTATCACCAAAATAAGCCATTTTACGCCACACTACAAAGGCACCCAGTGGTGCGGTAATTAAGGAAAGCAGTAAGCCCGTAAGTAAGGCGGGAAATAAAATCTCAAACATGATTTTTCCTTATTGTTGGCATTCTGATGGATTGGCACTGCAACTACAAACATCACCGTGCATATTATGATGGTGATTATGATGGTGCGTATAAAAGCCCACATTTTGTGAGATTTGATTGCCCCAAAGACGCATAAATGTTGGATCATTCGATAGGCTTTCTGGTGTGCCGGCACAGCAAATGTGTTGATTGATGCACAACACTTCTTTACTGTCCGCCATCACGATATGCAAGTCATGGGAAACCATTAAAACTGCACAGTTTAAGGTTTGTTGAGTACGGTGAATCAGCTGATAAAGTTCAGCTTGACCATTAATATCCACGCCTTGAGTTGGTTCATCTAGCACCAGTAAATTGGGTTTATTCAAAATCGCACGGGCCAATAATACACGTTGCATCTCACCGCCAGAGAGTTTTTGCATATTATTTTTTCTCAAATGAGTGATAGAGAGTTGCTCAAGTGCGGTTGATATTTCTTGCTTTTTAACACCTTTTTTGAGCGCAAGAAAACGCTCAACCGTCATTGGTAAGCTATGGTCTAAGTGAATTTTTTGTGGGACATAGCCAATTCTGACATTAGTGCTGTAAATCACCTCACCAGATGTTGGCGTTTGTAATTTTAATAAGGTTTTTAAGAGGGTCGATTTCCCCCCACCATTTGGCCCGACAATGGTGATAATGGAATTGGGATAAATGCTGAGATTAATATCCCGCAATGCCGTCTTTTGTTCAAAGACCACATTGATATTTTTCAGTGTAATTAATGGTGTGGGTTGGGCTGGTTGAATGGCGCGAATCTGCATAATTCCCCCTTTAAAAATAGCTCACTAAAATAGCTCATTTCCGCCTTTTTCTCAAGAAATTCCGACTATGCCTAATATTTAGGCATAAGATTTGACATTTTTAGGGTAAAATGAATTTTTCCCAGAGTTTGTAGTCTGAAAAACGAAAATCTTTTTTATTCATTTTAAAGGTATCAAATGGTTCAACACGTTAAATTAGCTAGAGATCGACGGAAAAGAAAATCCCGCATAAAAGCGGCGATTTTTTTTGCCGCACTTTTGCTTATTTTAACGGGTATTTTCCTCGCCTTTAAAGATACTGCTGATTATGATCCTTCTCTGCAAAGTAATCTTGAGCCAGAGATGGTAGATAATGTTCAATATCAATCTCTTACACCTGAAAAAACGGAATCGGGCAATCCTCAATCTCAAGAAGGCGAACATCCTGAAGCAAAACAACATGCTAATGCGGAAGATGCAACTTCTTATGATGATGAACTTCAAGCTAAAGATGATGAAGTCGATGAAATCAAACCGCAATTTGACGATCTCAATGATTTACCAAAAGATGCTCAAGATGCACTAAGTGGTATTTTAGATGTGGCCGATCAAGCATTACGTATTACCGATCAATTTAGCCATACCGTGGTGCGTGGCGACTCCTTAAAAGACGTGTTAGAGCTTTCAGGTTTAGAAGATGATACGGCGAAAAATTTAATTGCCGAATATCCTGAATTAAAAAACTTACGCGCAGGTCAACAGTTCTATTGGATTTTAGATAAAGAAGACCAACTGGAGTATTTAAACTGGTTGGTATCTGAAAAAGAAGAGCGCATTTATGAGCGCACGGAAGACGGTAAGTTTAAACGCCAAATTCTAGAGAAGAAAAGTATTTGGAAGAAAGAGGTGCTAAAAGGCACAATTAATGGATCCTTTGCGTCAAGTTTACGTGATCTAGGTTTGGATGGTCGTCAAATCAGCCAATTAAGTTCGGCATTACAATGGCAGGTAAGTCTCCAGAAACTCAGTAAAGGGACCAAGTTTGCGATTTTAGTGTCTCGCGAATACTTAGGCGATAAATTAACGGGGCAAGGTAACGTTGAAGCCATTCATATTATAGCGGATGGTAAGAGTTATTATGGTATTCAAGCGGCGAATGGTCGTTACTACGATAAGCAAGGTGAAACCTTAGGTAAAGGCTTTGCGCGTTATCCATTGCAACGTCAAGCGCGTATTTCTTCACCATTTAACCCAAATCGTCGCCATCCGGTAACGGGACGTGTTCGCCCACATAAAGGGGTGGACTTTGCTGTCGCACCAGGTACACCAGTTATTGCACCAGCTGATGGTGTGGTAGAAAAAGTCGCTTATCAAGCAGGTGGTGCAGGACGTTATGTGGTGATACGTCATGGTCGTGAATATCAAACGGTGTATATGCATTTAAGTCGTGCTTTAGTTCGAGCAGGGCAAGCAGTTAAGAAAGGGGAACGTATTGCATTAACAGGGAATACGGGTATCTCAACCGGTCCACACTTGCACTATGAGTTCCATATTAATGATCGTGCGGTGAACCCGCTAACAGTTAAATTGCCGGGTACCAGCAGTGGAATGGCAACAGCAGAACGTAAGCAATTCTTAGTGCGAGCTAAAGAAGCGGAAAGAATGTTAAGATTCTAGAAAGTAAAGTGCGGTCAAGTTTGACCGCATTTTTTATATGCCTAAAAAAATTAGCTGAAAACTGACCGCACTTATCTTTTCTCTTTTTCATCAATATGCTATTCTCTTTGCATTTTAGAATTATTCTCATTTTTATGATTAAGAGACGTTATCTGATTTTTCTGTTGATTGTGCTTTCCTTTGTTTCACTTTTTCTCGGGGTAAGTACCGTTAATTTGCAAGGGTTACTGAATTTTGAAGGTAATCAATGGCAGATTTTTTTAATTAGTCGCGTGCCTCGCTTAATCAGTATCTTGATTGCTGGTGCATCCTTGAGTATTTGTGGTTTAGTGATGCAGCAACTCAGTCGAAATCGATTTGTTTCACCCACCACGGCGGGCACAATGGATAGTGCAAGATTAGGCATTTTAATGGCGATGCTGTTTTTCCCAACTGCCTCTATGTTGTTAAAAACCACTATTGCGGTAATCGTGTCTTTCCTTGGCACATTGTTATTTATGACGATTCTGTCCCGTTTGAAATTCAAGGACACGATTTTTGTACCCTTAGTGGGGATTATGTTCGGTAATATCATCAGTTCAATTACCGCCTTTATTGCTTACAAAGAAGATTTATTACAAAACTTATCTGGATGGCTACAAGGGGATTTTTCTCTTGTGATGTCAGGCCGTTATGAATTGTTGTATTTCAGTATTCCTACACTCATCGTGGCTTATTTATTTGCGCATCGTTTTTCTATTGTCGGGATGGGGAAAGATTTTGCGGTTAATCTAGGTCTAAATTACAACCAGGTACTTTATCTCGGATTGCTAATTGTGGCGGTCGTATCTTCGATTATTATCGTGTCTGTTGGCGTGATCCCTTTCTTGGGGTTAATTATCCCGAATATCGTCACACTTTATTTAGGGGATAACTTGAAGAAAGTGTTATCTCATACGGCCTTGCTAGGCGCCGTATTTGTCTTATTCTGCGATATTTTAGGTCGAAGTGTGATTTATCCTTATGAGATTTCCATTAATGCCGTGGTTGGTGTATTTGGTAGTGGTATCTTCTTATTTTTATTATTAAAGCGGTATAGAAATGGCTAAGAAATCTTCTTCTCAACTGATTGTATTGTCGTTGTTAGCCATTGTTTCTCTTGCACTCTATTTAGGCTACAACTTACCGAACCGTTGGCAATATGCCTTGGAAAATCGTGCCTTATCCTTAATTGCGATTGTGATTACAGGCGCGGCAATTGCACTTGCTACGATGATTTTCCAAACGGTTGTGAATAACCGAATTCTCACGCCGAGTATTTTGGGGTTAGATTCGCTGTATTTACTGATTCAAACGACGATTATTTTCCTTTTCGGTTCAAGCACATTGCTTTCCATGAATTCGATTGCATTGTTTGTCTTGTGTACGGGATTAATGATGGCGTTTTCATTAGTGCTTTATCACTTCCTGTTTAAGAAAGAAAACCAAAATATTTTCTTCTTGTTGCTTGTTGGGATTATTTTCGGCACCTTCTTTGGTAGCTTAACGACGTTTATGGAAGTGTTAATTGATCCGAATGAATTCCAGATCGCACAAGATATTGGCTTTGCAAGTTTTAACCGAATTAACACGCAAATCTTGTGGGTCGCATTAGCCATTTTAGTCGCGACGATTGTTTTCAGTTTGAAATATTGGCATTGCTTTGATGTGTTGGCGTTAGGGCGAGAAAATGCCATTAACTTAGGTATCGATTATCAAAAGACCTTAAAAGTCCTATTAATTCTCGTGGCAATTTTAACGTCAGTGTCGACCGCACTTGTTGGTCCACTTACTTTCCTTGGGTTATTAGTGATGAACGTGACCTTTGAATTTGTTCGTGATTATCGTCACAAGGTACTCATTCCTGCCGCGATGTTAATTTCCATCATTACCTTGGTTTTAGGGCAATTATTAGTGACCCATATTTTTACGTTCCGCACGACATTAAGCATCATCGTTAATTTTGTCGGCGGTGTGTACTTTATTTATTTGTTATTAAGAGCAAACAAAAAATGGCAATAGAAATTCGCAATATTACTAAAAGTTACGGAAGCAAAAAGGTGGTGGATAATGTGTCCGTTACCATTCCTACGGGGAAAATTACGTCTTTTATCGGGCCGAATGGCGCGGGGAAGAGTACGGTGCTGTCTATTATGAGCCGTTTGTTGAATGCGGATAGTGGCGAAATCTATCTCAACGGTGAATTGCTCAATCGTAAGAAAAGTAGCGATATTGCTAAACAGCTTGCGATCTTAAAGCAAACGAACAACATTAATTTGCGTCTAACCATTGAAGATTTAGTTGCTTTCGGACGCTTCCCTTATTCCAAAGGAAACTTAACCCAAACTGACCGCACTTTTATTGATAATGCCATTGCCTATATGAATTTAGATGATATTCGTCATCAATATATCGATAATTTAAGTGGTGGGCAGCGACAACGCGCTTATATTGCGATGACGCTTGCACAAGATACCGATTATATTTTGTTGGATGAACCATTAAATAATCTGGATATGAAACATTCAGTGCAGATCATGCAAGTTTTGCGTAAATTAGCGACAGAACTCAACAAAACCGTGGTGATTGTGATTCATGATATTAATTTCGCCTCTTGTTATTCAGACTACATTGTTGCCATGAAAAATGGAAAATTAGTCCAACAAGGTGAAGTTAACCACATTATGCAATCAACCGTATTACAAGATATTTATGACATGACGATTCCGATTCAGGATATCGACGACCATAAAATTGCCGTTTATTTTAGATAAATAAGGAAATCTTTATGAAAAAAACATTATCAACTTTAGCGCTTTCACTCTTTGCATTTGCTGGTATTGCACAAGCTGCGGATATTACCGTTGAAAATGCTGCTGGAAAACAAGTCGTGCCACAAAATCCACAACGTGTGGTGGTTCTCGATTTTGGTGCAGCTGATACGCTTCGTACATTAGGTGTGCAAGATAAAATTGTGGGCTTCCCACAAAGCGGAAAAATTCCAAACTATCTTTCAGAATTTGCAGACAAAAAATATAAAAATGTCGGCGATTTGAAAGAACAATCATTGGAGCAAATTAACGAACTTAATCCGGATTTGATCATCGCGTCTAAACGTCAAGAAAAAATGATCGACAAATTTAAAGAAATCGCCCCGGTATTTAATGTTGAAAATGACTACAATAATTACTACCCGAGTTTTCAACAAAATGTGACCGCACTTGGTCAGATCTTTGGTAAAGAAAATGTAGCAAAAGAGAAATTATCTGCGTTAGACAGTAAAGTTGCGCAAGTTGCGAAAGACGCACAAAGCAAAACCGCACTATTGGTGTTGGTTAATGAAAGTAAAATCAGTGCTTTTGGTGATGGTTCTCGTTATGGCATGGTGTATCAAAAATTTGGTTTTAAACCGATTGATGACAGCATCAAATCCTCTACGCATGGACAAAGCGTTGGTTTTGAATATATCTTAGAAAAAAATCCAGACTTTTTACTCGTAGTGGATCGTACAGCTGCCATTACAGAAAAAGCCAACAATGCACAAAAAGTATTGGATAACGATATCATCAAACAAACCAAAGCGTATAAAGATGGACACATTGTGTACCTTGATGCAGCCAATTGGTATCTTGCGTTTGGTGGCTTAGAAAGCATGGAAATCATCGCACAAGAACTTGATCGTGCAGTGAAAAAATAATACGAAAAATTATTTAAAAGGGCAGTCAAGGATTGCCCTTTTTATATGTAAATTAATCTTTACACATATCAATAAACTTCCTATCATATCGGCATCATTCAATAAATTTGAGCTTATTTTATGCTGACATTTAATCCACAAGATCCGTTCTCTTGCTTTGTCACTCAAAGCCTTTCCATGAAAAGTGCGGTCGAAAATGCACAACGTTTTGCGATGTTTGATGTGCCGCTTTTAATTCAGGGTGAAACGGGTACGGGTAAAGACTTATTAGCAAAAGCTTGCCATTTTGCGAGCTTGCGTCGTGAGAAAAAATTCATTGCAGTAAACTGTGCAGGCCTGCCGGATGAAGATGCGGAAAGCGAAATGTTTGGGCGTAAAGTGGGTGACAGTGAAACCAGCGGTTTTTTTGAATATGCTAACGAAGGCACGGTGTTACTGGATGGCATTGCCGAGCTTTCATTAAGTTTACAAGCAAAATTATTGCGTTTTTTAACCGATGGTTCTTTCCGCCGAGTGGGGGAAGAAAAAGAACATCATGCAAATGTTCGTGTGATTTGTACGTCACAAGAACCGATGGAAAAGCTGTTAGAGCAAGGGAAATTACGCAGTGATCTATTCCATCGCTTAAATGTTTTGGCGCTAAATGTGCCGCCCTTGCGTGAACGAGTGGAAGACATTCAACCTTTAACGGACGGTTTTTTACAAGAAATTAGCACGCAGCTTAAGATTCCAATGCCGCAATATGATGCTGATTTTTTGAGTTATTTGAAAGGGCAGCCTTGGCAAGGTAATGTGCGAGAGCTTTACAATGTCTTGTATCGTGCCTGTTCCTTAGCGAAAAATAACCAGCTTGATATTGAAAGTTTAAATTTAAAACCCGTACAAAGTGCGGTCATTTCTGTGGATGATTTTGGAGAGCAAACCCTAGATGAGATCATGGGACAATATGAGGCGAGTGTACTCCGTGCTTTTTATGCTCAGTATCCAAGTACTCGAAAATTAGCACAACGATTAGGTGTATCACATACGGCGATTGCCAATAAATTAAAACAATACGGTATTAGTAAATAATTTCTGACAGTTTAGGGAATTGTTTACAAAGTTTGAGCCATTTGACTTTATCAATTTGTACATTGAGGATAAATTCACCCTCATCTGAAATTTGTTCGTGACGAATGCTATTTAATTGATAGAGCGCGTGGCGAATTTTTCCCTCTTGTGGGAGCAGTGTAAGGGTGAAAGAAAGTATCTCATTTTTCAACCGCACTTTAATGGCTTCAAGTAGCAGCTCTAATCCTTCACCTGAATGTGCTGAAAGATAAACGGCAACGGGCTTATTCTCATCATCATATTCAATATGGGGTGCCACATTTTCCAATAAATCGATTTTGTTATATACCAGCAATACTGGTACTTTGTCAGCCTTAATTTCTTCCAACACTAAATTCACGGCTTCAATATTTTCGATCTTTCGAGCGTCTGCTGCATCAATGACATGCAATAACAAACTGGCTTCTACCGTTTCTTGCAAGGTAGATTTAAAAGCGGAAACTAAATCATGGGGAAGTTGGCGAACGAAACCAACGGTATCGGCGAGAATCGCTGTGCCAACATCTTGAATTTGCAAACGTCTTAATGTGGGATCGAGGGTGGCAAAAAGCTGATCTGCCGCATAGACATTGGCTTGCGTGATGAAATTGAAGAGTGTCGATTTCCCCGCATTGGTGTAGCCTACTAAGGAAATGGTCGGAATATCCGCTTTTTGTCGTGTTTGGCGATTTTGATTGCGTTGTTTTTCGACTTTCGCCAAACGATTTTGCAACTGCGCAATACGCACCTTGATTAAACGGCGATCCGTTTCTAATTGCGTTTCGCCTGGACCACGCAATCCAACCGCACCTTTTTGCTGATCTAAGCCTGTTTTTCGGCGGACTAATCGAGTCGATAAATGCTTAAGTTGAGCTAATTCAACTTGCAATTTCCCTTCGTGCGAGCGGGCTCGTTGGGCAAAGATATCTAAAATCACTCCAGTGCGATCCACTACACGACATTGGCAGATACTTTCTAAATTACGAGTTTGAGCGGGCGTTAATTGGTGATTCACCAAAACAACATCGGCATCTAAGTCTTTCACGGCATCTGCAATTTCTTGTGCTTTTCCCTCACCGATAAAGTATTTTGCTTGTGGCGTGGCACGGCTTGTGGTGATGATTTGTAAAATCTCAACATTGGCAGATTCCGCTAAAAGTTGGAATTCTTGTAGATCTTCAATGTTTTTATTTTGAGAAAAGAAAACATGCACGACGACAGCTTTATCTTTTGCCGATTGGCTATTGTCGCCTGTTTTAGATGACGAAAGTGCGGTTGAAATTTCAGGTGAATTTTCAACCGCACTTAAATTGATGAAATCATTCATTGAACAGAATTATTCTGCTTGTGTTTCTACTTCCGCTGCAGCGTCAGAAGTTTGTGCTGCATGATGACCGCCGTTATTATTGTGGTGAGAAACAGAACGTGCTGGAACCACAGTTGAAATAGCGTGTTTGTACACCATTTGGTTAACCGTGTTTTTTAATAAAATCACGAATTGGTCGAATGATTCGATTTGACCCTGTAATTTAATCCCATTAACGAGATAAATCGAAACAGGAATACGTTCACGGCGTAACGCATTCAAATAAGGATCTTGTAATGATTGTCCTTTTGCCATTTTGCTATCCTTTGTTGTTATATGTTAATTAATGATAGAAACGAGTTGTCTCCGTCATCAAATATAGCAATAAACATTTTTCTTGTCTATGGGTTTATCTCTTTGCTTTCACGCAGTTTTTTCAGAATTGTTTTCATTTTTTCATCTAGTTGTGCATTAAAATGTAATGTTTCGCCCGTTTTAGGGTGTTCAAATCGAATAGAAAATGCATGTAAAAACAAACGATTGAGTCCGAGATCTTGCATATATTTATCGAATTCTTTATCACCGTATTTGTCATCTAGCGCGATTGGGTGACCTGCATATTGAGTATGAACTCGGATCTGATGGGTTCTTCCCGTTACAGGCGACGCTTTTACTAAGGTCGCATTTTGATAGCGTTCTTCAATGGCAAATCGGGTTTCTGAAGGTTTACCTTGCTCACTGACTTTAACGATGCGTTCACCACTGGCCAGCTCATTTTTTAATAAAGGCGCTTGCACGACTTTTACATGAGATTGCCATTGTCCACGTACGAGCGCGAGATAATCTTTTTGTACCGTTTTAACACGAAGTTGTTCGTGTAAGTTGCGTAAGGCAGAGCGTTTCTTCGCCACCAATAAAATGCCCGATGTATCTCTGTCTAAACGGTGAACCAATTCTAAAAAACGGGCTTCAGGACGTAATGCACGCAAGGCTTCAATCACACCAAAATTTAAGCCGCTCCCGCCATGAACCGCAATACCGGAAGGTTTGTTCAATACTAATAAACAATCATCTTCAAAAATAATATGGCTTTCAAGGGAAGCGACTTTATTCAAGTTTTTAGAAATCGGCGCGGTATTTTTTTCAGAAACACGAACTGGTGGCACACGCACCACATCACCATTTTGCAATTTATATTCAGGTTTGATTCGTCCTTTGTTCACACGAACTTCGCCTTTACGCAGAATGCGATAAATCAAACTTTTTGGCACACCTTTTAATTTTGCCAATAAATAATTATCAATGCGTTGTCCTGCTTCATCCTCAGAAATCGTGAGCATTTTGACGGATTGATTGATGATTTTTTCTTGTTTTTCAGTCATTGAATCTGTCCTTTAAAAATTGGGCTGAATCATATCACAATATCCCTGGTGATAATAGCAAGAATGCCTTGCTAATTTGGCCCTGAATGTGGATAATAGAGCGTCTTTCTGCGCCTAAAATTTGGCATTTAGAAAACGATTTTGTATGTTGGTCAAAACTCAATGCGGCGAATGGCATAAGACATTGATAATCAACATATTTTTCTTGAAGGTTAACGCTTCCTTGCAATGCGTAATTAACACACCGCATTGTTTTACGAAAATTGTCTTAGATAACAATTGAGTATGCTATCAATGCACCCAGCAACACACAGTCGTGAGATTGACTGTTCGCGAGAAACACGAGGTCGATGGCTAAGGTCAGTAAATCTGTAAAGTGCGGTTAATTTTCAAGGTATTTTAGATAATTCAAACGAGAAATTGACAATGAAAAGAATGTTAATCAATGCGACTCAAAAAGAAGAGTTGCGCGTTGCGTTGGTCGATGGCCAGCGTTTATTTGACTTGGATATTGAAAGTCCGGGTCATGAACAGAAAAAAGCCAATATTTACAAAGGGAAAATCACTCGCGTAGAGCCGAGTTTAGAAGCAGCCTTTGTGGATTATGGTGCAGAGCGTCATGGCTTCCTTCCTTTAAAAGAAATTGCCCGTGAGTATTTTCCTGCTGATTATGTGTTCCAAGGTCGTCCAAATATCCGTGATATTTTGACCGAAGGCCAAGAAGTGATCGTTCAGGTGAATAAAGAAGAACGTGGCAATAAAGGCGCAGCCTTAACCACTTTTGTTTCCCTTGCCGGTAGTTATTTGGTGATTATGCCAAACAATCCGCGTGCAGGTGGTATCTCTCGCCGTATTGAAGGCGATGAACGTATCGAATTAAAAGAAGCATTGAGTTCTTTAGATGTACCGGAAGGCGTTGGCCTTATCGTGCGTACAGCGGGTGTGGGTAAATCACCAGAAGAATTACAATGGGACTTGAAAGTACTATTACATCATTGGGAAGCGATTAAACAAGCTTCACAAAGCCGTCCGGCGCCGTTCTTAATTCACCAAGAAAGTGATGTGATCGTTCGTGCGATCCGTGATTACTTGCGTCGTGATATCGGTGAGATCTTAATTGATAGCCCGAAAGTATTTGAAAAAGCGAAAGCACACATCAAACTTGTACGTCCAGATTTCATCAATCGTGTGAAATTGTATCAAGGTGAAGTGCCGTTATTTAGTCACTATCAAATTGAGTCACAAATTGAATCCGCCTTCCAACGTGAAGTGCGTTTACCTTCTGGTGGTTCGATTGTCATTGATGTGACAGAAGCGTTAACGGCGATCGATATCAACTCGGCGCGTTCAACTCGTGGTGGTGATATTGAAGAAACCGCATTAAATACCAACCTTGAAGCGGCGGATGAAATTGCTCGTCAATTACGTTTACGTGACTTAGGTGGTTTAGTGGTCATCGATTTCATCGATATGACACCGGTTCGTCACCAACGTGAAGTAGAAAATCGTATCCGTGATGCGGTGCGTCAAGACCGTGCGCGTATTCAAATTAGCCGTATTTCTCGCTTCGGCTTATTGGAAATGTCGCGTCAGCGTTTAAGCCCATCATTAGGTGAGTCTTCTCACCATGTTTGCCCACGCTGTCAAGGTACGGGTAAAGTACGTGATAACGAAAGTTTATCTCTTTCTATCTTACGTTTAATCGAAGAAGAAGCGTTAAAAGAAAACACCAAACAAGTACACACTATCGTGCCTGTACAAATTGCGTCTTACTTACTTAACGAAAAACGTAAAGCTGTTCATAGCATCGAAAAACGCCATGATGTTGATATTATCGTGGTACCAAATGAAGCAATGGAAACGCCACATTTCAGCGTATTCCGTGTTCGTGAGGGCGAAGAGCTAAATGAATTAAGCTATAACTTAACGAAATTCCATGATGCACAAGACGATACATTTGTACCAGAAGAGTCTCTTGTTTCTCGCAATATCGAAACTGCAGCAGTGACCTCTGAGCAAGTGATGGAAAGTGCAGCAGTATCTCTATCGATCCCAACGGCAGCGCCAGCACCAGTTGAGCGTAAATCGGAAGAACCGTCATTGTTTGCGAAAATTGTTGCCGCAATTAAAGGTTTATTTGCTTCTGAACCAAAAGAAGAAGAGAAAAACCAAAACAACCGCAACAATCGTAACAACAACCGTAATAATCGCCGCAATCAAGATCGTCGTAATAATCGTCGTTCTCGCAACAACGAAAACAACGATAATGCGAAAAATACAGATGAAGAAAATGCACGTCCAACTCGCGAGTGTATAAATAATCGTCGCAATCGTCGTAACGCGAATGAAGAAGTGACATCTGAAAGTGCGGTTAATTTTGCTAATGTTTCTGATGATAATCGTCAAGAAGAAAAAGCAGAGAAACCGGTAGCAGAGCGTCGTCAACGTCGTGATTTACGTAAACGTGTTCGTATTGATGACAATGCAAATAACGTAAATGAGAATGTTATTGAAGCGGTTGAAGTACCAGTTGTTGAGACTGTTCAAAATGAAGTGGTTGAAAACAATGTTGCTGATAATACAGAAGATAAACCACGTCAAGAACGTCAGCGTCGTACTCCACGTCATTTACGTACATCGAATAATCAACGCCGTCGTCGTAATGAAGTGAAGTCACCAATGCCATTATTTGCGGCAGTTGCTTCACCAGAATTAGCAAGCGGTAAAGTATGTATCGATTATTCTGCAGTGAATGCACCGAAAGAAAATAATTTCTTATCAGTGGATGAGTTGCTTGAGCAAGAGAAAACGAAAAAGGGTGTGATCACCCCGGCAACGGGTATTGTCGTGGAAGAAAAATCAGTTGAAGCACAACCTGCGTTAGATTTCATTACTCAACCGGCGAATGAAGCGGTTCAACAGAAAGTGCAAGAGTCATTAGAACGCTTGCATCATAAATCAGAACCTGTTGCTCAAGTTGCAACGGCAGAAGTTGAACCACAAGAAAAAGCTGAGTTTGCTCGTTCTTATGTGTTCACAGGTCGTGCAGGTACTATTTCAGCCGTGCCGCATACA
Organism: uncultured Haemophilus sp.; assembly: GCF_905207935.1. Lineage (GTDB taxonomy): Bacteria > Pseudomonadota > Gammaproteobacteria > Enterobacterales > Pasteurellaceae > Haemophilus_D. The sequence continues at coordinate 23,152 of NZ_CAJLNI010000005.1, forward strand.
AAAGCAGCGATGACACTAGCGAAAGCACCAGATGAAGAGTCTAAACCATTCCCAATTGTGGAATGGAAAGAGTCTCGTTATTACTTTAACGGTAAAGGCGCGGCAGGTCATCATAGTGCAATTAGTCACATTTACTCTGAACCTACACAAGCAAAATCAGAGTAATATCTTAACCATAAAAACGGAACCAGTAGGTTCCGTTTTTATTTTGTGTATTTTTAAAACATAGTGATTTAAAAGTAGTCAGTCAGATAATTTTTTTATTTTCTTGCTTGACGGGGTGGGGGAAAAAACGTATTATTCACCTCGCTTAAATCACGGAGGAATGGTCGAGTGGTTGAAGGCACCGGTCTTGAAAACCGGCGAGGGTTTACGCCCTCCGTGAGTTCGAATCTCACTTCCTCCGCCATCAAATTCAAAAAATCCCTAAGTCGAAAGATTTAGGGATTTTTGCTTTTCAGTCTATTTAAAAATATCTTATTTTTTGACCGCACTTTCTTGGGCCTCTTTAAAGGCAAGGTATTCTTCTAAGGTCTCAATCGCTTCTAAACATTTTTGACGGCGCGTTAAATAAATTGCTGCTGTTTGCTTATGCATATCTCGTTGAATATCTGTTTGAGCCGTATTAGCTTGTGCTTTGGCTTCTTCGTATTTTTCCGTGAGTTGCTGCAAGGCTTCATAATACTTTTCTAGACGCTCTCGAGGAGGGAGACGATGAATGCTATGTTGTGATTTACTACTTGCAACTTGTGGCTCTGTTATTTTCGGCTGAATGGGCTTTTTATGCTTGCGATTCATGGCTTCGGTCAAGGCGGCACATTGCCCTAAAAGATGTTCTGCCATAAATACAATTTGTTCTTCATTTTGATGAGGAATTTTACATAGCTTAGTTAAGCTTTGCTCGATTTCTTTGAGATAAAAACCGACGGTTTCAAAATCTTCGGTAAATAAAGTGCGGTTAAATTTCGCGTTGATTTTTTTATCAGAGTTAGCCTGATAGGCTTGAGTCAGTTGCTGTACTTTTTGTTCGAGCGTATTGAGTAATGATTGAATAGACATAAAAAAATCCCCGCATAATGAATGCAGGGATTATAACGATTAAAGGGTCATGGCTGCAATCCAACCGAACGCTAATAATGGGATATTGTAGTGAATAAAGGTTGGCACAACAGAATCCCAAATGTGGTCGTGTTTACCATCTATATTCAAACCGGATGTTGGCCCAAGTGTTGAGTCAGAAGCCGGTGAACCCGCATCTCCTAATGCTGCTGCTACACCTACGATAGCTACTGTCGCAAGTGGTGAGAAACCAAAAGAGAGACAAAGTGGTACATAAATTGAGGTGATAATTGGTACAGTTGAGAAAGAAGAACCAATACCCATGGTAATCAATAACCCAACGAGTAACATTAAGAATGCCGCAACGCCTTTACTTTGAATCGCACCCGTTGAAAGTGCATCAACTAACTCTTTCACACCGCTTGTGGTATTAATCACATTAGCGAAACCAGACGCAGCAATCATAACAAAGCCGATCATCGCCATTAAACGTAAGCCTTGTTGGAAAATATCGTTACTTTCCTTGAGTTTGAAGATACCGAATACACCGAAAATTGCTAAACCGACTAAACCACCAATAATTGTAGAGCTTGTGAAAAGCTGTGTGGCAAAAGTGGCGACAATAGCAACCGCACTTGCGGTAATTTGAATAGGTTTAATGTTCGCAATGTGTTGTTCAATTTCAGTTGTAGTTGGTTCTGCCGTTGTCACAACATACTCACGCGGTTTGCGATAGGTAACAAATACGGCAGTGAGTAAACCAAGAATCATACCAATAACAGGGATAAGCATAGCGAAAGAAACTTCACCAACACTGGTTTGTAAGCCGAGTGGAGCCCCAGCAAGATTGATATTTTTTACTAAAACGCTTTCGATAAAGATTTTACCGAAACCAACCGGTAAGATCATATAGGTTGCGGTTAAACCGAAGGTAATAATACAAGCGACTGCACGACGATCGATTTTTAAACGGTTAAAAATAGAAAGTAAAGGTGGCACTACAATGGGGATAAACGCAATGTGCACTGGGAGCAAGTTTTGGGATGAAATGGCGAATAAAAGCAAAATACCAAGCAGCATATATTTAAACCAGGCTAAATTTTTACCAGTTGGTGTTTTGTTCATTCGGGTAATAATTTTGTAGGCAAGCAAATCAGTGATGCCAGATTTTGAAATCGCAATGGCAAATGCACCGAGCATCGCATAGTTCATGGCAACTTCAGCACCACCACCTAAACCGCCTGTAAAGGCCTCAATGGTTTTGCTTAAACCTAGGTCTCCGCATAAGCCAGCTGTAAGAGCAGAAATCACAAGTGCGATAACCACGTTCACGCGCAGTAGGCTTAACGCCAGTAGCACGACAATTGAAATAACAACGGGATTAGATAGCATATTGTTGTTCCTTATTGATTAATTAAAAGAAAAAGGTCGCATAAAAGAAAATTGATTTAAGGTTAAATGTCGCATAGTAATAAACTCCTGTAAATTAATAATAAAACAAAACCCCTCGAAAGTTGCCTTCCGAGGGGTAAGATTTTTTGATCTTTATCTTGTCAGCTCGGAAGAAATCTTCCAAGCACGCCAACAGCCTGAAAGATTATTCAGTTGAATGGCGATGATGGTGACGAAGGATAAAGTTCATTTGAAACTCTCTTATTTAGATAACTAAATCGAATTACTTTTTAAAATACGGTAAACCGAAAACGATTGCAAGCCTTTTTTCTAAAATTTTTGAAAATTAAAGTGCGGTCTGATTTTCAGCTGTTTTTTCCGTTTCATTTGTTTGAGCAACATGCGGGAAACCACCAAGCTCTTTTAAATGGTTCACCATATAGCAAAATAATTCTGCCGTACGCTCAGTATCATATAGTGCCGAGTGTGCTTGTTTACCATCAAAAGGGATTTTTGCCGCTTGGCATGCTTTGACGAGCACTGTTTGTCCAAACATAAAACCGGCAAGTGTTGCTGTATCAAACATTCCAAAAGGGTGGAATGGATTGCGTTTTACACCCGTACGTTCAGCCGCAGCCATCACGAAACTTTGGTCAAAAGCCGCATTATGTGCCACGATGATAGAACGCTGACATTCTGCATCTTTTTGTCCACGACGCACCATTTGGAATAACCCTGTGATGGCGTCTAATTCAGATACGGCACCACGTAATGGATTGTGAATATCAATCCCATTAAATTTGAGAGATTCGGGATTAATATTTGCCCCCTCAAATGGTTCAATATGAAAATGGCATTTTTGGTCAGGTTGTAAATTGCCATTCTCATCCATTTTTAAGGTGATTGCCGCAAGCTCTAAAAGCGCATCTTTTTTGGCATCAAATCCCGCTGTTTCCACATCAATGATGACAGGGAAGTAGCCGCGAAAACGATTTTTTAATTGGTGGTGATAAGGGATTTCTTGAGAGTTGGACATATTGTATCCTTTAAAATAAATAACGCAGGTAACCCTGCGTTATAAAAGAGCGAAAAAATCAACCGCACTTTTAATTAATTGCCTAGACCAGATTTTGAACTTTTATTTTCGATAAATTCAATTTTATAGCCATCTGGATCTTCAACGAAGGCAATAACGGTTGTACCACCTTTAACAGGGCCTGGTTCGCGAGTCACTTTACCACCACTTGCACGAACTGCTTCACAAATAGCATAAATATCATCAACACCGATAGCAATATGTCCATACGCAGTGCCCTGTTCATATTTATCTACGCCCCAGTTGTATGTTAATTCAATTTCTGCAGCGCTTTCGCCATCTTCGTAACCTAAAAATGCAAGCGTATATTTATATTCCGGGTTTTCACTCGTACGCAATAAACGCATACCTAAAACATCTTGATAAAATTTAATAGAGCGGTCTAAATCACCTACTCGAAGCATTGTGTGTAAAATTTGCATCTTGTTTTCCTCTTTTCTATTTGGGTGTTGGGGGATTATAGCATAGAAATTTTTAAATAGACTTAGAACGTAATTTATCCCAGAAATTGGAGCGGTTTAAATGATGTAAATAAACTCGTCATTTGAAGTGGTCGGAGCTCTGTTCCATATTCGGCTTTGGTAATCTGTTTCTCGTTGTAGTGGCCTAGCTATTACAAGGATACGACAAGTTGTAAATTATTATAGGAGAACAAAGATGTTTTCATTCTTAAAAGCATCTCCTCCAGCACCAAGAATTGAAAGTTCTAGAACAGATGCCGAGTATAAAAAATTACGTTGGCAGGTATTTGCTGGAGTATTTATCGGGTATGCGGCTTATTATCTTATCCGCAAAAACTTTTCTTTAGCCATTCCTTATCTTATTGATGAATATGGCTTTACTAAAGCTGATTTAGGTACAGTTGGGGTAGCGTTATCACTGGCTTACGGTTTTAGTAAGTTCATTATGGGGAATATTTCTGACCGAAGTAATCCTAAATATTTTATTACCATTGGTTTATTAGGTTCAGCATTAGTGAGCTTAATTTTCGGTTTAGTGCCAGGCGTACTATCCTCTATTCCATTGATGATTGTGTTAGCTGCATTAAATGGCTGGTTCCAAGGAATGGGATACCCGCCAGGTGCAAAAACAATGACCAACTGGTTCTCAGTTTCTGAACGTGGTGTGTGGTGGAGCTGGTGGAACGTATCACATAACTTAGGTGGTGGTTTAATCGGCCCATTAGCGCTCCTCGGTTTATCGATTTTCGGCGTATGGCAATCTTTATTCTATTTACCCGCCTTAATCGCCATTGTATTAGCATTCATTATGTTCTATTTAATGCGCGATACACCTGAGTCTCAAGGATTACCGCCGGTAGATGAATGGAAAGGTGAAAAAATCGTAGAGAAAGTTGAATCAGCTCACACGCTTTCTTCTAAAGATATTTTTATGAAATACATCATTAATAATAAGTTTTTATGGGCGATTGCACTTGCGAACGTATTTGTGTATTTCATTCGTTACGGCATTATTGACTGGGCACCAACGTATCTAAAAGAAGTGAAACATTTCTCAGTAGATAAACAAAGTTGGGCGTATTTCCTTTACGAATATGCTGGTATCTTTGGTATGCTTGCCAGTGGTTATTTAAGTGATAAAGTCTTTAAAGGCCATCGTGCACCACCGATGTTATTATTCCTAACCGGTGTATTAATCGCGATTATCGTTTATTGGAAAAACCCGGAAGGAAATCCACTCGTAGATAATATTTGTCTTGTTGCTATTGGTTTCTTAATTTACGGTCCTGTAATGATGATCGGGCTTCAAGCAGCAGACCTTGTGCCACGTGTTGCAACAGGTACAGCGACAGGTTTAACGGGGTTATTCGGTTACTTATTAGGTTCTGCGAGCGCAGGCTATGTGATGGGTAAACTGGTAGACTTATTTGGCTGGGACGGCGGTTTTTATGCCTTGATCGTTTCTTGCTTCTTAGGATTTGGTTTTATTGCTTTTACCTTACTCCATAAGCCAAATGCAGCGTAATAAATATTATTTTACCTAAATTAAAATGTGGCTAAATTGTATTATTTAGCCACATTTTTTTGTTATTTATTTACCTTACTATTATGCTAAGATAATACGGATCTTTTTATAAAAAGGAAAAAATGAATGAATACAACAGGCCTTTTTAATCTTTCTTGGCAACGTTATTTAAATTTACTGTTTTTATTATTAACCGTCGGATTTTTAACGAGTGGAGTAGTCACGTTAATTGCAGCTAATTTAGATTATTTTTCTGATTTAGCCAAAATTTATGGCTTACAAACATTGCTTGTGGTGACAGTGGTATTAGGTATTTATTGCTTTATTCGAGAGAGTCGTCGACAAGCCAAAGAAAAATTAAAGTGGAAGACATATAGCCTCTTTTTTGTTGTTTCTGTCTTGATTGGCGCTTTATTTGCCTTAGTCGGCCAAACCTATCAAACGGGGGCCGATGTATGGCAGTTATTTGCTGTTTGGACACTTTGCCAACTTCCATTTTTATTATTATTTCCGAATGTGGCCTCTGCATTATTATTTGCCGCCACTGCCAATGTTGCGTTTTATTTATTTAATGAACAAAACTCGCATAACTCAATGTGTTATGCCGTGCTGATTAATACTGTATTCCTCGTGGTATCTGAATTATTCAGTAAAACTTTTCATGATCAACATTGGCGTATTTTACCTAAAGTATTTTTAGTACTGACTTTTGCCAGTTTATTTGGTTTAACTGTAATTTATGATGTGTACTTTCATGCTTATGTTTGGGGTGAGCTTGGTCGTTCATCACTCAGTTCTTTACAGATTGCTATTCCTTCTTTGGTTGCATTTTACATATATCAAAAATACCGCTTTGATTTTATTAATTTAATTATTTCAGTTGTTGCCTTTCTAGGTGCTTATTGCTTTTGGGGTTCTGAGTTTATTCAAGCTTTCGAAGATGGATTGGTTTTAGGATTAATTGGCTTCATTTTTACTGTTATGGCAATCAATTGGTTGGTGAAACTCTATAAACGAGAACATCCAAATAATAAGAAATCCCATTGGGCGACTTCAATATTATGGGTGATAGCTTTATTGATAGCGGTAGTGACGATAGGCGCTTGGCTATTTTTTTCCTTAGGTTTAGATGAGTCTAGTACATTAATCATTGGTATTATTTTATTTGGCATAGCTTGGTCACTTACCTTAAATAAAGATAAAAATGAATACACTACAATTTTAGCGGGTTTATTTTTTCTAATCGCAAACAGTTTTTTAGGATTCTATTTGCTTGTTAAATTTGATAATCTTTTTCTTTTATTAGGATATGAAT
>NZ_CAJLNI010000006.1 GCF_905207935.1 uncultured Haemophilus sp.
ATGGACCAATTGTACGTGGATGGATCACTTTCGCACCAAAATAAGAAAGCTCCATCGCTTCACGATAAGAAAGGCTTGGTAATAAACGAGCATCTGGCACTAAACGAGGGTCACAAGTATAAACGCCATCCACATCAGTCCAAATTTCACAAACAGATGCATCTAAACAAGCTGCTAAACAAGCTGCTGAATAATCAGAACCATTACGGCCTAATAACACTAATTCACCTTTATCATTACATGCGGTAAAACCAGCCATTAAAACAACTTTATCTTTATCGATACTTTTCGCATCAACGCGTTTTGTTGATTCGTCAATATCAACTGAAGATTCTAAGTAACCACCTTGTGCTAATAATTGCTTAACTGGATCAACAATGTGAACACTATACCCACGTGCTTCAAACCACGCTTTCATCATCGCAATTGATAATTTTTCACCACGGCAATCAATGGTTGCTTTAACTTTATCTTCTACTTTGCCAGCTTGGCGAATTTCTTCTAATAAGCCTTTAATTTGAGCAAATTCTGCATCAATGAGGGCTTTAGTACCAGCAAGATCAAATTTATTATTTTCAGCGTGTAAACCATTAATGATGTTATAGAAAATCTCAATGGCTTCGTTAAAGTGGGTATCAGTAGGTTGGTTTAATGCGGCTTTTTCAGAGAGGGCAACAAGATGGTTAGTAATTTTTGCTGGGGCAGATAAGACACCGGCAGCCTGCTCTTCTAAATGAGCTTTTTCGATTAATTGAGCTGCTTGTGAGAAACGCTCAGGATTGGCTAATGAAGTGCCACCAAATTTTAATACGCGCATGATAATATCCTCAGATGTTGTGATTTTTAAATACTAAAAAACCCGCACTAGACTGAATGCGGGTTTTCTTGATCCTGTTTGTTATGCACTAACCCGCCCCATTAATTGTCGTAATGGTCATAATAATGGTGGTAATCGTGAAAGTGCGGTTATTTTTCATTGTGTTTTAACCTTGAAAAAAAAGATGTGTTTAGAAATACCGAAAAAGCGCGGGCTTGTCAAACACAAAATTGAAAAAATGAAGATTTTTTCTAAAAATCATCGCTTTGGTGTAGAATGAAGAGAGTTTCACATTGGTCAGGAAGGGAATTATGACAATTCAACAAGCACTCGAAACTATTCATCAAAAAATTCAAGGTGCTACTCAACTCGCTCATCGCCCTGAAAGTGCGGTCACTTTATTAGCGGTTTCTAAAACGAAACCCAATGAAGCGATTTTAGAAGCCTATCAAGCCGGACAAAAAGCATTTGGGGAGAACTACGTTCAAGAAGGTGTCGATAAAATTCAGTATTTTGAAGCACAGAATATTCAGCTTGAATGGCATTTTATTGGCCCATTGCAATCCAATAAAACGCGTCTTGTGGCTGAACATTTCGATTGGATGCAAACGCTAGAACGTGCAAAAATTGCCGATCGTTTAAATGAACAACGCCCAGCCAATAAAGCGCCTTTGAATGTTTTAATCCAAATTAATATCAGTGATGAAGCGAGTAAATCAGGCATTCAACCAAGTGAAATGATTGAGCTGGCAAAACACATTGAAAATCTACCGCACTTACGTTTGCGTGGATTAATGGCGATCCCTGCTCCAACAGACAATATTGCTGAACAAGAAGCGGCTTTTAGTCAAATGGAACAATTATTTGAGCAGCTAAAAATAGCTCTCCCTCATCAACAAATTGACACCCTTTCTATGGGAATGACCGATGATATGCAAACTGCCATTAAATGTGGCTCAACCATGGTACGTATTGGTACAGCCATTTTTGGGGCGAGAGATTATTCGAAAAAATAATGGATAGAAAATAAAAAAGCGGTCAATATTGACCGCTCTTTTTTTATCTGGATTTAATTAAACTTCTTCGCTCTTTTCAGAGAAACGTTCAATCTTCGCACCTAAGCAACGAAGTTTATCTTCAACGTGCTCATAACCACGATCGATGTGATAAATACGATCTACGATAGTTTCACCACTTGCGATACATCCTGCTAACACAAGACTGATTGATGCGCGTAAATCTGTTGCCATCACTTCTGCACCAGAAAGATGCTCAACACCGTGACAAACTGCCGTGTTACCTTCAATTTCAGCTTTACCGCCCATACGAATTAATTCTGGAATGTGCATAAAGCGGTTTTCAAAGATGGTTTCAGTAATGATACTGGTGCCTTCTGCCACCATGTTTAACAAGGTGAACTGCGCTTGCATATCTGTTGGGAAACCTGGGTGTGGTGCAGTACGAATATTGACAGCTTTCGGACGATTGCCATGCATATCCAATGTAATGCTATCTTCTGTGACTTCAACTTCTGCACCCGCTTCACGAAGTTTATCAATCACCGCATCCATGGTATCCGCTTTAGTATTTTTACATACCACTCGACCACCAGAAATTGCACCCGCAATTAAGAATGTACCGGTTTCAATACGATCTGGCACAATGCTGTGCTCGCAGCCTGTTAAGCGGTCAACACCTTCAACGACAATGTGATCAGTACCTGCACCTGTAATTTTAGCACCCATTTTATTGAGGAAATCTGCAGTATCAACAATTTCTGGCTCGCGTGCTGCGTTTTCAATGATTGTTGTACCTTTTGCAAGTGTTGCAGCCATCATGATAGATAAAGTCGCGCCAACGCTCACTTTTTCCATCACAATACGCGTACCGACAAGACGATCAGCAACAACCGCTTTTACATAACCTTCATCAAGCTCAATCGTTGCACCGAGTTTTTCTAAGCCGCTAATGTGAAGATCAACCGGACGTGCACCGATAGAACAACCGCCTGGTAAAGAAACTTGACCTTGATTAAAACGAGCCACCAACGGTGCTAATGCCCAAATAGAAGCACGCATGGTTTTTACTAATTCATATGGTGCAACGAAGTGATCAATTTTAGAACAATCTAATAATACTGCACCTTCAGCATCACGCTCTGCCACAACACCAAGTTTGCGTAAGATTTTTAAAGTGGTATCAATATCTTTTAGTTCTGGTACGTTTGTTAATTTAACCGGCTCAGTTGCCAAAATTGCAGCAAAAAGAATAGGAAGTGCAGCATTTTTTGCACCTGAGATGGTTACAGTACCACTTAAGCGAGATTGCCCGCCATAAACACGAAATTTTTCCATAGAAAATCCTAGCTTGCTTGATGTAATAGACGATCCATTTTCCACTTTGCAGTGGTATAGGTTTTAATAGTTAAAGCGTGAATTTCGCCAGTTTGGAAATAAGGCATTAATGGCGCGTAGATGGTTTGTTGCTGCTTTAATTTAGAAAGTGCTGAGATTTCATCACTTACTACAATCACACCAAAGTGAGCATTTTCACCTTGAGCATAAACTTCATCTACATTCAGGCTTTCTTTTAAAATACGTTCAATTTCTTGCAGTTCCATTCGGATTTCCGTTTTAATTATGGTCGATAAAAGTGCTAATCCAATGAGATAAATTCACTAAATCAGCAAGGGTTAATAACTGTTCTGGAGGGTTTATCAACCGCACTTTTTTATTTGGTAACGGCTCACAATCGTGTAGAAAATCACACAATAATGCCAAACCGGCAGAATCAATTCGATTGATTTCAGTTAAATCAAATTCAATGAGACTTTGATTGTTTTGCTTTTCTGATAAAAAAGAAGCACGTTGTTGCCATAATGGTAACAACGTGTTGCGGGATAGCTCCCCCGATAATTGGAGAGCTATCTTATCATTATTTTGGATTAAATCCCACTTTAACGCAGTCATTCGCTTATTTGCTCAATGTCACTGGTGCTGCAGCAGATTTTTGAATTTGAGCAGTTAATGCTTCAATACCTTGTTGACGTAAGATACCACTCCATTCATTTTGTTTGGTGACAACCATGCTCACGCCTTCAGCAACCATGTCATAAGCTTGCCATTCGCCAGTTTTACTGTTTTTACGCCATTTAAAATCTAATTTGATCGGCGCTTGTCCACCATTTTGCATGATGTTGACACGAATGCTCACAAGGTTTTTATCACCTACTTCTTTAGCTGGTTCAATTTGAATATTTTGATCGGTGTAAGCAGTTAATACTTGTGCGTAAGCTTGTTCGATAAAATCGCTGAATGCTTTAAAGAATTTTTCACGTTGTTCTGGTGTGGTTGATTTAAAGTGTGAACCTAACACCAAAGAACCTGCATAGTTTACTTGCACGTAAGGTAATAAATCATTACGCACGATAGTACGTAAATAGTTTGGATCCTTTTTAATTTTTGCCTGATTGTTTTTGATATCGGCAAATAACTTATCTGATGCTTGTTGCATCAACACATAAGGGCTCGTTTCTGCACGTACAGTTTGAGTCACAAAAAGTGCAGTCACTGCAAATGCCATTACGCTAAACCATTTTTTAAACTGAGTAAATTTCATCATAAATCTCCTAAATAAAGATTATTATTTGGCTTCAGGTTCTGCTTTGTCAGCATTGCCGTCGGCTTTTTTATCACCGTAAAGGAACTGGCCGATTAAATCTTCCAATACCATTGCGGATTTTGTGTCTTGAATTTGGCTACCGTTTTTTAACATCGCGGTTTCACCATCATCAAAACCCATCGTTAAGGCGATATATTGCTCGCCCAATAATCCCGATGTTTTGATCGATAACGAACTGTTTTCCGGAATTTCTTTATATTCTTCATTAATCGCAATACTGACTTTTGGCAAGTAAGATTTTTCGTCTAATGTAATGTCAGACACGCGACCAATGACTACCCCACCAAGTTTAAGTGGTGCACGGACTTTTAGTCCACCAATATTGTCAAAAGTTGCAGTCACTGTGTAAGATTTTGTTTCACCAAAACCTTGTACGTTTGCTACACGTAAGCCTAAAAACACTAACGCGGCGATACCAAGTAGTAAAAATAGCCCTACCCAAAATTCATATTTAATTGTTTGTCGCATAAAAATACCCTTTTAGCCTGCCCCAAACATAATGGCAGTTAAGATGAAATCGAGCCCAAGTACCACAAGTGATGCGTGGACAACCGTTCTGGTTGTGGCCTGACTGATACCTTCAGATGTTGGAATACAATCATAACCATTGAATAACGCAATCCACACCACGGCAATGGCGAAAAATACGCTTTTAATAAATCCGTTTAGAATGTCATAGCTCCAGCTGACGGCATTTTGCATCACTGACCAAAAGCTACCGGCATCGACACCTTTCCAATCTACGCCGACAAGCGCACCGCCCCAAATACCAATCGCGGTAAAGAGAAGCGCAAGAATTGGCATTGCAATCAGCCCTGCCCAAAAACGCGGTGCAATCACTCGACGTAATGGATCAACCGCCATCATTTCAAGGCTGGAAAGTTGTTCTGTGGCTTTCATTAAGCCAATTTCAGCCGTTAACGCAGAACCTGCTCGACCCGCAAATAAAAGTGCGGTCACTACTGGGCCTAATTCACGTAATAAAGACAGCGCTACAAGTTGTCCAAGGCTGGTTTCTGCAGAAAAATCAACCAAGACCACATAGCCTTGTAAGCCCAACACCATTCCGATAAATAAACCTGAAAGCAGGATAATCAATAAAGACTGTACACCTAATACGTGTAACTGCTTCACTAATAAAGGAAAATGTTGACGAATTTGTGGCTTACCCACTAATGCACCAAACAGCATAAAGCCTGAGCGGCCTAATGCACGGAAAAATTTGATTACACTTCGTCCAAGTGAAGAAATCATATCAACAATCATTTAAATAATTCCTCCACATAATCACCTGCCGGATAATGGAATTTTACCGGACCATCTGCTTCACCTTTCAAGAACTGCACCACTTGCGGATCTTGGCTTGCCAGCAGTTGTTCTGATGTTCCTTCGGCAATCACATGTTTATCCGCAATAATATAGGCATAATCCGCAATGCTTAATACTTCCTGCACATCATGGGAAACCACGATAGAGGTTAAATTCAGTGCTTCATTCAAACGTTTAATTAAGCTCACGATCACGCCCATGCTGATTGGATCTTGCCCCGTAAACGGCTCATCAAACATGATTAAATCTGGGTCAAGTGCAATCGCACGTGCTAATGCTGCACGACGCGCCATCCCACCAGAAAGCTCCGAAGGCATTAAATCTGCCGCACCGCGTAAGCCCACTGCTTCTAATTTCATCAACACAATTTGACGAATTAGACTTTCTGGCAAACGCGTATGCTCGCGAATCGGAAATGCCACGTTATCAAACGTTGAAATATCCGTAAATAATGCACCTGATTGGAATAACATTCCCATGCGTTTACGTACTTCGTAAAGCTCGCGATTTGAAAGACGACAAATATCTTGTCCATCAAACAAAATCTCGCCCTGTTCAGGATATAACTGACCGCCAATTAATTTTAGCAGCGTGGTTTTCCCGATCCCTGATGGCCCCATAATGGCCGTAATTTTGCCCTGTTGGACTTTTAAATTCAGGTTATCGTAAATCACACGCTCACCTCGTTTAAAGGTCAGGTTTTTGACTTCGATTAGATTTTTATTCATTAAAATCTCATTGGTTTTATAAGAAGAAATTTATTTTTCTCTCACGTTAAAAAAGTGCGGTCGTTTTGACTGCTATTTTTGTGAAAGGTTCAAGCGGCGTTTTAATAACGTCGTGAAGCCACGTAATAACACAAAAATCAATGACAACACATAAATAGGTAAATTACCTAATGCTGCATAAGGCGTTTTGCCTTCTGTTGGCACCATTTTATGGGTCAGCGTTGTTTCCTCAAATTGAGGCGCTTGCGCTTCAATGTTACCTTTTGCATCAATAAACACTGAAATCCCTGTATTCGTTGCACGAATTAATGGTTTACCTAATTCGAGCGCGCGCATTCTAGCCATTTGTAAATGCTGCCAAGGGCCAATACTATCACCAAACCATGCATCATTAGAAATAGTCAGCAAATAATCGGTTTCTTTTTTCAGATTTTCACGAAGTTGCTCACCAAAAATAATTTCATAACAAATAGCCGGTGCAAAAGCATGTTGTTTTGCCATAAAAGATGGCTGTACCGCATCGCCACTTTGGAACGCAGACATTGGCAAATTAAATACGGAATTAAGTGGACGCAACAAACTTTCTAACGGCACGTACTCGCCAAATGGCACGAGATGATGTTTGCTGTAACGATTTTTTGTCGTCAACTCATAAGGGAAATCAGGATTCCCTGCCGTCACAATCGAATTTAATAATTTACCGCTTTGTTCATCGCGATATACGGTGCCAATCATCACTTCCGTGTTTTTTTCTTTCGCAACTTTATCTAAAGCTTCAAAAAATGGCGTAATAGAATTTTCCAAAGTTGGCAATGCAGACTCTGGCAAAATAATCAAATCAGACTTGCCTAAATGTGCCAAAATTTGTTTTTGATAGATATCCACCGTGGCATAAAGATATTCAGGATCCCATTTTAAATTTTGCTCTATATTGCCTTGTGCAAGCGTGATAGTTAGCCCTTTATCTTCTTTGGGTTGAACAAAATTCACCTTACCGGCATAAGCACTTAATCCACCCACAACCAATAATAGCAATGCATTCACACCGACTAAATTCCATTGTTTTTTCGATAGTGAAAAAACAAGATTAAAAATGACCGCACTTGCCCAAACAGTAAAGAATGTCATCCCAGTGACACCAAAGATCGGTGCGATCCCGTAGAACGGACTGTCGATTTGGGTATAACCAAATTGTAACCAAGGAAAGCCAGTAAATACCCAACCGCGCAAGAATTCAGTCAATGTCCAAATCGCGGCAAAAATGACCGCACTTTGCACCTGAAAACGTTGCACTAAATAAGTGAAAAGCATTGGATAAAGTGCAAGGTAGGCCGAAAGTAAGCCTACCAAGAGATAACTCACGCCAAGGGAAGCGCCACCAAATTGATGAATGCTGACATTTAACCAACTTACACCAAAACAGAAAAAGCCCATCGACCACAAAAAGGTGGCCAAAAGTGCGGTTGATTTTTTGGTATTTTTCGCCACAAAAAGCAATCCGCCCAACGATACATAGGCTAATCCCCAATAATCAAACGGCGAAAAGGCAAACACGCCAATCACACCAGAAATCAGAGCAATAAGATAAATCACTAACTTATTCATTTTATCCATACTATAAAAAAATATTCCCCCTCTTCAGCAAAGAGGGGGCCAAGAATACGGTCAACTGAGCAACTTATTCAGCTTGCTCTTCCACGCCTTCCATATCCGACAAATGCTCATCCGGCACAGTTACACGTACCTGAATCAAACGACGACTATCGGCTGAAGTCACTTTAAATTGAATATTTTCTAAGGTGATTTCTTCACCTCTTTTAGGCAAATAGCCAAAGGCTTGCATGATTAAGCCACCAATGGTATCCACTTCTTCATCATCAAAATGCGTATTAAATTGGGCATTAAAATCATCAATATCCGTTAGCGCACGCACGGCATAAGTGTGACGAGAAAGCTGACGAATATCCGCGACATCTTCCTCATCAAATTCGTCTTCAATATCACCGACAATTTGTTCGAGAATATCTTCGATGGTCACCAAACCTGATACCGCACCAAACTCATCCACCACAATCGCCATATGGAAACGTTCAGAGCGAAAATCTTTTAACATACGATCGACACGTTTACTTTCCGGCACAATCACAACTGGACGTAACAACTTGGAAAGCTCGAATTCTTCTGCATCTTCACGTAAAAACTTAAGCAAATCTTTCGCGTGTAAAATACCTTCAATATTATCGCGATCATCCGTATCTGCGATCACAGGAAAACGAGAGTGTGCTGATTCAATAATGGTGTTTAAGCACGCATCAAGATCTTGATTCGATTCAATAAATACAATTTGAGAGCGTGGAATCATGATATCGCGTACACGAAGCTCGGCGATTTCCATTACTCCTTCAATCATCTCACGGGTATTTTGATCGATTAAATCGTTTTGTTCTGAATCGCGAATCACTTCCACGAGTTCTTCCCGGTTTTTCAGCTCACCTTGGAAAAAACGCCCAATAAGCGATTGAAAAAAAGATTTTTTAGTTGTTTCAGTTTGATTACTCGAATGTTCTTCGTTCATAAAATTAAATGTGTTACTGTCGGATTGACTGCGTAAAAAGTAGCATATTTTGACAAAAATCGCAAAAAACTTAAGCTAAATAGCTGAAAATAAAGTGCGGTTAAAAACACGAAAATTTTTAACCGCACTTTTACTTTAAAACTCTAGTCGTTGCGTAACCCCTTCCTCTGGCTCTTGACTTCAGAAAATCAGCCATAATCTCAACACATCAATCATTATTCCACGATGCAACGTAAGATAAAGCGGAAATCTGTGCAAGATATACACCATTTGGATAAGTGTATAATATCCGTTCAACACGGATATTACCTAAGGCGGAATGACCACCGAGCATGACTGTCATAAGATACCTCTACTCTAAACTGAAAAATAAACTTCATTGCTTATATTGGGTTCAGATAGTAAGAAGTCATGCCAATTAGATAAAATGATCTTAAATTGGTCAAACTCAAGATAATCATCAGGACATTCCTCATCCCCCCAATAAATAGTTACTTTATCTAACGAGATTAGCGCACCTAAAGTTTGTCCCCACATATCATATTCAAGAATTTCTTTTTTAGATATTTTATCAATCTCTTCAAGACCATTTTTTATCCACTTTTGTAAATGGCTTATACCTAATCCCTCATCATCAATTAAAAAATGAGTTATATTTAACTCTTCATTTATATTTAGAATAGAGCAATGTGGTTCTAAAGATCCATCTTTCCACATATCTATCCAACTAAACTTAACATTTATCATATGCTACTTACTTGTCTCCCATAACTGGATAAATTGCAGTTTTAGGTTCTTTATATCCTTTTACTTCTATATAGAGGTGAGATTTCCCAATATTCATTTTATGGATAATATTTTTTACCCAACAAATTAATATTTTCTAATATTTCATCATTTGTCATATAGAAACTTGGTTCTATTATACTAATCAAATCTAATGCAGAATCACGAAACTCCTCTCTCCAATCAATTGATGAATTCATCAATTCTAAGGCTCTATAAGAAATCTCCTGTTCTGATGCATTATTACTTACCATGGTTCTAATTTCATTTATAAAGTCTTGTTCACTATATCTGATCATTTTTATTTCCCAATTAAACTAACATATCAACGAATGAGCATTAGTATGCTGAGCTTATCGATAAGCTATTACCTAATACATTCAAATATACCTTAAATACTCTATTCACAAGAATAAAAAATGCGGTTAAAAACACAATAGTTTTTAACCGCACTTTCAGAGATTACCTATTTAAACCTAAACTCTGTCCATTGGTAATAGCGTTCACCTGTTTTTTGAATACCGCCATAATTTTGCCATTCGGGATGGTTAGGGGTATCAGGCAGACATTGCGTTTCAAGGGCTATGCCGCTGAAATCTTGATAAGTTTCACCTTCACGAGTTGGAGTGCCTGCAAGATAGTTTCCCGTATAAACCTGTAACGCGGCTTGGGATGTGAGCACTTCAAGGCTTAAATCTTCATTAGGGGAAGTCAATAATGCGCAAGGTTTTTGCCATGCTTTATTGACGATAAAGGAATGATCGTAACCTTTCGTTACCACTTGCTCGCCTTGTTGGAAATCTTGTGCGATTGGTTTTGCCACTCGAAAATCAAAGCTAGTATCCACCACATGCTTAAGTGGTGAATTTGGGATGCCTTCACCATCAACCGGTAAATAGAAATCCGCATTAAGGCGTAGTGTATGATTTCGCACATCACTGCCCTGCTCGGCATTTTCTAAATTGAAATAAGCGTGGTTTGTTAAGTTCAGCGCAGTATCTTTATCGCTTTCTGCTTCGTATTCAATTTTTACACTATTTTCATCGGTCAGCGTGTAAATCACATTAGCTTTAACATTACCTTCAAAACCTTGATCACCATCGGGAGACACAAGGGAAAAACGCACAAAATTCTGACCGCACTCTTCCACCTTCCAACGGCGTTTATCAAAGCCTTCTTTACCACCATGTAATTGATGTTTGCCTTGATTCGCAACCAGCTGGATTGTTCGCTCACCTAATTCAAATTGGGCGTGAGCAATACGGTTCGCATAGCGTCCTACGCTTGCACCCAAATAAGCAGTTTGATGAGGATAATCTTCCACTTTGCAGCCGAGTAACACTTCTCGCAACTCACCATTCACAGGGACTTTACAAGAAAGCCAAGTGGCTCCCCAATCCATAAATTGCACGGTCATGCCATTCGAATTGGTGAGTTGAACAAGTTGATAAGGCTGTCCATCTGGTGCATTGAACGCCGTTTTTTCTAGCATAGACTCACTCCTTGTGAGGCTGTGCAAACGTAGAAATCTTCTTTTAAACCCGTTTGTTTTTCATAATTATCGGCAATAATTTTACGCACTTCTTCAACTTTATCATGAGGTGCAAGGGCAACAATGCAACCACCAAAACCACCGCCTGTCATTCTCGCGCCACCGGTTTTACCAATCACTAATTGAGCAAGTTCAACAAGATAATCGATTTGCGGCACGGTAATCTCGAAATCATCACGCATGGACTCGTGAGATTGCCCCATTAACTCGCCTAATTTTGTTAAATCGTTATGTTTTAAGGCTTCAACGGCATCAAGTACGCGTTGGTTTTCAGTCACTACATGGCGTGCACGTTTAGCCACTAAAGCATTAAGTGCGGTCAATTCTGCTTCTCTTTTTTGGAATTCTTCTACTGACACGTCACGCAACGCTTTCACACCAAAGAATTCTGCAGCCTTTTCACATTGCCAACGGCGTGTGTTGTATTCACCCGTCACCAAATCATGCGGTACATTTGAGTTCACAATAATAACCGCGACATCTTTCGGCACAGGCGTTGGTTGTGTTTCTAAGCTACGACAATCAATCATTAAGAGATGATCTTTTTGTCCTAAAGCAGAAATTAATTGATCCATGTTTCCGCAATTAGCACCTACAAATTTGTTTTCAGCTTTTTGACCAATTAAAGCAATTTCTGTATGTGTTAAAGGTAAATCACTCAATTGTTGGCAAAACTTACCCGTCGCCACTTCAAGCGCCGCAGAAGAACTTAAACCGGAAGAATGTGGAACATTGCCAGAAATGACCAAATCAGCGCCTTGTTTAAATTGCGGGCAACGTTCTTGAATAAACTTCACGACACCACGCACATAATTCGCCCATTTTTGCTCACTTTGAGGGAAATCTTCATCAAGAGAAAAGGTATCCTCAAGATCAAGATCTGCGGCATAGACATTCCAAATATGATCAGCACGTTTTGATCCCGCAATGGCTGTACCATAATTGATCGCACAAGGCATCACAAAGCCATCATTGTAATCCGTATGTTCGCCGATAATGTTTACACGACCTGGTGCATATACGGTCAGTTCAGGTTGCTTATTATATTTTTGCGTAAAAATGTGTTGGGATTTTTGGACTGGAGTCATATTATTTTCCTTTATCTTTCACACTCCCTCTTAACTTAAGAGGGAAAGGATTTCTTAACGTTCTTTGTAATGTACTTCGCTTAACGCACGTAATCTTTCTGCTGCTTGTTCAGCGGTGAGGTCTCGTTGGCTTTCCCCTAGCATTTCATAGCCCACCATAAATTTGCGAACCGTAGCAGAACGCAACAACGGTGGATAAAAATGTGCATGAAGCTGCCAATGTTCGTTATCTTCACCATTAAATGGTGCTGCATGGAAGCCCATTGAATAAGGGAAAGACGTTTCAAATAAGTTATCGTATTTCGTTGCCAATTTTTTCAATATCACGGCAAGATCTTTAACTTGAGCTTCAGTTAATTCTGTTAAGCGTTTTACATGTGCTTTAGGCAATAACAAGGTTTCAAACGGCCACACCGCCCAATAAGGCACCACCGCAACCCAATGCTCGGTTTCCACCACAATACGTTCTTTTTTCTCTAATTCTTTTTGAACGTAATCCACTAAAAGTACCGAACCGTGTTTTTCATAATAATTTCGTTGAGCAACATCTTCACGTGCAACTTCATTTGGTAAAAAGCTATTTGCCCAAATTTGTCCGTGCGGATGTGGATTAGAACATCCCATTGCCGCACCTTTGTTTTCGAAAATCTGTACCCACTGATATTTTTGACCCAGTTCACGCAATTGCTCTTGCCACACTTTAATCACTTCTTCAATTTCAAGTGCGGTCAATAATGGCAAGGTTTTGCTGTGATCTGGTGAAAAACAAATAACACGGCTTTCACCACGAGCTTGGCTCATTTGGAAAAGAGGATCGGCTGATTGCTCTGGCGCTGGTGTATCTTCTAATAAAGCCGAGAAATCATTTTTGAATACATAAGGTTTATGGTAATCCGGGTTAGGTTCGCCCGTGATACGTTTATTACGCGGGCAAAGATAACAATTTGGATCGTGGCTTGGCTTTTGTTCCTCACTCACTTTTTCTTGTTGTCCCTGCCATGGACGTTTAGCACGATGTGGCGAGACTAAAACCCATTGGTCAATTAATGGATTATAACGACGATGTGGATGATCTGTCGGTTCAAATACGGTTTCGCTCATATTTTTGCTCCAAAATGTAAACGATTACAAAAAATTTTCTCATAAGATAACAAATTAAAAAAAATAAACCGTGATCATTATCACAAAATCAGGAAATAAGCCGCTCATCCAATCAGTTTTTTGTGACGAATGTAGCATTTTTGAAAGTAACCGCTTTCAATTTTATTCAAATTTACTATGATAATTAGTATGAAAAAATGAATGAGAGCCCTGTTATGCCTACAATTCGAGATGTTGCTGAATTAGCTTGCGTGTCGGTTGCCACTGTTTCCCGGGTGATTAATCGCTCCCCATCTGTGAGTGAAAAAACCCGTTACTCGGTACAACGCGCGATGGAAGTCTTAAATTATCAACCCAATGCAAACGCACAAGCTCTGGCAGTACAAAATACTGATACCATTGGCGTGGTGGTTACCGATGTAACGGATCCGTTCTTTGCTATCTTGGTTAAATCGGTCGATAAAGTCGCTGAAGAGCATCAAAAAACGATTTTGATCGGCATTGGATACCATCATGCAGAAAAAGAGCGTGAAGCCATTGATACCTTGCTACGCAAGCGTTGTAGCTGTCTGGTCGTTCATTCCAAAGCCCTTTCTGACGAAGAGTTACAGCATTATTTAGAAAATGTACCCGGTATGGTGGTGATTAACCGTGTGATTGCAGGCTATGAAAATCGTTGCGTCAGCCTTGATAACCGTCAAGGCACCTATCTTGCCACTGAAATGTTGATTCGTTATGGCCATAAGCACATCGCCTATATTGGTTCCAATCACGGCATCTTAGATGAAACTGAGCGCAAGGAAGGCTACTTAGAGGCCTTAGAAGCGCATAACTTCCCCATTGTAGAACAAGCCATTGTGCATAATTCACCTGATTTTGAAGGTGGTGAAAAGGCCATGATTGATTTATTGAGCTACAACTCCAATTTAACCGCTGTAGTGGCCTATAACGATACGATGGCTGCGGGAGCAATTTCCGTTTTAAATGAAAACAATATCAAAGTGCCGAAACAGTTTTCCATTGTGGGCTTTGATGATATGCCAATTGCTCGATATTTGATTCCTAAGCTTACCACTATTCGCTATCCAATTGATTTAATGGCAAATTATGCGGCAAAACTGGCTTTGAGCTTAGTTGACTCGTCTATTGTTACACCGACTGTTGTCCAATTTAATCCAACCTTGGTGAGACGTTTTTCTGTAGAAAATGCAATGAAACCGTGATGGAGATCACAAATTTAAACATTGCTATGTAATCGTTTTCATTTATGTGAGTTTGATCACAGATTAACAATTTTGATTTCGTTATGATGGATTCAGTTGCAATAGATGTACGCAACATTCCTCTATTTGGTATATAAAAATCAACAATAAAATCTCTTTCTCTAATAGGAGCGTTTTTATGAAAAAAACAGCAGTATTAAGTGCGGTCGCTTTAGCAATCGGTTTAGGTTCAGCAACTTCAGGTTTCGCAGCCGATAACCGTATTGGTGTTACCATTTATAAATATGATGACAACTTCATGTCATTAATGCGTAAAGAAATCGATAAAGAAGCGAAAGCGCTTGGCGGCATTGAGTTATTAATGAATGACTCTCAAAATGCACAATCTATTCAAAATGACCAAGTAGATGGTTTGCTTTCTAAAGGTGTAAAAGCTTTAGCGATTAACTTAGTAGACCCAGCAGCGGCTTCAACTGTTATCAAGAAAGCTAAACAAGATGACATTCCTGTTGTTTTCTTCAATAAAGATCCAGGTGCTAAAGCAATTGGTAGCTACGATCACGCTTACTATGTTGGTACAGACCCGAAAGAATCTGGTTTAATCCAAGGTGATTTAATTGCAAAACAATGGAAAGCAATGCCAGCCTTAGACTTAAACAAAGACGGTAAAATCCAATATGTATTATTAAAAGGTGAACCAGGTCACCCAGATGCTGAAGCACGTACTAAATATGTGATTGAGCAATTAAATGCTAAAGGTATTCCTACCGAACAATTATTTATTGATACCGGTATGTGGGATGCAGCAATGGCTAAAGATAAAGTGGATGCATGGTTATCTAGCTCTAAAGCTAACGAAATTGAAATGATTATTTCAAATAATGACGGTATGGCATTAGGTGCATTAGAAGCAACCAAAGCACACGGTAAAAAATTACCAATCTTTGGTGTAGATGCATTACCAGAAGTACTTCAATTAATTAAGAAAGGCGAAATTGCGGGTACTGTGTTAAACGATGGCGTTAACCAAGGTAAAGCAGTTGTTCAACTTTCTGCAAATCTTGCTAACGGTAAAGCAGCAACAGAAGGTACACAATGGAAATTAGAAAACCGTGTGGTACGTATCCCTTATGTTGGTGTGGATAAAGATAACCTAAGTGAATTCTTAAAATAAGAAAATCTATTGCTTTTCTTTAATTTTAGGGGGAAAGGAAACCCAAATTCCCTTTCCCCCTTTTTGATGAGGTTGGATATGACAACTCAAACCCAAGACAGTGATGTACTACTGACAATGACGGATGTCAGTAAGTCTTTCCCCGGTGTAAAAGCCCTTGATCACGCCAATCTAACAGTTCGTTCTCACTCTGTTCATGCCTTAATGGGCGAAAACGGGGCGGGTAAATCGACATTATTAAAATGCCTCTTCGGAATTTATGCAAAAGACGAAGGTGAAATTTTATTCTTAGGCAAACCTGTTGATTTTAAAACATCAAAAGAAGCCCTTGAAAATGGGATTTCAATGGTTCACCAAGAACTTAACTTGGTGCGTCAAACTAGTGTAATGGATAACTTATGGTTGGGTCGCTACCCACTTAAAGGTCCTTTTGTGGATCACGCCAAAATGTATCGTGATACCAAAGCGATTTTCGATGAATTGGATATTGATGTTGATCCAAAAGAAAAAGTGGCCAAACTTTCCGTTTCACAAATGCAGATGATCGAAATTGCGAAAGCGTTCTCTTATAACGCTAAAATCGTAATTATGGATGAGCCAACATCCTCACTTTCAGAAAAAGAAGTGGAACATCTTTTCAAAATTATTCAAAAATTAAAAGATCGCGGTTGTGGCATTATCTATATTTCACACAAAATGGATGAAATCTTCAAAATTTGTGATGAAATCACCATTCTTCGTGATGGTAAATGGATCAATACCGTTGAAGTTAAAGGCACCACCATGGAAGAAATTGTTTCAATGATGGTTGGCCGTGAATTAACACAACGTTTCCCTGAAAAAACTAACGTACCAAAAGAAGTCACGCTTGAAGTGGAACATTTAACTGCAGTAAACCAACCGTCTATTCAAGATGTTTCCTTTAATTTACGCAAAGGTGAAATTTTAGGTATCGCCGGTCTCGTTGGGGCAAAACGAACCGATATTGTGGAAGCCATTTTTGGTGTACGAGAATTAAAAGAGGGGACGATCAAACTCAACGGAAAAATCGTGAAAAATCATACCGCACTTGAGGCGATTAATAACGGTTTTGCTTTGGTGACTGAGGAACGTCGTTCAACCGGGATTTATTCAAACCTAAGTATTGAATTTAACTCTTTGATTTCAAATATGAAATCTTACCTCACCCCATGGAAATTGCTCAGCAACAAAAAAATGGCGAGTGATACACAATGGGTGATTGATGCGATGAACGTGAAAACACCTTCTCACAAAACAACGATTGGATCGCTTTCTGGTGGTAACCAACAAAAAGTCATTATCGGCCGTTGGCTTTTAACCCAACCAGATATCTTAATGCTCGATGAACCAACTCGTGGTATTGATATTGGGGCTAAATTTGAAATTTATCAGCTCATTCAAGAACTCGCTAAAAAAGATAAAGGCATCATTATGATTTCATCAGAAATGCCGGAATTATTAGGCGTAACAGACCGAATTTTGGTCATGAGTAATGGTCGTGTTGCCGGCATCGTTGAAACGGCAAAAACGTCTCAAGAAGAAATTTTGCAACTTGCCGCAAAATATTTATAAATCATAAAGGAACAAATTATGAGTGCCTTACCAAAAAATAAATCATTCGATTTCTTAAAACAAAATGCGATTTATTTTGTGTTGTTGATTTTACTTGGCATCATCATCGCACAAGATCCAACATTCTTGAATGTTCGCAACTTTAGTAACATTTTAACTCAATCATCCGTCCGTCTCATTATCGCCCTTGGTGTTGCAGGCTTGCTTATCACTCAAGGTACCGACTTGTCAGCCGGTCGCCAAGTCGGTTTAGCAGCGGTTATTTCTGCTACTCTCTTACAATCAATGGAAAACATGAATCGCGTGTTCCCGGATTTAGGTGAAATTCCTATTCCTGTAGTTATCCTTACTGTTTGTGCGGTAGGTGCTGTAATCGGCTTAGTGAATGGTTTAGTTATCGCTTATCTCAATGTAACCCCATTCATTGCAACCATGGGTACCATGATCATCGTTTACGGTTTTAACTCACTTTATTATGATGGCGTAGGTGGCTCACCAATTGCAGGCTTCAGTGAATCTTTCTCTAACTTCGCACAAGGCTTCTTTAGACTCGGTTCATTCAAATTATCCTACATCACTATTTATGCGGCGATTTGTGCATTCTTAGTATGGGTAATGTGGAATAAAACACGCTTCGGTAAAAATATCTTTGCTATCGGTGGTAACCCTGAAGCTGCAAAAGTATCTGGCGTAAACGTGGCGCGTAACCTTGTTGTGATTTACATGATTGCAGGTATGTTCTATGCATTCGGTGGTATGTTAGAAGCTGGCCGTATCGGTAGTGCTACCAACAACCTTGGTTTCATGTATGAATTAGATGCGATTGCTGCCTGCGTGGTTGGTGGTGTATCTTTCGCTGGTGGTGTGGGTACTGTTATCGGTGTAATCACGGGTGTTATCATCTTCACCGTAATTAACTATGGTTTAACTTACATCGGTGTAAACCCTTACTGGCAATATATCATTAAAGGTAGTATTATCATCCTCGCGGTTGCTATCGACTCCTTAAAATACGCGAAGAAAAAATAATTAAAAACAACGATAAAAATAACCGCACTTTAGCAATAAAGTGCGGTTTTATTCTGAGGTATATTCTCAAAACAAAAAGCGAGCCTCTCAGCTCGCTTTATTAATCTAATCGATTACTCGTACTCATCTAACCATTTCAACAAAATCGCTTCCAGAATACTCTCATTAGATTTCATTGGATCATCATCAAAATCGTCTAGTTCACAAATCCACTTATGCAAATCCGTAAAACGTACTGTTTTAGGATCTAAATCTGGATTACGATCATAAAGTTCTTCTGCAATAAGTTGGGCATCAGTCCATTCCATTAGTGAGCCGCCTCATTCGCGTGGTTAATATTATATTTAGGGATTTCCACCACTAAATCTTCATCGCCCACGATACATTGGCAAGAAAGACGACTATCCATTTCTAAGCCCCATGCTTTATCCAACATATCTTCTTCTTGATCGCTCGCTTCATTTAATGAATCAAACCCTTCACGAATAACTACATGGCATGTTGTACAAGCACAAGAACCATCGCAAGCGTGATGAATTTCCACACCCGCATTATGTGCCACTTCTAATAAGTTGTCGCCTGCTGCTGCATCAACCACCATACCCTCTGGGCAGAATTCTTCATTCGGTAAAAAAATCACTTTTGGCATATTACTTTCCTCAATATAAAAAACTCGTTAATTTATAACCGCACTTTATTGCTCAATATCTGATACAGATTTACCTGTCAGCGCTTGATTAATGGATTTATTCATTCGTCTTGCCGCAAATTCTTGAGTCGCGACATCAAGGGCTTTGATTCCCTGGACGATAGCATGACGATCTGTGCCTTCTTTTACATCCATTAATTGTTTCAATGCATTTTCAATCTGGTGGAATTCGGCTTCGGTTAATAATTCCGCCCCATCTTGTTGTAATGCCACAATCACGCTTTCAATCACACGATCAGCCTCAACACGTTGCTCGGCTAATTCACGGGCTTGCATATCATCTTGTGCATTATCAAAAGAAGCTTTAATCATTGCCGTTACTTCTTCATCCGTTAAACCATAAGAAGGCTTAATTTGAATCGATGCTTGGACTTTTGTGGATTTTTCCATGGCGGTTACACTTAATAAGCCATCCGCATCCACTTGATAAGTCACTCGAATATGAGCCGCGCCTGCCACCATTGGCGGAATACCACGCAACGTAAAACGACCTAAAGAACGGCAATCATCCACTAACTCACGTTCACCTTGTACCACATGTACCGTCATCGCAGTTTGACCATCTTTAAAAGTAGTAAATTCTTGCGCGCGAGCCACTGGAATCGTGGTATTACGTGGAATTATTTTCTCCACTAAACCGCCCATGGTTTCAATGCCTAAAGAAAGTGGCACCACATCGAGTAACAACATATCGCTGTCATTTTTGTTGCCCACTAAAATATCTGCTTGGATAGCCGCACCTAAGGCAACTACTTTATCTGGGTCGATAGAGGTTAATGGTGTTTTACCAAAGAATTCGCCTACTTGTTCACGTACGTAAGGCACGCGAGTTGAGCCTCCCACCATAACTACTTCTTGTACGTCTTCAGCTTCAACATGCGCATCTTTCAATGCACGACGACAGGTTAATAAAGAGCGTTTTACCAATGAGTGGATTAATTCATTGAATTGCTCACGACTTAACTCACCTTCAAATCCGCGCCAAGAAATGACCGCACTTTGCTCACTCGTTAAAGCAATTTTAGTCCGAGTCGCTAAGCTTAAAAGCTCACGCTGCTCATTTACATTTTGTGGTTGAATACCCGCTTGCTCAACAATCCAATCTGCAATTAAATGGTCAAAATCATCACCACCTAAGGCAGTATCCCCCCCCGTTGCTAACACTTCAAACACGCCTTTAGATAAGCGTAAAATCGAGATATCAAAGGTACCACCACCTAAGTCATAAACAGCAATGACGCCTTCTTTTCCGCTATCTAAGCCATAAGCTACCGCTGCAGCGGTGGGTTCATTTAATAAACGTAATACATTTAACCCTGCAAGACGTGCCGCATCTTTTGTACTTTGGCGTTGAGCATCATCAAAATAGGCAGGTACGGTAATCACCACGCCAGAAAGCTCACCTGCAAGTCGTTGTTCTGCAATATGATTTAAACGAGATAAAATATCCGCAGAGACTTCAATTGGGCTTTTTTTACCTTGATGCGTCACCAATAATGGCAATCCATTTTCACTTGCCACAAACTCATAGGGTAAGTTTGTGTAACGTGATTGCACATCTGCAAGACTACGACCAATCAAACGTTTAACCGAAATAATCGTATTTTTAGGATCAATTGCAGCTTTGGCAAATGCTTCGGTACCCACAAGTTTTTCATTTTCACCATAATAAACGACTGAAGGCACAAGGCTTCTGTCTTGTTCATCATTCAAAATGGTGGCTTGACCGCTACGCACTGCGGCAACTAAAGAATTTGTTGTACCTAAATCAATCCCTACCGCAAGACGATGTTGATGTGGTGCAGCCGTTTGTCCTGGCTCTGCAATTTGGAGTAATGCCATATCTCTTTTTATCTCTAATAATTAATTCGTTAAAAGCTGATTATGCGACTGAATAAGCTTGCGCAAATTTATCTTGTTCGGTGAAACTTGCGTTGTAATGGGTTTCAATGTTGACTTCGCGTCGTTCACGCTGATTAATATCAGTCGTCTTATCTTCTGAAAGCTCTGGTGTAAAAACAATCATGTGGTTACCATCGAGTTGTTTTACATCTTCTTGCCAATTTTGCCAAAACAGATTTTGGTAAAATGCTTCAATGTCACCATTTAATGCCCAAGCTAAGAAATCCGTATAGGTAAAATTTAAATCATGCCAAGTTAAATCTTTCGGCGAAAAATAGTAAATCTTGCCGAGATTATCCCCTAAAGAACCACCATTTAAGGCAAAATACCCTCCAATGACATCGTCTGCAACGAGCAAATATTTCGGTTTATCACCTGATTGATTAAAGGATTTGCTGAAATTCCAATCCATTAATCCACGTGGCAATTTAAAACTGCCTGAACCCAATATACGCAACCAACCATGATGGATTAAAATGCCACCGGTTTCATAAATCACCGCGCCCATCGGAGAAGACGTTGGCATTTGCATGGTGAAAAGCTCACGTTCTGCACTAGATTGATCTTTTTTAATCACCTCACAATGATTACGAGCAAGCTCAATCCATTGGGAAATGGTTCCCCAAGCAGATTTGGAGGCATCAGTCAGTTGTTCTAAAGTTTGCATAATCGGATTTCATTAGTATGAGGGCTGCTGCCCATTTATCAATAGCGAAAAGGGCGTATTAAACGCCCTCAAGATTATAATTCAAATAGACGTTCTTCTACTTGGCTAATTTCATCTGCCAATTTTTTTAGAAAACGTAATTTATCGCAGAATTGTGCTGCAGTTGACCATTGTTGCTCATTAAGCTGTGCTTCAAGTGCGGTCAACATTTCTTTTGTTTCTTTTTTAACGCGTTTCGCAAAGGATTCTAATGCATTTTCATCCTGGCTTTGCTCAATATTTTCGAGCTCTTCTCGCCATTCTAATTGCTGCATCAAAAATGCGACATCTTGCGTGCTCTTTTGTTCTAAATCCTGTGCTTCTCCCGTATTTAACGCAATAATTGCTTCCGCACGTAAAATTGGGTCTTTCAAGGTTTTTAATGCATCATTAACTTCTGTTGATTTTTGCATTGCAATGCGTTGTTCTTGTGCATCTGCCGTAACAAAATTATCCGGATGCAAACTCTTTTGAAGCACTAAATAGCGTTCAGACAAAAGGGCTTGATCAACATTGAAAGCAACGGGCAAATCAAAAATAGCAAAAGGATTTGTCATCTTTATTCCTTAAACATGGAAACTTTCACCACATCCACATGATTCTTTCACATTTGGATTGTTATATTTAAAGCCTTCGTTCAAGCCTTCTTTGACATAATCTAGCTCAATGCCATCTAAATAAACCAAGCTTTTTGGATCGACTACCACTTTCACGCCATGCTGCTCAAAAACAAGATCGTCATCATTGAGCACATCAACGAATTCAAGCACATAGCCTAAACCCGAACAACCTGATGTTTTCACACCTAAGCGTAAACCGATACCTTTTCCACGATTTTCAAGAAAAGTACGAACTCGTTGTGCCGCTTTTTCAGTGAGTGTTATAGACATATTCTGATCCTTAAATTGATAAAGTGCGGTCATTTTCAACCGCACTTTGATTACTTACCTTGTTTATTTTTATAGTCGGCAATGGCGGCTTTAATTGCATCTTCTGCTAAAATTGAGCAGTGAACTTTTACCGGTGGTAATTCAAGTTCTTCCGCAATTTGACTGTTTTTGATTGCACCTGCTTCATCTAAAGATTTACCTTTCACCCATTCGGTAATTAAAGAACTTGATGCAATCGCAGAGCCACAACCATAAGTTTTAAATTTCGCATCTTCAATAATGCCACTATCATTTACTTTGATTTGTAACTGCATAACGTCACCACAAGCTGGCGCGCCCACCATGCCAGTGCCCACAGAATTATCTTTTTTGTCCATTGAACCAACATTGCGTGGATTTTCGTAATGATCGATAACTTTTTCGCTGTATGCCATATTATGTTCCTTTCCTAAATAAGTTGCTATCAGGCGGTCAAGCCACCTTGAAAATTAGTGGGCTGCCCACTCAATAGTGTTTAAATCAATACCTTCTTTGAACATATCCCAAAGTGGCGATAATTCACGAAGTTTTGCTACTGCATTACGTGTTAAATTAATGGTGTAATCAATTTCTTCTTCCGTTGTCCAACGACCAAGAGTGAAACGAATTGAGCTATGTGCTAATTCATCATTACGACCTAATGCACGTAATACATAAGATGGTTCTAAACTCGCTGAAGTACAAGCCGAACCAGAAGAAACTGCCACATCACGTAATGCCATCATCAATGATTCACCTTCAACATAGTTAAAGCTGATGTTCAAGTTATTTGCTACACGGTGCTCCATTGAACCATTTACATAGGTTTCTTCAATTTCTTTTAATCCATTATATAAACGATCGCGTAAAGCTCTGATACGAGGAATCTCTGTCGCCATTTCTTCTTTTGCAATACGATAAGCTTCACCCATACCAACAATTTGGTGTACAGGTAATGTACCAGAACGCATACCACGCTCGTGACCACCACCATGGATAATTGCTTCTAAACGAACGCGAGGTTTACGACAAACATATAATGCCCCGATACCTTTTGGCCCGTACAATTTGTGACTAGACATTGACATCAAATCAACTGGTAATTCAGCAAGATTAATTTCTACCTTACCGACACTTTGGGTCGCATCTACGTGGAAAATGGTTTTGTTTGCACGGCAAAGCTCA
This sequence comes from uncultured Haemophilus sp., assembly GCF_905207935.1. GTDB lineage: Bacteria > Pseudomonadota > Gammaproteobacteria > Enterobacterales > Pasteurellaceae > Haemophilus_D. The sequence continues at coordinate 24,087 of NZ_CAJLNI010000006.1, forward strand.
CCAATTGCTTTAATATCTTGAATCACGCCAATCTCATTATTCACATGCATAATTGACACAACAATTGTATCTGGACGTAATGCTGCTTTAAATTTCTCAAGATCGATTAAACCATCTTCTTCTGGATCTAAATAGGTGACTTCAAAGCCTTCACGCTCTAACTGACGACAAGTATCTAATACGGCTTTGTGTTCAGTTTTGCAGGTGATAATGTGCTTACCTTTTGTTTGATAAAAGTGTGCCGCACCTTTAATTGCAAGGTTATCTGATTCTGTTGCGCCTGAAGTAAACACAATTTCACGTGAATCTGCACCAATTAAATCCGCAATTTGATTACGTGCAATATCAACCGCTTCTTCAGCTTGCCAGCCAAATTTATGTGAACGAGATGCTGGATTACCGAATACACCATCAATGGTTAAATATTCCATCATTTTTTTAGCCACACGTTCATCAACTGGACATGTTGCTGCATAATCTAAATAAATTGGTAATTTCATTTTCACTCCTAAATAACTACTAAAAATGCTATCAATTTGACCGTACTTTAATCTACTTTCCCATTATTGGTTGACTACAATTAAGTCATCAAAATCTTTGTGAGCTTTATGCTTCCCAGCTTTTTTCTCCACAAGCTCGGCTAATGTAATCTCATCTAAAAAATCAGAAATACGATCACTTAAATCTTGCCATAAAGTATGAGTTAAACACTCTACTCCACCTTTGCAATTTCCTTTCCCAAGGCATCTTGTGACATTAATATTCTCATTGACGGCTGAAATCACCATGCCGATAGAAATTTGATTAGTTGGTAACGCTAAACGATAGCCACCACCTGGGCCGCGAACGCTTTTTACTAATCCACCACGACGCAATTTGGCAAATAATTGCTCAAGATAAGAAAGTGAAATATTTTGACGTTCTGAGATATCCGCTAAACAAACTGGATCTGTCCCTGCGTGTAATGCGATATCTAAAATTGCGGTAACCGCGTATCGTCCTTTAGATGTAAGTTTCATAAAGCATCCCTATTAATCGTCGTTTGGATAGTTTACATATCTGACTATGATAGTCAATTTTAGTCTTTTTGCAGATTAAGGCGTTTTTCAACCGCACTTAACATTCCTCGCAAAATATTTAATTCATTTTTTTCTAGAGAAGAACGGTTATAAAGTCGTCTTAACTTTTGTATAACCCCTTGATTTTGAATAAAACCAAGAGACTGATACACCTGTTCCGTATGAGCAAAAAAATACTCCATTTCTTGTGCTGTTGGATAGATATTTTCTATTGTTGAAAGTGCAGTTTCCGTTCTATTTTTCACTAAAAATGCCATTCGCATTTCATAACTTACCAACTGTACTGCCATCGCTAAATTTAGCGAAGAATATTCAGGATTAGCAGGGATATTTAAATGATAATGACATTTAAGTAATTCTTCATTTGTGAGCCCAACACGCTCACGACCGAACACGATTGCCACTTGGCCTTGATGTGCACTGACTTTCTCCGCACATTCTCTTGGCTCAATCAACGTACTCTGTAAATGACGCAATCTCGCACTGGTCCCAATTACTAATGAGCAATCTTCTATTGCTTGTTCAAAAGTATCAACAATGTGGGCATTACGCACAACATCATCAGCGCCTGCAGCTAATGCAATAGATTGCTCATCCACCGATTTTGGCGAGACCAAATAAAGGTTGGATAATCCCATTGTTTTCATCGCACGCGAGGCTGAACCTATATTCCCACTATGAGATGTTTCAACCAAAACAATTCGAATATTTTGTAACATTTTATGCCCGACTTAAATTTGTGGATATTCTATCATAATAACCGCTAAATATAGTCAAGAATTTTGAAAATATTTTACTTTTTTGTAAATTTATTAACAAACAGGAGGAATAAGAAGTTGACTGGTGGGCTGTGAGAGGATCGAACTCTCGACCGACGGATTAAGAGTCCGCTGCTCTACCAACTGAGCTAACAACCCAACCGGTTAAATAATAATCTTTAAATAGATGGTGGGTCGTGAAGGATTCGAACCTTCGACCAACGGATTAAAAGTCCGCTGCTCTACCGACTGAGCTAACGACCCACATCATTTCGGAACAGATGCGTATATTACCGATTTTATTTTCTGACGCAAGAAAAATCTGAAGAAATTGTGTTAATTGCGTGAATACTCGTCAATTTCTGACAAGATCTTAGAACAAATAAAAAAGGAGAGTATTTCTACTCTCCCTTTTTCTAAGAATCAAAATTCTCTAAAAATTAGTATGCTAACACTGCACGACGGTTTTTAGAGTATGCTGCTTCATCGTGACCTAACACTGCAGGTTTTTCTTCACCGTAAGAAACAGTTGATACTTTACCAGCGTCAACACCTTTACCAGCTAAGAAACCTTTAACTGCATCAGCACGACGTTGACCTAAAGCGATGTTGTACTCTGGAGTACCACGTTCGTCAGTGTTACCTTCAACAACAACTTTAGAAGCTGGAGTTGCATTTAAGTATGCAGCGTGAGCATCTAAGATTTGAACGTATTCACCTTCGATGTTGAATTTGTCGAAACCGAAGTAAACGGTGTTGTAACGTTGTTGAAGATCTTCAACAGAGTAACCACCGAAAGTTTGACCGTTGTTAGCACCGTTGCCTGCTGCATCGTTGTTTGATGAGCTACATGCTGCTAATGCAGCTACTGAACCAGCAACTAATAATGATTTAACAAATTTGTTCATTAGATTTCTCCTCAATGAGTTTTTTTATTTAGTCAAGTATGGAGACCAAGCTGGAAATTTCACTTGGCCATTACTTCCTGGAAGACTCGCTTTAAAGCGACCATCTGCAGAAACTAATTGTAACACCTTTCCTAGCCCTTGTGTAGAGCTGTAAATAATCATGATACCGTTAGGAGAAATACTTGGGCTTTCACCTAAGAAAGATGTACTTAATACTTCAGAACTACCGCTGGTGAGATCTTGCTTCACCACGTTGTTATTACCGTTGATCATCACGAGTGTTTTACCATCACTACTGATTTGCGCACTACCGCGACCACCAACTGGTGATGCACCACCACCACTTGCGCTCATGCGATAAACTTGTGGTGAACCACCTCTATCTGAAGTAAAGAGAATTGAGCTACCATCTGGAGACCATGATGGTTCTGTATTATTACCCGCACCGCGAGTTAATTGAGTCGGTGTACCACCATTTGAGCCCATTACATAGATGTTTAATAAACCATCTTGTGAAGAAGCAAATGCTAGTTTAGAACCGTCTGGAGAGAATGCTGGTGCACCGTTATGTCCAGGGAAAGAAGCGACTACTTTACGAGAACCAGAACCTAAGTCTTGTACTACAAGTTGTGATTTTTTATTCTCAAAAGATACATACGCTAAACGTTTACCATCTGGAGACCAAGCTGGAGACATAATTGGTTGTGAGCTACGATTGACGATAAATTGGTTGTAACCATCATAATCTGCTACACGAACTTCATAAGGTTGTGAGCCACCATTTTTTTGCACCACATAAGCGATACGCGTTCTGAATGCACCACGAATACCAGTTAATTTTTCAAATACTTCATCACTCACAGTGTGCGCACCGTAACGCAACCATTTATTAGTCACGGTATAACTATTTTGCGCAAGTACGGCACCAGGTGTACCTGATGCACCTACAGTATCAACCAATTGGTAAGAAATGTTATAACCGCTACCAGTTGATGTCACTTGACCTACCACAACCGCATCAATACCTAAAGCAGTCCAAGCTTCTGGTTTCACTTCAGCTGCAGTCGTTGGTTGTTGTGGCATTTGGCTTACTGGAATTGGGTTAAATTTACCACTATTACGTAAGTCATCTGCAACAATTTGACCAATATTTTCAGGTGCAGAACCTGCGAAAGGAACAACTGCGATAGGACGAGCGCCATCAACACCTTCATCAATCACAATTCGAACTTCATCTTCTGCCATTGCTGTGCTTGCAAATGCAAACATCACCACAAATAGCCCCATAACACGTTTGATCAATTTCATTTAATCACCTTATTTTAACGTTGTTACTTTCCTAAAACCGATTATCGAGCATTGATATCAAAATCGATAGTCGGCGCTTTATATTTCTCATAAATAGCATCAGATGGTGCTGCTGGAACTTTTTTCGTTCTAGCGACCGCACTTAATGCTGCAGTACAAATATCATCAGGTCCAGAAACACGTTGATAGCCTAAAATAGTACCATCTCGACCGAGCTGGATTTTAATGCTACAAACTTTACCGGCAAAGCTTGGGTCTTTTAAGAAACGGCGTTGAATTTCACGTTTAATGACACCTGCATATTGATCACCAACTTTACCACCATCTCCAGCACCAAGTCCTGCACCACTACCTTGTGTACCACCTTTATTTGCATTACCACCTTTAGATGCGCTACCACCACCGACATCACCGCCATTCATGAAGTCATCTAAAGCTGCTTGATCTGCTTTACGTTTTGCTGCATCAGCTTTTGCTTTTGCATCAGCCTTCGCTTTCGCTTCTGCATCTGCTTTAGCTTTTGCATCCGCTTTAGCTTTTGCTTCAGCCTTCGCTTTCGCCTCAGCATCTGCTTTCGCTTTTGCATCGGCCTCAGCTTTCGCTTTAGCATCTGCTTCTGCCTTAGCCTTCGCTTTTGCTTCAGCATCGGCTTTCGCTTTTGCCTCAGCCTTCGCTTTAGCATCTGCCTCAGCTTTTTCTTTCGCTTTTTGAGCTTCGGCTTGTGCTTTAGCTTTTGCCTCTTCCTCAGCCTGTTTAGCGGCTGCCGCTAAACGTTTCGCTTCTGCATCAGCTTTTAACTTCGCTGCTTCAGCTGCTTGTTTAGCTTTCGCTTCTTCAGCTTGTTTCTGTTTTTCTAACGCCTCTTGACGAGCAAGTTCTTGTAGCTGTTTTTGCTTTTCAATTTCTTGCTGCTTTTGTTTTTCAAGTTCTTTTTGACGTTGAA
>NZ_CAJLNI010000007.1 GCF_905207935.1 uncultured Haemophilus sp.
TATTACCACCGCGACCCGTCCAGTTGGTGTGGAAGAATTCACCGCGTGGTTTGTCAGTGCGCTCATAAGTATGTGCACCGAAGTAGTCACGTTGTGCTTGCAATAAGTTTGCCGGTAAACGGGCTGAAGTGTAACCATCTAAGAAGGTAATAGCAGATGCCATACAAGGCATTGGGATACCTACTTCGATCGATTTTGCCACCACTTTACGCCAGTCGCTTAATGCGTTTTCTAAAATGCCTTTGAAATAACTATCTGAACCTAAGAAGATTAAATCTGGATTTGCTTCATATGCATCACGAATGTTACCTAAGAAACGGCTACGGATAATACAACCTTCACGCCATAATAATGCGGTTGCGCCGTAGTTGATGTTCCAGCCAAATTGTTCAGAGGCTTCACGAATCAGCATAAAGCCTTGTGCGTAAGAAATGATTTTTGACGCCAATAAGGCTTTACGTACCGCTTCAATCCAAACTTTTTTATCGCCTTCAACAGGTTGAATTGTTTTGCCGAATAATTGGTTAGCGGCAACACGTTGATCTTTAAATGAGGATACGCAACGAGCAAAGACAGATTCAGTGATTAAGGTTAATGGAATACCGAAATCTAATGCATTGATACCCGTCCATTTACCTGTCCCTTTTTGGCCAGCTGTATCTAAGATTTTTTCAACTAATGGTTCAGCATCAGCATCTTTATAACCAAGAATATCGGTCGTGATATCGATTAAGTAGCTATCAAGTTCAGTTTTTTTCCATTCTGCGAAGATAGCTTGCATTTCTTCATAGCTTAAGCCTAAACCTTCTTTTAAGAATTGGTAAGCTTCACAGATTAATTGCATATCGCCATATTCGATACCATTGTGAACCATTTTCACAAAGTGGCCAGCGCCTTCACCGCCAACCCAGTCACAGCAAGGCTCGCCTTGTTCTGTTTTAGCAGAGATGGCTTGGAAGATTGGTTTAACATATGGCCATGCTTCGTGGTTACCACCCGGCATGATAGAGGGGCCATGACGCGCACCTTCTTCACCACCAGAAACACCCGAACCGATAAAGCGAATGCCTTTTTCAGCCAATGCTTTTACACGACGGTTGGTATCAGGATAGTTTGAGTTACCACCATCAATGATGATGTCGCCTTCTTCTAAGTGCGGTAATAATGCCTCAATGAATTGATCCACTACATCACCCGCGCGCACCATTAACATCACTTTACGTGGTTTTTCTAATTTAGAAGCTAAATCTTCTAAAGAGTATGCGCCGATAATATTGGTGCCTTTTGCCGCACCTTGTAAAAATTCATCCACTTTTGAAGTGGTACGGTTATATGCCACGACTTTAAAGCCATGATCGTTCATATTTAAAATGAGGTTTTGCCCCATTACGGCTAAGCCGATAACACCGATGTCGCCTTTTACTGACATTTTTTGCTCCTGTTTTTAAGAAATCATGTATTCTTCTAATAAAGATAGTAATTTTTTTGGAACTGCTGGTGGATGCCGAATACCTTCATCTTCCCATTTCCATTTAGTGTGAGTTTTGACAAGTTCTACGAGTATGTCATGTTCAATTAAACACCATTGCTGTTTTATCGGAAAAGCGATGTGTAAACCTTTATCAAGATATTTTTTAGCAATAGTTAATCTACCTTTTAATTGAACTCTTAAAGTTTCATTGTGATCTTTATGATATGCAAGGAAATCGGCACCATTCCAGTCATCAGATAATTTAATACAATTAAAGCCATAATCAGCTAATATTCCTGCTAGCTTTTGGAAATTATAAATTTCTTTTTGTTTGGCATTTAGTTCGCAATAATCAATTTTTTTTAGTTTCATTTGATGTTACTCCCAGATGGAACTTGTCTTGGGCTCAAGCTTAAATTTTTTGCAAAGTTTCTACGAAATTTCACCACTTGTTATAACAGTTTCACCGCGCCTTTATCTAAATATCATTCAGTCACGCCGTTTTTCCCAATATGATGGCATGTATCTCCCGATGAATACCCTAAATTAAAATACAAGCACGCGCTATGAAGAGAGTCCTCTCTATTATCCATCTTCTTGCTACGCAAAAGTGCGGTCACTTTTCCAAGCGTTTTTTAACTCTTCGTCCATGCACTCATATGTTGAGTAAATCCAATATGCGGATAATAATCCACGGCTTGCGGAGCCGATAAAAGCACAATTTTGGCTTGTGGATGTAAGGCTTGTTTAGTGTGTTCAATCAACTGCAAGATGATACCTTGTTTCTGATATTCTATAGCAAAACTTCTTTTAAATTTCTCTAATTAAAGAGCTGCCTTGTTCTAACGTATCTAGCCACTGCCATTTTTCATGACCGATGAGTTTACTTTCTTCTAAAGAAAATGTTGTACAGCAACGCCCCAAACGATTTTCTAGAGATTGATTTAAATGTTGATACGTAAATTCAATTTGAGTATCGTCAATCCATTTTCCAATTAAAAAGCCTTTTAAAATTTCACCGCCACCATATTCTGCCCAAATCATTTTACCTTGTTGGTGGTAATGAAATTCTGTTTGGCTACTGACCTCACCATTTGCGGTGTTTTCAACAGCAATAAATTTTTTATTATCTAAATTCAACATTAAAGTCACTCCGCATCTGATATATCTATATTTTAATTTAACTTTAGTCCGTACAATGCTAATAAATTAACTCTTCGTCCACGCACTCATATGTTGCGTAAATCCAATATGCGGATAATAATCCACGGCTTGCGGTGCCGATAAAAGCACAATTTTGGCTTGTGGATGTAACGCCTGTTTAGTGTGTTCAATTAACTGCAAGCCGATACCTTGTTTTTGATATTGTTCATTAACCGCTAAATCAGATAAATAACAGCAGTAGGCAAAATCTGTCACAGAACGTGCCACGCCCACTAATTGTTCACCATCCCAAGCGGTGATTAATAAATCCGCATGGTGCAACATTGCTGCGACACGCTTTTCATCCTCTAACGGACGGCGGGCGCCTAATGTTGTTTTATTTAGCAATCCAATAAATTGTTTAACTGAAATCGGTTCATTCACTTTGTAGTCTATCATTTTGCAAGCCTGTGATATTTGATACTCAACTTGTTATAGCAATTTCGCTGCCGCTTTATCCAAATACCATTCCGTCACCCCATTTTTTGCTTTAATTTTGGCTGCGGGGTAAGGTAGGTTTTCTGCTGGCGTGGTTTGGATTTCTTTTAAAATGTCTGCTTTGCTTTCGCCAGTGACTAAGTAGGTAATGCGTTTGGCTTGTTCAATGAGTTTGGCTGTTTTCGAAATGCGAATTTGACCGCTTTCAGGATGTTTCGCAATGACCGCAAGATTTGCATCATCAAAATGGGTTTGATGTGGGAAGAGAGAAGCGGTATGACCGTCAGTCCCCATACCTAAAATGATCCAATCAAAAACACCGTTTGGAATGACCGCACTTAATTCTTCTTCAAAGCGTTTTAACTCAAAGTGCGGTTCATTTTCGCCACGAATTCGGTGGATATTTTCTGCAGGAATTTGAATGTGATCGAATAAGCGTTTTTGCACTTCACCGTAGTTGCTTTCTGAATCTGTTGGCGGAACCATGCGATCATCACCCCACCAAAAATGCAGATTCTTCCAGTTAATTTGTTCCGCATAAGGCGCTTTGGCTAAGGTTTTGAATAACAGCTTAGGTGTTGAACCACCGGAAAGGGAAATGTGTACGGGATGATTTAATTGGCTATAAATCACAAATTCTTGGGCGATCTTTTCAACAGCGTGTTGAGCCGTTGGGAAGGTGATGGTGTTCATGTTTGCTTCTCTTTATATTGGATATTAGCCTTCTTCCGCTTGTAGGGAAGAAGGCTTGCGATTAATGATTAAACCTTTTTCTTCATTTTACCGCTTGGTTTACGCCATACGCGACCACTTTTCGCAATGAGTTTTTCGGCTGCAACTGGTCCCCAGGTGCCGGCTTCATATTCGTAAACTCGACCGCCTGCTTCTTTGTAATTCAAAATTGGCTGCACAAATTTCCATGCGGCGTGCACCGCATCCGTACGCGCAAAGAGTGTGGCATCGCCTTTCATCGCATCAAGCAATAAGCGTTCATAAGCCGTGAGCACTTGCTCATCGGCCAAATCGGCATAACGGAAATCCATTGAGACTTCTTTCGCTTCGAAGCCTGCACCTGGTTTTTTCAAACCGAAGCGCATTGAAATGGCTTCATCAGGTTGAATACGGATGATCAATTTATTCTCAGGCGCATTTTGACTGAATACTGGATGTGGCGTAGTTTTGAAATGAATCACAATTTCAGTCACACGTGCTGGTAAGCGTTTACCTGTACGCACATAGAAAGGTACACCCGCCCAACGCCAGTTTTCGATTTCGCAACGTAACGCCATGAAGGTTTCCGTGCGAGAGTTAGCCGGAACGCCTTTTTCTTGTAAATAGCCTTTGACTTCTTTTCCATCAATTTCTGCTGCAGTGTATTGACCAAGCACTAGGTTGTGTTCAACATCATCTTGCGTTAATGGACGTAAAGAATGCATGACTTTGGCGACTTCATCACGCATCGAGTTTGCGTTGATGATTGCGGGCGGTTCCATGGCAACCATGGCTAAAACTTGTAATAAGTGGTTTTGGAACATATCACGCATTGCACCGGATCCATCGTAATAGCCACCACGTTCTTCCACGCCAATCGCTTCAGCACCAGTAATTTCCACATAATCAATGAAATTGCGGTTCCAAAGCGGCTCGAACCAACCATTTGAGAAACGCAAGACAAGTAGGTTTTGCACGGTTTCTTTACCAAGATAATGGTCGATACGGTAGATTTGATGTTCTTCAAAGAAACGGTGAATCTGTACGTCTAATTGTTTTGCTGTTTTCGCATCATAACCGAATGGTTTTTCCACAATAATGCGTTTCCAACCGTCTTCTTCGGTGTTTAAACCATGTGCAGCAAGACATTCAGGAATAACACCATATAAGCTTGGCGGGGTGGACATGTAATAAAGTGTGTTGCCATTCGTTTGATATTTGTTATGTAATTCGTCTAAACGTGGCACTAATTTGCCATAATCGGCTGCATCTGATGTATTTACCGCTTGATAATAGAGATGGCTACAGAACTCTTCGAGCGTTTCAGGCGTAGTTTCTTCTGTTTGAAGAAGTGCTTCGCGCATTTTTTCACGGAAAGTGTCATCGTTTAATTCTGTACGAGCAACACCCAATACAGAAAATTGGTTTAAACGCCCAAATTTGAAAAGATTATAAAGTGCTGGAATGAGTTTACGGTGCGTTAAATCACCGGAAGCACCAAAAATCACGATACAGTTATTATTAGTTTGCATATTATTCCTTATTGTTCCGAGTAGTATTTTTAAATAATGCAATATATTACTGCACTTTACCAATCGAACCAATCAATTAAATTGAAAGACAGATGCCCAATTTTGTGTATTATCTGACACCATCACAAAGTTTGGATTAATTAAACTTTCACGCTGGTTATAGGTGAGTGGCTGAAATTGTGGATCGAAAATTCCCCCATTGATTTCAGCTAATAAAATTTCAGCGCCAGCCGTGTCCCATTCACCGGTTTTACCGAGGCGAACATAGCAATCAACAATTCCTTCTGCAACCAAACCACTTTTCAAACTACTCGAACCCACCACAGTAAATTCACATGACAAATTCTTCGCTAAAATTGACCGCACTTTTTCTTGTGAGGTGGTGGCGCCTACGGCGATTTTTAACGGTTTGGTGAGATCTATGTTTCTTGGCTGTAAGCGTGTTATCTCTTTGTTACTTTGTTTGAATGCCCCAAAACCTTTCATGGCGTAATAGGTGATATTCAAAATAGGGAAGTGAATCACGCCTAGCACAGGTTGGTGGTCTTGCACGAGTGTAATCAATACGGAGAATTGATCGGTGCGATCAATAAATTGCTGCGTGCCATCAAGGGGATCGATTAGCCAATAAGTGTGCCAAGTTTGGCGTTGTTCAAAGGGGATATTGCAGTTTTCCTCTGAAATAACAGGAATGTCAGGGAAAAGTGCGGTCAGTTTTTCGATTAGAAATTGGCTGACAAATAAATCGGCTTCCGTGACAGGGGTGTTATCCGATTTGGTTTGTATTGTCACATTCTGTTGGTAAAAATGAGTTAAATGTTTTCCCGCTTCATTAGCGAGTGTGCGGACTTGATCGAGAAGAGATTGAGATAATTGCATGTTTATTTCCTACTTTGATTTCGGTAATAACAAGAAGAGGCAAATTGTCGTATAGATTGCCATGATAGCAGAGCTGCCTAAGATGAAGGATATACGGTCAGTGAGGTATTTCGTATTTGGTGCGATCACGATATTACCGATACTCCAATAAACAAAAATAATGATAAATGAAAAAAGGAGAATTTTCTTCCAGTGATGGCGTAGATAGCCTCGGCATTTGGCAAAGTAAGCATTGATTATCGCCGGAACAGTGAGAGGCCAAAATGTCAGAAAGAAACCAAATAATACGGAGTCGAAATAGCCTTCTCTGTAGTCGTCTAATTCAAAAACGACATAAGCGATAACACTGCCTATTAGTTGGGTAAGCAATGGGAAGACAATAATCGCTTTCAAATAAGGGGATTGATTTGACACCTTAAGCTCCTAGAAAAATAGGCTATCCGAGGACAGCCTATTTTCATCCATTATTTTGATTTCTTCGCACGTAATACACGAGAAACGAAAATAAAGATACCGAAGATAAACACGGCAAGACCAAGTAATTCGCCAATATTATCCCAGTTTTCTAACGCTAAGGCTAATGGTGCTTCTGAACCACCCGAAGTCACAGATGCTGCAATAATAAAGGCTAAGATAACGCCCATTAAGCTTTCACCCACAATTAAACCTGCCGCGAAGAGTGTGCCGAAACGTTCTGCTTTTTTCTCTACTTCAGCATCATGAGTGCGTTTTGCATAGTTTTTAATATGACGGGTGATGAACCATGCCATTACAGCCCCAACGACAACCGGCATATTGATTGATGGTGGAAGGTAGATACCAATCCCGACGGCTAATACCGGTAAGGCAAAGCGACTGTTACTGGTTTTACGCATAAATGCATCCACAATAATCAACACAATACCTAAGCCCACACCACTTAAAATATAAGTCCATTCTAATTGGTTCGTAAAAATACCTTTAGAAATGGTGGTCATAATGGTGGCTTGAGGCGCAGAAAGTGCTTGTGTTGGATCCATGTCTGGACGCGGTAATGCACCCGTGAAACCATAAGCGTGGTATAAAATTTCTAATACTGGTGCAATCACTAATGCACCCACGAAACAACCGATAATTAATGCAACCTGTTGTCTCCAAGGGGTGGCTTCAACTAGAAGACCGGTTTTTAAGTCTTGTAAGTTATCGTTTGAAATAGTCGCGGTGGTTAAAACGATAGATGCCGTGAATAAGGTCAATGCAGTTAAGAATTTTTGACCGTCAGCCGTTTCAAATAAACCACTGCTTTTACCAATGGTTACTAAAACAAGTGAAATCACGATAACAGAAATGATCCCGATACCAGAAATAGGGCTAGAAGATGAACCTACAAGTCCAGCCATATAACCCGATGCGGCTGCAACGAAGAAGCCGATTAATACTGCGAGTAGCGTACAAACTACCACTAATAATACGGCAAGTTCAGCAGAAATAGGCGCTGCTGCCACAAAGTGATATAAGGAAATCACGATTAACACGACAGTCGCCAATAAAATGTAAATGATGGTTTTTGGTGATAAGTCGATATCAATACGATGTTCTGATTCAGCTTGTGAGCCTTTTAACATACGGAAAGAATGAACCATCCCTTCAATCATTGGTTTTAACAGGATTAATAATGTCCAAATCGCTGCAATACCGATAGTCCCTACACCGATAAAGCGAACTTTGGTTTTCCATTCAGTCATCGCATAGCTCACGATTGACGCATCGGTTGGCATATCGCCAGTTGCCGTAAAATAAGGCACAGCCACACCCCATGCAAGGAATGTACCGAATAACATTGCAAGACCGCCCACGATACCGATTAAGTAACCCGCACCTACTAATGCAAGAGAGAAACCCATCGGTAATTGGAAAACGGCTTTGCCGTTAGAGAACCATGCACTTGCGCTGTCAGACATGACACGTAATGCGTTGGTTAGGAACGCAACGGTTCCTGCAAAAATACCGCCATAAGCGATATCTTTTACACCACTGTCGCTTTCGTCATTATTGCCTGCTTTTAAGATTTCAGCTGCCGCCACACCTTCAGGGTAAGGTAAGTCGCTGTTTACCACCATCGCACGACGTAGTGGAATAGTGAATAGTACGCCCAACGTACCGCCAGAGGCACAGATAAGCACAGTTTGCCAGAATGGGAATTCCTGCCAGTAACCCATCATTAATAAACCTGGAAGAACGAAAATAACAGAAGACAGTGTCCCCGCTGATGAAGCTTGGGTTTGCACCATGTTATTTTCTAAGATACTGGAATCCTTGAAGAATTTTAAAATTGCCATAGAGATTACGGCAGCTGGAATGGAGGAGGCGAAAGTCATCCCCACTTTAAGACCCAAATAAACGTTAGATGCAGTGAAGATCACTGTAATTAACGCCCCAAGGAACATTCCTCGGAAGGTCAATTCTTTTAAATTATCATGAGACATAAATTTTCCTATTTATTTTTGAAAAATGACTATACATTCTCAAAAAAAGAATAATTATTCAAGTTTTATTTAAAGTTAATCGCTTACAATTAGAATTTATCTAAATTTTTTCGATTTATTTACGTTTTTTTAAATAATCTCGTAAGGTATAAAGTGCGGTTAAGTTTCTTGCCTCATTAAATTCATCACTCACCAGCAAGGCGTCAAGTTGAGATAAAGGGTAACGGACTATTTCTAATGGTTCGGGTTCATCCCCTTCCAGTTGATTTGGGTATAAATCTTCACCCAATAAAACGTGCATTTTATGCCCCATGATTTGTGGATTGATCTTCATCGTGCGTAAAAACGTCCATTTTTTTGCCCCAAAGCCAATTTCTTCCTGCAATTCGCGATTCGCACTTTGTTCGGGCGTTTCTCCTGTATCCATTCCACCTTTTACAAAGCCTAATTCATATTGTTCCGTTCCGACGGCATATTCGCGAACCAGAAGGAGATCCTCTCCATCAATTGCGATCACCATGACAGAATCGCGATTAAAAGGGCGGAAACGTTCGTAAGTGCGGTCAATGCCATTAGAGAATTTGAGATCGACAGCTTGAATTTCAAACAAGCGGGATTTTGCCACGGTGGAAAGGGAGAGAATGTGTGGAAGTTGTTTTTTCATGATATTAGCCCTATTATCTTGTTATTGGCTCATCATACGCAAAGTGAGAGAAATAGGAAGAGTTATGGCTGAAAATAACGAAGTACGATTAGATAAATGGCTTTGGGCGGCGCGTTTTTATAAAACCCGTAGCATTGCGAAAGCGATGATTGAAGGGGGCAAAGTACATTACAACGGTAAACGAGCTAAAGTAAGTAAAAATGTAGAAATCGGTGCCATGATTAAGCTACGTCAAGGCAACGATGAAAAAGAAATTGAAGTGATTGCGTTGAGTGACCAACGCCGTGGCGCCCCTGAAGCACAATTGCTTTACCAAGAAACGGCACAGAGTGTGAAAAAACGCGAGGAAATGGCGTGGGCAAGAAAAAATAATGCGCTTTCAATGCCACATCCTGATCGTCGTCCAAACAAAAAAGAACGTCGAGATTTATTGAAATTTAAACACCAAGATGAGTTCTAGAAAATAAAAGTGCGGTCAGATTTGACCGCACTTTTTGTATTAATGGTTTTTGTGGCTTGTACTGTAGAGAATTTTGTCGGTATAAGCCATCGCAATCGCTGAAATTAAGAAAGAAAAATGGATAATCACTTCCCACATAATTGTTTTTTCAGGGATTTTTGACGCATTCACAAAGGTTTGCAATAAGTGAATAGACGAAATGCTGATAATTGACATAGAAAGCTTCACTTTCAGCACGGTCGCATTCACATGGCTCATCCATTCAGGTTGATCCGGATGATTTTTCGTGCGTAGTTTTGAGACGAAAATTTCATAACCGCCTAATGTCACCATCACCAATAAGTTCGCAATCATCACTACATCAATGAGATTGATGTACGGTGAGCATAATGGTGTCTGCATCCATTTCATTAACATTGGTGATGAGATACCACAAGTTTTTCATAAACTTGTAGGCATAGATGCCTTGTACAACAATTAAACCTAAATAAATAGGCACTTGTAACCAACGACTTGCAAAAATCGTTTTGCTTAGAAAGTTAGTCTATTCATTATATTTTGCACATGGATCCGAGATTTCTTTTTGTTCCGTTGCCATAAAATTCCTCATAAATAAAAATTCAAATAAAAAAGCGGCAAGAAAATAGCCGCTTTTAAAGAAAAATTCAACCGATGTTTTTTATTTTACCTCATTCTCGGTAGTGATAAGGGATAGGCGCGTTAAATCCACGTCATTATTGAGCAATTCAACGTTTGGCATGCTCTTGTTAGCTTTCGCTGACAAGTCTTTAAAGCGTTCCACTTTCCCCACTAAACCTTGTTGCCCCACAAGGGCAGTGACGGTGCTGTTGTATTGATTGCTCACAGTGGAAAGGGTGTTACCCAGTTTGTTTAAACGTTCTGCCACCAGGCAAATCTGGTTGTAAATTTCCCCCGCTTTTTCTGCGATTTCTTTCGCTTCGGCGTTGCCGCGTTCGATACGCCATAAATTCGCCACTGTGCGTAAAATTGGCATGAGGGTCGTGTGCGAAACCATAATCACATTTTTCTCATAGCCATAATTAAACAGACTTGGGTCTAATTTTAAGGCTTCAATATAAGCAGGTTCCACTGCAATGAACATCAAGACAAAATTAGGACTGCGCATGCCAATCAAATTGCTGTAATCCTTGCGGTGCAAGTCATCAATGTGATTTTTCAGGGCTTTAATATGCTCCCTTAGTAAACGCTCACGTTCAAATTCATCCTCAGAATTGACCGCACTTTCGTAAGCATTCAATGACATTTTGCTATCGATGATAATATTTTTCTCATCAGGTAAATTGAGCACAAAATCAGGATAGTTTCGACCGCCTTGTTCATCTTTAAAATGGGCCTGCGCACTGTAATGCACGTTTTCAATCAAACCTGCCAACTGAAGTGCGCGTTCAAGTTGCACTTCTCCCCAGTTGCCTAAGGTTTTCTTTTCACCTTTTAAGGCTGAAGTTAAATTATTGGCCTCTTGCGACATATTTAAACCAATTTCCAACACCTTTTTGATTTCCGCTTCTAAGCCTGCATTGCCTTTTACAGATTCGGAATGGATTTCATTGACTCGTTTTTGAAACCCTTCGATTTGTTCCCGGAAAGGCTTCAATAAGGTTTCCAATGCGGTTTGATTGGTCTGATTAAAGGATTGGCTTTTTTCTTCCAAAATGCGGTTGGCCAGATTTTGGAACTCTACGCCAAGCTGTTGTTTGGATTGTTCAATATGCTGTTGCTGTTCAGCAAAATGTTTTTCTTTTTCGGAAAGGGTGGTTTTCAACTCCGTTAATTCTTGTGAAAGTGCGGTCAATTTTTCCTGCGTTTTTTGCTGTTCTTGTTCTTTTCTAAGTACATTTTCTTGCGCTTGTTGTAATTGACCTTGTAAGCTTTCGGCTTGTGCTGACGCGATCCCAAAGCGTTCTTTTAATGCGGTGATTTGCCCGCCAATTTGATCGTGTCGGAGCTGTTCTTCATCCAATTCTTTTTCTAAATATTGGATTTTTTCATCGCGTTCATTAAGGCGAGTTTGCAAGCCTTCCGCATGAGTTTGCGCTTTAACGGCTTGTTGTTCTAATTGATTTTTGACCGAACTTAAGGAATCAAAACGCTCAGCCAATTGATTGTAATCGTCGATGGTTTTATTGAGATCTTGTTGTAATTCTTGCGTATCTCGTTTGCTGCGGCTTAATAGAAAAAGCATCACAATACTGATAAAAACCAGCACGGCAATGATAATTAAATATTGATTAGACGTGAGTTCTGACATAAATAGGCTCCTAGAAACGCAAAAATTTTAGCATATTCCCAGAAACTTTTTAAAAATTAAGATTGTTAATTAGATAAGAAAAGTGCGGTCAAAAATAACCGCACTTTTTAGGAAGATTAGTAGTTTGAGTTAATCAATACTTCTTCACCGTAGCCACCAAGGGTTGGCATTGGTTGATAAGTGGAGTTAGCAGCACGCATTAAACGAATACCACGGATACCAGCTTCTTTTGCTGCGAGGATATCGTCATCGCTGTCACCATAGTGAATACTCACTTTGTGCTCAATAATACCAGGTGTTTTGTTATATTTAGTTGGAAGTTTGCGACCGCCCATGAATTCTACAGGGTGCATGTCTTTAATATTAAAGGCTTTTTGTAGCACTGGTGTCACACCATCTTTATCGCCCGCTGTACGACCGGTAATAAAATAAATTTGGTCACCACGTGCTTGGTGCATATTAATTAAATCCACCGCAATTTGTTTTGGAATGGAATATTGGTCACAACCTGCATTCACTTCATTCCAGAAATCTTGATTTTTTAAGTAATCATTTTTACCTGGAG
The DNA here is from genome assembly GCF_905207935.1 of uncultured Haemophilus sp. Lineage (GTDB taxonomy): Bacteria > Pseudomonadota > Gammaproteobacteria > Enterobacterales > Pasteurellaceae > Haemophilus_D. The sequence continues at coordinate 12,679 of NZ_CAJLNI010000007.1, forward strand.
AGTATTTTTCTTGGCCGTGATAGAAACAAGGGCTACTGAAAAGTACAGTATCGTCAATGTCGAAGCTCACATTAATGGGTGCTTTACCTTCCAATTCTTTTTTCAACTGCTCAACAGAGATCCAGTGAATCGGTTTTTGCTCTGTCATTTCACGAGCATTTGTACCTTGTTCAGTGTAAGGTTCTTTGTTTGATGCAAAAGTAGAGACTGCGCTTGCCGCTAAAATTGCAATGGCAGAAAGTTTAAGTAAATTTTTCATGTTTTCCTCATTAAGTAGTTTGTTTTACTTGTAACAAATCATATTCCTTTAAAATATGGATGTGAAATAATAGCAATCGTTTGCTATTTAAAAAAGTGATCTTTGTCACATTTTTTTGAGATGGTTGTTTAATAAAGCATCAAAGAAAAATTTCCCCTTGAATTTGGCGGAATCGATCGCCATATAACGAATAACTTTTCTTAAAAGAAGGATAAAAAGAATGACAACAATTGTAAGCGTACGTCGTAATGGCCAAGTAGTTGTTGGGGGCGATGGACAGGTTTCACTAGGCAATACAGTGATGAAGGGGAATGCCCGCAAAGTACGCCGTTTATATAATGGCAAAGTTCTAGCCGGTTTCGCAGGCGGCACAGCAGATGCGTTCACTTTATTTGAATTATTTGAGCGTAAATTAGAAATGCATCAAGGGCATTTGTTAAAAGCCGCGGTGGAATTAGCCAAAGATTGGCGAACCGATCGTGCGTTACGCAAGTTAGAAGCGATGCTGATTGTGGCGGATGAAAAAGAAAGTTTAATCATTACCGGTATTGGTGATGTGGTGCAACCGGAAGCCGATCAGATTTTAGCGATTGGTTCAGGCGGTAATTATGCGTTGTCGGCAGCCCGTGCGTTGGTGGAAAATACCGATTTATCAGCTCGTGAAATTGTGGAAAAATCTTTAAAAATTGCCGGTGATATTTGCGTGTTTACCAATACGAATTTCACTATCGAAGAATTACCGAATAAATAAGGAAAAATTATGTCTGAAATGACCCCTCGTGAAATTGTTTCCGAATTAGATCAACATATTATCGGCCAAAAAGAGGCGAAAAGAGCGGTTGCGATCGCATTACGTAACCGTTGGAGAAGAATGCAGTTGCAAGAGCCACTTCGCCATGAAGTGACCCCTAAAAATATTTTAATGATTGGTCCAACAGGTGTGGGGAAAACCGAGATTGCGCGTCGTCTTGCAAAATTAGCTAATGCACCATTCATTAAAGTGGAAGCGACCAAGTTCACCGAAGTGGGCTATGTGGGGAAAGAAGTGGACTCCATTATTCGTGATTTAACGGACAGTGCGATGAAATTGGTTCGCCAGCAAGAAATTGCGAAAAATCGTGCGAAAGCAGAAGATGCGGCTGAAGATCGTATTTTAGATGCATTACTACCACCACCAAAAAATCAATGGGGTGAAGTGGAAAACCACGATACCAACAGCAGTACTCGCCAAGCGTTCCGTAAAAAATTACGTGAAGGTCAATTAGACGATAAAGAAATTGAAATTGATGTGTCTGCGGGTGTTTCAATGGGGGTGGAAATCATGGCACCTCCTGGTATGGAAGAAATGACCAATCAGTTGCAATCCATGTTCCAAAGCCTGGGTTCGGATAAAACTAAAAAACGCAAAATGAAAATTAAGGATGCATTAAAAACCTTAATTGACGATGAAGCAGCCAAATTGATCAATCCAGAAGAATTGAAACAAAAAGCCATTGATGCAGTTGAGCAAAACGGTATTGTGTTTATTGATGAGATTGACAAGATCTGTAAAAAAGGCGAATACAGTGGTGCGGATGTTTCTCGTGAGGGTGTGCAACGTGACTTATTACCATTGGTGGAAGGTTCAACGGTTAATACCAAACATGGGATGGTGAAAACTGATCATATTCTCTTTATTGCATCGGGTGCATTCCAAGTGGCGCGTCCATCAGATTTAATCCCAGAGTTGCAAGGTCGTTTGCCGATTCGTGTTGAATTATCAGCATTAACGGCAGAAGATTTTGAGCGTATTCTAACTGAGCCAAATGCGTCTTTAACAGAGCAATATAAAGCCCTCATGGCAACAGAAGGCGTGAGTATTGAGTTTACACAAGATGCGATTAAGAAAATTGCTGAAGCAGCTTTCCGTGTGAATGAGAAAACAGAGAATATCGGAGCAAGACGTTTACATACCGTTATGGAACGTTTAATGGATAAAATTTCATTTGATGCGAGCGATATGAACGGACAAACCGTGAATATCGATGCGGCCTATGTGATTGAGGCATTAGGCGAAGTGATTGAAAATGAAGATTTAAGTCGATTCATTCTGTAATGAAAGTTTAGATAAAGAAAAAGTGCGGTTATTTTTAACCGCACTTTTTTTGTCTCTAGTTTTATCTCTAGATTAAGATTAGTGACCGCCGCAACCACAGCCGCCATGACCGTGTCCGTGATCATGATCGTGTTTATGACCACCGCCACAGCAACCGCCGTGTCCATGATCGTGATCATGGTGATGATGACCGTGACCGCCACAACCGCAGCCGTGACCACCTTCATCATCGTGATGATGGTGATGATCGTGTTCACCATGCACGTGACCGTGAGCAATTTCTTCTAATGTTGCTTCACGAGTACCAACAACTTCAACAGTGAAGTGTAATTCTTGACCCGCTAACATGTGGTTACCATCAACCACCACTTCATCGCCATCCACTTCCGTGATCACAACAGGAACAGGGCCGATATCTGTGTCAGCTAAGAAACGCATACCAACCACCACTTCATCAACGCCTTGGAATACATCTTTTGGTACACGTTGAACCATGTTTTCATTGTATTCGCCGTAGCCTTCTTCTGGCTGAACACGCACTTCAAATTTGTCGCCAACTTCTTTACCTTCTAAGGCATTTTCAAGACCAATGATTAAGTTATTGTGGCCTTGTAAATATTCTAATGGTTGATTTGCTGGTGCTTCATCAACTAATACACCGTCTTGAGTACGTACTTGGTAAGCGATACTCACAACCGTATTTTTTGCTACTTTCATATTGTTTTCCTTATTAAAAAAATCGTCGTTCATTGTATAGAAAATTATTCTTTAAGCAATGCAATTCGCGCATTCACACTGACTTTAATTTTCTCTTTGCCACTTTGAGTGTAAGTTTCATCTTTCTCACTCGAGTATAAACTTTTAGAGCTTAGTTCGGCTGCGGCATAAATAGGATAATCGTTCGTTGAATCATTGGGTGAGGAAATCTCAAGGTTTTGTATGGTATAACCTTTCATCTGCAAAGATTCTTGAAGTAATAGGGCTTTATCTTTAAATTTTGTTAATGCTTCTTTGGTTAATTCATTTTCTAAGCTACTTAATTTTTCACGTGAAACGGAGGCGCTTACGCTATCAATCGCTAAGACACCATCTAATTCATGCACTAAGGTTGATAACGCTTGAGAGTCTTTACTTTCTAAGGTTAATTCCGCACGGGCAGTCCAACCTTGTTGTTTGCCTTTATCATTATAGCGAATCCAGGTATTACGAGAGTTGTCTTTAATTTCAACCGCACTTTGTGCTTTCGTTAGCTCAATGGCTTTATTCATTTTTTCTGCCATGGTTTTATTGAGTGCGGATAAATCATTGCCTTCCGCTTGGTAAAAAAGGGACACTCGAAATAAATCGCGTTCTACATTTTTTTCCGATTCAACGGTAAAGTTCACCAGGGTTGGATAATTATCGACTGGTTCTTCTGCAAAAGAAGCGATAGGCAAGGCAAGTAATGCAAGAGAAAGTGCTTTGAGTTTCATTTTTTCATTCCTATTTGGGTAAGATAAAAATTAGGGGTGATTAACTCCACCCCACATTATTAATGTAAACGTTCGTTGTCGTCTTCGACATCTTCATCGTCAAAAAATTCGCCGTCATCACCGTATTCATCATCTTCCGCATTTGGAGCTTCAAAATACGTGCCCCAGCCATCATAAATGCCTTTGTATTTTTCGACTAATGGTAAAATTTCTTTTTGTTGTGCATCGATAATTTCAGGCTTTAATTCCACTTCACTGATGATGTCAAAACAGAAAATGACCTTGCCATTTTCATCTTCAAATTCTTCTGCTTCTGACACTTCATAGCCTGCTTTGAAAGCATCTACGGCAATTTTTTCTAAGATATCAAAATCATAATGGGCGATGTGATGTTCGATAATATAAAGGGCATCCGGATCACTGCCATCATTTAATAAATCCGTAATGATTTCACGGGTTTCTTCTTGAAGTTCGTTAAAGTTCGTCATAAGGCATTCCTTTTGTCAGAAAAAGTGCGGTCATTGTAGGGGATAAAGATGAAAATGTCGCTAAAAATTTATTCTCATTTCAGTTTGCCTTGAAGGGGCGGAAAGGTTAAAATTCTACGCGAATAAATTGTGCTTAACACGCCCAGCTGATCACGCTATTTATTGCAGCGAAAAAGCTGGGCTTTCTTATTTTAGAACGAAAAAAATGGTCAAACATCTCCCTTATTTCACCTTAAAAACACCGCCAAAAACAACCGCACTTTTAAAGCAAGAGTTCGCTGATTTTATTGTTAAAGAAGATTTTGGCTATGAAATGTCAGGCGAAGGCGAATTTGTGGCGGTAAAAATCCGTAAAACGGATTGCAATACATTGTTTGTGGGCGAAAAACTTGCCAAGTTTGCGGGTATTTCTGATCGAAATATGGGGTATGCCGGTTTAAAAGATCGCCATGGTATTACAGAACAATGGTTTTGTTTGCAAATGCCGGGTAAGGAAACGCCAGATTTTAGCCAATTTCAATTGGAAGGTGTCGAGATTTTAGACGTCACTCGCCACAATCGTAAAATTCGCACGGGCAGTCTTCAAGGAAATACCTTCGAGATTTTATTGCGTGGTGCAAAAGAAAGTGATGAGTTGAATGAGCGCTTAAATTTTGTGGCGAAATATGGTTTTCCTAACTACTTCACCGAACAACGTTTTGGACGCGATGGTCATAATCTGACTCAAGCGATTCGTTGGGCTAAAGGAGAGATTAAGGTCAAAGATCGTAAAAAACGCAGTTTTTACCTTTCCGCAGCTCGCAGTGAAATTTTTAATTTAGTTGTGGCAGAACGAATTGAACAAAATGTGGCAGATCGGGTTCTAAGAGACGATATTGTACAATTAAACGGATCGCACAGTTGGTTTAAGGCTGATGAAAATGAAGATTTAGCGGTCTTACAGCAGCGTTTGAACGAACAAGATATTTTGCTCACTGCGCCTTTAATTGGCGAAGAAAATTTATCTGCAAGTGCGGTCGAAAATCAAGTGGTTTTGGAACATCAGGTTTTCCAAGAATTAATGAAACAAGAAAGAATGAAAGCCGCTCGCCGCCCTTTATTGATGCAAGCAAAAGATTTCCATTGGACGTTTGTTGAAGAAGGATTGAAACTCTCGTTTTATTTGCCGGCAGGGAGTTATGCCACTGCATTGGTGCGAGAGTTAGTGAATATTAAGGAAGAAGAATAATGCGAATTTTAGTCAGCAATGATGACGGTTTTCACGCCGAAGGGATTCAAGTTTTAGCAAAAGAATTACGAAAAATTGCCGATGTGGTGATCGTCGCGCCGGATCGGAATCGCAGCGCAGCATCAAGCTCATTAACGCTTGTTGAGCCACTTCGCCCTCGTCATTTAGATTGCGGAGATTATTGCGTGAATGGCACCCCTGCAGATTGTGTGCATTTGGCCTTAAATGGTTTTTTATCTGGCCAAGTTGATCTTGTGGTATCTGGCATTAATGCGGGTTGCAATATGGGGGATGATACGATTTATTCCGGTACTTTGGCCGCTGCATTGGAAGGACGTCATTTAGGATTGCCAGCCATTGCCGTCTCTTTAGATGGTCGTCAGCATTATGAAACAGCGGCTCGCGTGGTGTGTGATTTGATCCCTAAATTACATCCTCAATTATTGAATAAACGTGAAGTGATCAATATCAATGTACCAGATTTGCCTTACGAAGAACTTAAAGGTATTAAGGTGTGTCATTTAGGCTATCGCACATCTGCAGCTGAAGTGATTAAACAGGAAGATCCTCGTGGCGAAAATATCTATTGGATTGGGCCATCAGGCTTGCCGGAATATGATGGTGAAGGCACCGATTTCCATGCAGTAAAAAATGGTTATGTTTCCATTACGCCAATTCAAGCCGATCTTACGGCTCATCAGTCAATTGCTGCTTTACAAGATTGGCTGGAAAGTGAATAATGTGCCATTTTGAAACGAATTTTTCCCCATTGAACCCATGAAGGATAAGTGAATGAATATTTTTGGTGCGATGTACGATAAAACGATGCAATGGTCAAAACATCGCTTTGCCGTGTTTTGGCTATCCTTTGTGAGTTTTATTGAGGCTATTTTCTTTCCAATTCCACCCGATGTGATGTTGATTCCAATGTCAATGTCAAAGCCGAAAAGTGCGTTTCGTTTTGCGCTTTATACTACGATTGCTTCGGTTGTCGGTGGAATGATTGGTTATGCTATTGGTTACTATGCCTTTGATTGGGTTCAAGGTTATATTCAACAATGGGGCTACCAAGCTGCTTGGGAACAGGCCATGGCGTGGTTTAAAGAATGGGGCATTTTAGTAGTCTTTGTTGCTGGTTTTAGTCCAATTCCTTATAAAGTTTTCACGATTTGTGCAGGTGTGATGCAAATGGCATTTATCCCATTTGTGATTACCGCATTTGTATCGCGTTTTGCTCGTTTTATTTTAGTGGCAAAACTCGCCGCATGGGGCGGAGAAAAATTCGCCGCGAAATTACGTAAATCCATTGAAGTCATTGGTTGGAGTGTCGTTGCTTTAGCCGTGATTATTTATATTATTTTAAAATAACAGGATGACCTTTTTTATGAATAAATTACTCTTTATTATCTCGAGTGCATTGCTGATTTCAGCGTGTACGGGAGAACCAAAAAAACAAGATCCCGATGCATTGCCAGATGGTATTATGCAACCAGTAGAAGGAACGGGAGCTGTTGCCGGTGGTAGCTTTATGCCGGAAATTGAAAAGAATTCGATGCCAAATCAAATGAAATAAATTTAATATTAAAGGAAGAATAAATGAAAAAATCGTTTTTATTGCTCCCTGTGAGTATCGCTATTTTAACGGCTTGTAGTTCAAATAGCCCTGCACCAATTGAAAATGTGGATGGCACACTTTCTCCAGGTGTAATGCAACCTGTTGATAATAACTCTAGTGGTACATGGCAGCCAGAAATCCAACAAAATACCATGCCAAGTACAATGGGCAGCAGCGTGCCAACGGGAACTCAAACACCACAGCCAAGTTTCCAACCAACTTATCAACCGGTACAACAGCCAGCAGCAACTCAACCACAGCCTGCTCCAGCACCGGTTCAACCGCAAACTAAAACGGTAACTAAAACAGTTTCTGATTGTACCAGCTCAGGTGCAATTAACGTGCCGCGTAATCCAAATACCAATGCACCAGATTACAGCCAAATTCAAAAAGGTTCATACAAAGGAAATACCTATAAAGTCAACAAAGGCGACACCATGTTCTTAATCGCTTACTTGACGGGTATGGACGTAAAAGATTTGGCGAGCATGAACAATATGAAAGAGCCTTACAGCTTAAGCGTGGGTCAAACATTAAAAATTTCAAATTGTTCAACTAAAACAATCACCACAACAGTTCCAGTGAAAACTACCGCACCAGCGGCACCTGCTGAGCCAGAAGTGACTTATACACCTGGTGCAAATGGTACACAAATTGGTTCTGATGGTACGGTAATTGGCCCTATTAAATCAGGTGTGGGTAATGGTGAACCTGCAAAACCAGCTTTCACAAACAATACACCTAGCACACCAGCAACAACCACAACACAGGTGGAAACCACAAACAATACACCAGTTAATGCGAATGTTGTGGCACCAGTTGCGTCGAATATCGCATGGCAATGGCCAACCCAAGGTAACGTGATCCAAAGTTTCTCTAACTCTGATGGTGGTAATAAAGGGGTTGATATCAGTGGTTCTCGCGGCCAAGCAGTTAAAGCCGCAGCGAACGGTCGTGTTGTGTATGCGGGTAACGCGTTACGTGGCTACGGTAACTTAATCATCATCAAACATAACGATGATTTCTTAAGTGCTTATGCACACAATGACAAGATCTTAGTTAGCGATCAACAAGAAGTGAAAGCGGGCCAAGAGATTGCGAAAATGGGTAGCACAGGGACCAATGCTGTGAAACTTCACTTTGAGATCCGTTATAAAGGTAAATCTGTCGATCCAGTTAGATACTTACCGAGAAGATAATCTTTTCTCAGAAAAAAGTGCGGTTAAAAATGACCGCACTTTTTGTTATACTCTCACCAATTTTTTCTCAATGCTTAGAATCTAAGGTTAATTCAATGCGTACAAGTCAATATTTATTCTCAACATTAAAAGAAACCCCAGCTGAAGCGGCCATTGTGAGCCATCAATTAATGCTTCGTGCGGGGATGATTCGCCCTCTTGCTTCAGGTCTTTATAACTGGATGCCAACAGGCTGGCGTGTGCTCCGTAAAGTAGAAAAAATCATTCGTGAAGAAATGGATAAAAGCGGCGCACTTGAAATCAAAATGCCAGTCGTGCAACCAGCAGAATTATGGGAAGAATCAGGTCGTTGGGAACAATATGGTCCAGAATTACTTCGTTTTGAGGATCGCGGAAACCGTAACTTTGTATTAGGTCCAACACACGAAGAAGTGATTACGGATTTAGTTCGTCGCGAAGTGTCATCATACAAACAACTTCCAATCAATTTATACCAAATTCAAACCAAATTCCGTGATGAAGTGCGTCCTCGTTTCGGTGTCATGCGTTCACGTGAATTTATCATGAAAGATGCGTATTCTTTCCATGCGGATCATGCTAGCTTGCAACAAACTTATGATGTGATGTACCAAACTTATAGCAATATTTTCAATCGCTTAGGTTTGGATTTCCGTGCCGTACAAGCGGACACCGGTTCTATCGGTGGTAGTGCATCACATGAATTCCAAGTGTTAGCAAACAGCGGTGAAGATGATGTGATTTTCTCTACGGAATCGGATTACGCTGCAAACATTGAATTAGCGGAAGCGATGGCAATTGGTGAGCGTGCCGCACCAACGAAAGCGATGGAATTAGTTGATACACCAAATGCTAAAACAATTGCAGAGTTGGTGGAACAATTCAATTTGCCAATTGAGAAAACGGTTAAAACCTTGATTGTAAAAGGGGCAAGCGAAGATCAACCGTTAGTGGCATTAGTCATTCGTGGTGACCATGAATTAAACGAAATCAAAGCGGAAAAATTACCTGAAGTGGCTTCACCATTTGAGTTTGCAGACGAAGCTGTTATCAAAGCCAAAATCGGTGCAGGTGTGGGTTCATTAGGCCCTGTTAATCTCAATATTCCAGTGATTATTGACCGTTCAGTGGCATTAGTGTCTGATTTCAGTGCGGGTGCAAACATTGATGGTAAACATTACTTCAATATTAACTGGGAACGTGATGTGACGTTACCAAAAGTGGCGGATATTCGTAACGTGGTTGAAGGTGACCCAAGCCCAGATGGTAAAGGTACCTTATTGATTAAACGTGGTATCGAAGTAGGTCATATTTTCCAATTAGGTAAAAAATATTCAGAAGCGATGAATGCAACCGTTCAAGGTGAAGATGGTCGTCCAATGGTCGTAACCATGGGATGTTACGGGATTGGTGTAACACGTGTGGTTGCTGCAGCGATTGAACAACATTTTGATGATCGCGGTATTGTATGGCCAACAGATGAAATTGCGCCATTCACCGTAGCCGTCGTGCCTATGAATATGCATAAATCTGAAAGTGTTCAAGAATATGCCGAAGAATTGTACCGCACTTTACAAGCACAAGGCGTAGAAGTGATCTTTGATGACCGTAAAGAGCGTCCAGGTGTAATGTTTGCAGATATGGAACTTATCGGCGTGCCACACATGGTGGTGATTGGTGAGAAAAATCTCGCAAATGGCGAAATCGAATACAAAAATCGCCGTACTGGTGAAAAACAAATGATTGCAAAAGATCAGTTGTTAGATTTCTTGAAAGGACAAATTAAAGCTTAATTGAGTCTTTGATGATTAAAAAGGAGATTGAAGCATACACTTCAATCTCCTTTTTTATTATCGATTAGTAATTGCTTGAGGCATTACCAGAAACACCCGTTACAATCGCAATGCCTGCGCTTGCACCAATTCGTGTAGCTCCTGCTTCAATCATCGCTAGTGCGGTTTGAGTATCACGAATACCGCCAGAGGCTTTTACGCCAATGTTGCCTACCGTTTTCTTCATTAATGTCACATCTTCTACGGTTGCCCCGCCTTTATTGAAACCCGTTGAGGTTTTAACGAATGCCACACCCAATGCTTTACAGATTTCACAGGCTTTTACGATTTCTTCTTTGGTGAGTAAGCACGTTTCTAAAATCACTTTAAGCGGCACGCCATGACAAGCGGTTAATACAGCTTGAATGTCTTCTTTTACGGCATCCCATTGATTTGATTTAATCAAGCCGACATTAATTACCATATCGATTTCACCTGCACCAGCTTTGATCGCTTCTTGGGTTTCAAACGCTTTGACTGAGGATAAGTTGGCACCAAGTGGAAAACCGACTACCGTACAAATTTTGACGTTTGAGCCAGCGAGTTTTTCTTTGGCTAAAGGAATATAACCTGAATTAATGCAGACTGAATAAAAGCCGTATTGAATAGCTTCATCGCAGAGTTTAAGAATATCCTGTTCTGTTTTTTCAGCAGTAAGGGCAGTGTGATCAATATATTGTGCTAATTGTTTACTATTCATATTTTTCTCCTTAACTTAGTCACCTGTTATTATTGATGATTATTCTTTATTATGAAATCTTTTGGTAATTCTTGATCACATATTAATAAGTCGAATTGATTTAAATCATTAATATATGCTTTTCTTACGAGTCCTATTTTCATATGATCAAATACCAATATATTCTTTTTACTTTTTTTCATTGCCATTTTTTTTACTTTTGCTTCATTATAATCAAAGCAGCTAACACCATATTCATCGCTTACTCCTGCCGCAGAAATAAAGGCTTTAGTTGTAAGTATCGATTCTATTTCTGAGTTATTAATTGGAGTGAAAAAGGAGTTGTGACTAGAGTATGAACCACCTGCTAGTATTACTTCACAATTACTTTTTTCTTGCAAAATTGTAAATGTATTTAGAGAACAACAAAGTGCAGTAAATTTTATATCTGATTTTATTTGTGATGCAATAAAAGGGATTGTTGAACCACAATCAAAAAAAATAACATCCCCATTTTCAACAAGTTCTGCTGCTGCTTTACCTATAGCCATTTTCTCCTTTAAATTCTTATTTTCTTGTTCAAAAATCAGATAGTTAGCCTCATGATGGTTTTGAGGAGCTTTGACTATGTGACCACCTAGTAGAATTAAAGGGCATCCTTCAGTACTTAAATCTCTTCTTAAAGTCATTTCAGATACACTTAGTATATTGGCGGCATCTCTTAATTTTATAGAGCTCATTGTTCTGAGTATAAATTCTAAGCTTTTTATTCTTGAATTGTTTTTTCTGTCCATAGTGATATGTGGTTATAGTTTTATTGCTTCTAATAATATCATAAAGGTTTTTTCTAGAACTGTGATCTTTGTCACTTTTTTAACATTTTTTGAGGATTATACTGTTGTTTAAATAAAATGTTACTTTATTAACAATTGAAATGGAGGTCGTATGGATATTGCAGTTATTGGTTCAAATATGGTTGATCTGATTACATATATAGATCGGATGCCTAAGTTGGGTGAGACAATCGAAGCTCCTAGCTTCAAGATAGGATGTGGAGGTAAAGGTGCTAATCAAGCAGTAGCTGCTGCTAAGTTAGGATCGGATGTGATGATGTTAACAAAAGTTGGAGATGATTTGTTCGCTGATAACACACTAAAAAACTTTCATCTGAATGGTATAAATACTGATTATGTAACAGTAGCAAAAGGCGTTTCCAGTGGTATCGCACCGATATTTGTAGATAAGTCATCCCAAAATAGCATTCTTATTATTAAAGGTGCAAATAGTCACTTATCAACAAAAGATATAGATGACGCAGAAAATGAACTTAAAAAATGTAAGCTTATTATTTTGCAATTAGAGGTTCCATTATCTGTTGTTTATTACTCAATTGATTTTGCAGTTAAAAATAATATACCTGTGATATTAAATCCAGCTCCAGCTGATCCAAATTTAGATATTAATTATGTGTGTAAGTGTGATTTTTTTATGCCTAATGAGACTGAATTAGAAATTCTTACAGGGTTACCAGTTTCTAATATTGATGAAATTCTGATAGCAGCTAATTCATTGATTTCAAAAGGATTGAAAAATCTTGTTGTTACTTTGGGGGAGAAAGGTGCGATATGGCTAGATGGAAATGTAATTCATCATATTGTTCCTCATAAGGTTAATGCTATTGATACTAGTGGAGCAGGGGATGCATTTATAGGATGTTTTGCACACTATCTTGTTAAAACGCATGATATTTTAGCATCTTTGAACATGGCCTCTGCATTTTCAGCTTATAGTGTGACTGGTCAAGGTACTCAAATATCATATCCGGATAAAAAAGAATTTGAGTGTTTTTTGGGTAAATTATAAGGAGTATGTTATGAAAGGAATACAGCAAATGCCTGATGGATATTTGAATCGAACACCTATATTTCAGTTCATATTATTATCTTGTCTATTTCCATTGTGGGGGGCTGCCGCGAGCTTAAACGATATTCTTATTACTCAATTTAAGAGTGTATTCACATTAAGTGACTTTGCAAGTGCATTAGTTCAAAGTGCCTTTTATGGTGGATATTTCTTAATTGCAATTCCAGCTTCTCTAGTAATAAAGAAAACAAGTTATAAAGTTGCTATTTTGATTGGTTTAACCTTGTATATTATAGGCTGTTCAATGTTTTATCCAGCTTCTCACATGGCTACTTATACTATGTTTTTAGCTGCTATATTTTCTATTGCTATCGGTTTAAGTTTCCTTGAAACATCAGCAAATACTTATAGTTCTATGCTCGGCCATCGAGATTATGCGACATTAAGACTGAATATTAGTCAAACATTTTATCCGATTGGTGCGATTTCTGGCATTTTACTGGGTAAATATTTAATCTTCCAAGAAGGTGCTAGCTTGAAAGAACAATTGCTTACGATGTCACCAGATCAAGCTCATGAATTTAAATTATCATTGCTTGAGCATACATTACAACCTTATAAATATCTTATTTTTGTATTAATTGCTGTTACTTTGTTGTTCTTATTGACAAAATTCCCTAGATGCAAAGCTGAAAATGAAGTTTTAGCTACTAATGTGAAATTCATTGATACATTGAAATATTTATCAAAGAATAAACAATTTAAGAAAGGAATTATTGCTCAATTTTTATATGTGGGCATGCAGGTTGCAGTATGGTCGTTTACAATACGTTTAGCTTTAAATTTAAGTAATATTAATGAGAGGGATGCTTCAAATTTCATGATATATAGTTTTATTGGTTTTTTCATCGGAAAATTTGTAGCAAATTTTTTAATGACTAAGTTTAAATCAGATGCAGTATTGTTCGTGTATTCTATTCTTGGTGTATTTACTCTCTCTTATACTTCTTTTGTTCATGACTTTTCAGCTGTTTATGCTGCAATTTTTGCAAGTGTATTGTTTGGACCATGTTGGGCTACAATTTATACATCTGTATTAGGAACTGTTAAGCAAGAACATCGGGAAGTAGCCGGAGCTGTTGTAGTAATGTCAATTATTGGGGCTGCAGTTGTTCCTGCTATTCATGGATATGTTTCTGATACTTTAGGATCTTTACAATTGGCTTTTGTTGTACCAACGCTTTGCTTTATCTATGTTGGATATTACTTCTGGAATAAAATGAAATTAGAAAAAGGAGAGGAATAATGGAAACGAAGTTATTTTTATTCAAAGAGTTATTTTCTAGAGATGAAAAAGTATTGCTTAGTAATAATGATTTTACAGTGTTTGGTTTTAAGTATGAATCAGGAATTGAAGCAATAAAAATTTGTAATAAAAAAGGATTTATTATTGTATTGCCTTTTTATGGTCAAATTATTTGGGATGCTGAATTTGGTAAACATTCATTAAAAATGAAGAATATGTTTTCAGAGCCGAAATTTGGTAATAGTATTGTTGATACTTACGGATGTTTTGCTTTTCATTCAGGGTTAATCAGAAATGGCTGTCCAAGCCCTGAAGATGATCATGTTTTACATGGAGAGATGCCCTGTTCAATTATTAATAATGCCTGGTTAATCATTGATAATAATTCAATAACCCTTACGGGAGAAGTTGAATATGTGAAAGGGTTTGGAAATCATTATTCAGCAAGACCAGCTGTAACACTTTATTCAAATAGTACTTTATTTGATATTCAAATGAGTGTAACTAATTTATCTAGTGTTGATATGCCATTGCAATACATGTGCCACATGAATTATTGTTATGAGCATGGTGCGGTGTTAACACAGAATATTCCTGATGAGGCTATTGTTTTGAGAGAAACTATACCAGCTCACGTTAGCCCAACAGAAAAGTGGCTTGAGTTTAATGATAAAATTAAAAAAGGGGAATACCATCTTGATAAATTAGATAATGATGTGATGTATGATCCTGAAATAGTATTCTTTATGGATAATCTCAGTAAATATCAAGAGAATTTAGAATATAAAATGAAATCACCTAGTGGGCATAGTTATGTAACAAAATTCTCATCTAAAGACTTTAATTATGCAACACGATGGATTTTGTTTAATGAGGATCAACAAGTAGGTGCATTTGTATTACCAGCAACTTGTAGGCCAGAAGGTTTTTTAGCAGCTAAAAAAGCAGGAAGTTTAATTATGCTAAAACCTAAAGAGACAAAATCATTTAGTGTAACTACAGGAATTGAAAATTTATAGTTATTAAATAATGCTCCTATTTTTATAATAGGAGCATTTTTTATGTGATGCCGAGTTTAGATAATGTATTTATAACAAAATATCTGCAATTTTGACCGCACTTTTCTGATCGATTACAATCCATTTATCCGAGATTATGGAATTTGTTGTGAAACTTAAAACCTTATTTAAAAATGCGATTTCGATCTTGCTGACGTTGATTATTGTAAGCAGTATTCTCGATTTTACTCGTAAACCTAATATTCCGCCTGAAATCAATGCAACGGCACTTTATGATTTGCAGGGAAATGCCTTCTTTTTACCCCAATTAGGTCAAGCTAAGCCGACGATCATTTATTTCTGGGGAAGTTGGTGCAGTTATTGTCGTTATACTTCTCCAGCGATTAATTCACTTTCAGAAGAAGGCTATCCCGTAGTTTCTGTCGCACTACGTTCAGGGACAAATAAGGACGTAGAGGATTATTTACAAACCCATCACTATCGGTTTACAACGGTGAATGATCCTCAAGGCAAGATTGCGGATAAATGGCAGGTGAATGTGACACCGACGATTATTATTTTAAATAAAGGAAAAATGGATTTGGCCACAACGGGCTGGACAAGTTACTGGGGCTTAAAAGTGCGGTTGTTTTTCACAGAGTTTTTTGGCTAAGCGGCACAAAATCTATTACAATACACAGACTTATTTTAAAGAGGACAGAATTATGATTATCGTAACAGGTGGCGCCGGTTTTATCGGCAGTAATATCGTTAAAGCATTAAACGATATGGGACGCAAAGATATTTTAGTAGTGGATAACTTAAAAGACGGGACTAAATTCATTAACTTAGTGGATCTTGATATTGCAGATTACTGCGATAAAGAAGACTTTATCGCGTCAATTATTGCGGGTGATGATTTAGGTGATATCGATGCGGTATTCCATGAAGGGGCTTGCTCGGCGACCACTGAATGGGACGGTAAATACATCATGCACAATAACTACGAGTATTCAAAAGAGTTATTGCATTACTGCTTAGATCGTCAAATTCCGTTCTTGTATGCATCAAGTGCGGCAACTTATGGTGATAAAACTGAATTCCGTGAAGAGCGTGAATTTGAAGGCCCATTAAATGTGTACGGTTATTCTAAATTCTTATTTGACCAATATGTACGTACGATTTTACCTGAAGCAAAATCACCAGTATGTGGTTTCCGTTATTTCAACGTATATGGTCCGCGTGAAGGCCACAAAGGTTCAATGGCAAGCGTGGCATTCCACTTAA